>JAPOJR010000082.1 GCA_029978325.1 Alphaproteobacteria bacterium | reverse complement strand
TGGATCGCTGGTATCTAGCCTTATCACTGTCTCGAACCTTTGAATTATCTCTCTGTTTTGCAAACGGATATAAGAGATAGAATTAAAGTTTGACCCCTCCGGTAGTACCGCGACCGGCTGGTTGTTCAAGCGAAGGTCCAGGTTCCGAACGGTGGCGGAGAACTGGACCACCTCGACGGTTGAGACGAGCTCCGCAACCGCATCCATGTCATAGAGAAACGACAGAGACCAATCCGCGTTGCTGTCGAAGTTCGGGTGTTGCGCCGGGTAACTGACGCTGAACGGAGAGAAACTTCCGGACGCCTCCACCTTCACCAAGCCGGCTTGCGCCCTAGCGCCAAGCCCGATTGAGACGACGGCAGCGAGTATCAATGCTTTCAGGTTCATAAGGCCAATGCCCCTGTTGTTGGTTTAAAGCCGTAGGCGAAGTTAGCAACGCTCCCCCCTCAAGCCTCCATCCCCTATCAGACAAAAAATTTTCCTTAATCCCCCAATTGGGGAATGCGTCGCCTCTAAACGCCATTCGCTGCCCGCCCCCATTGCACCCATCCGCCCCGCTCTCTAGATTGCCGGCATCCGCAAATCCCCAAGGGAGATAGACACAAAGATGGCTGATGGAATGCTAGACGGCAAAGTGGTGCTGGTGACCGGCGCTGGCCGTGGCATCGGTGCCGAAGTGGCGAAGCTCGCCGCCAAAGAGGGCGCCAAGGTGGTGGTCAATGACCTCGGCGGCTCTGTCGATGGTGAGGGCGCCGATGCAACCCCGGCGCAGGAGGTCTGCAACGAAATCGCCGCCGCCGGTGGCGAGGCCGTGGTCAATGGCGACAGCGTCGCCGACTTCAAGGCGGCTCAGGGTATGGTCCAACAGGCCATCGACACGTTCGGCAAGATCGACGGCATCGTCAACGTCGCCGGCATTCTGCGCGACGTCATCTTCCACAAGATGAGCAAGCAGGACTGGGACAGCGTCATCGCCGTGCACCTGAAGGGCTCGTTCAACGTCGCCCGCGCCGCGGCGGAGCACTTCCGCACGCAAGAGTCCGGCGCGATGGTGCATTTCACCTCGACCAGCGGCCTGATCGGCAATTTCGGCCAGGCGAACTACGCGGCAGCCAAGCTGGGCATTGTCGGCATGAGCACGAACATCGCGCTGGACATGGCGCGCTATGGCGTGCGCTCCAACTGCATGTCGCCGTTCGCATGGTCGCGCATGATCGGCACCATTCCGTCCAACTCGCCGGAGCAGGAAGCCCGCCTTGCCAAGATCAAGCGCATGGTGCCGGCCCAGATCGCGCCGATGGTGGTCTATCTGCTGTCCGACGCGGCGGAAGGCGTCACCGGTCAGATTTTCGGTAGCCGCATGAACGAGCAGGTGCTGTTCAGCCAGTCGCGCCCGATCCGCTCGGTCCACAACGCCGAGGGCTGGACGCCGAAGAGCATCGCCGAAGACGGCATGCCGGCGCTGCTGCCCAGCTTCCAGGCGCTGGACCGCTCCGGCGACGTGTTCTGCTGGGACCCGATCTAAGTATTTCCGCACGCTCCAAACGCTGCGAACTCAAAGGAATAGAGACACATGTCTGAAGGACTATTGGAGGGCAAAGTTGTCCTCGTGAACGGTGCGGGCCGTGGCATTGGCCAGCAGATCGCCATCACCTGCGCCGAGGAAGGCGCGAAGGTCGTCGTCAATGACCTCGGCGGCACGGTCGAAGGCCAGGGCCGCGATACCGGTCCCGCCCAGGAAACCGTCGACAAGATCCTCGCCATGGGTGGCGAGGCGGTGGCCAATGGCGGTTCCATCGCCGACTGGGACGATGCCCAGGCCATGGTCAAGCAGGCCGTGGACACGTTCGGCCAGATCGACGGCGTGGTGAACGTCGCCGGCATTCTGCGCGACCGCATCTTCCACAAGATGACGGAGGATGACTGGGACAGCGTCATTGGCGTGCACCTGACCGGCTATTTCTATGTGGCCCGCGCCGCGGCGGATTATTTCCGCAAGCAGGAATCGGGGGCGATGGTGCACTTCACCTCCAACTCCGGCCTGGTCGGCAATGTCGGGCAGGTGAACTATGGTGCGGCGAAGATGGGTGTTGTGGGCCTCTCCCGCTCCATCGCGCTGGACATGAGCCGCTTCGGCGTCCGCTCCAACATCATCAGCCCGTCGGCCTTCACCCGCATGATCGAGACCATCCCGATCAAGGGTCCGGAAGGCGAGAAGCGCCGCAAGCGGCAGGAGGCGATGACTCCGGCCAAGATTGCAGCGCCGGTGGCCTACCTGCTGAGCGATGCGGCCAAAGATGTGAGCGGCCAGATTTTCTACGTCCGTTCGAACGAGATCATGCTGATGAGCCAGCACCGGCCCGTCCGCATCATCCACCGCGGCGAAGGCTGGACGCCGGAACTGATTCACGAGCACGCCATGCCGGCGCTGCGCCCGCACTTTACGCCCAGCGCCCCCAGCGCCAGCTACTTCAACTGGGACCCGGTGTAAGCCAGGTCCTTTCCTAAGGAACCCCGGAAGCGCACCCGCGCTGTCCGGGGCCTCTGGCCGCGTTCGCTCTGCCCCTCACAGGCAGAGCGGAGTCGCCGGCGCGCCGCAGCCCGGCCAGCGCCATCTTAACCTACCGCAACGACGAACAAAATGCCGGAAATCCCTTCGCATTGGCGCGGATGGCGGCATGGTGTGACGGCGGGCAGCAAACAGAGCTATCCCAGGGGCGAGGGCTTCGTTAAAACGGGCCTGTATCGCCCCTTTCTTCGCGCCAGGCCCTGCATGCTCCGGATTGTTCTTGTCTGCCTAATGCTCGTCTGGTCCGGATTGGCCGCCGCCGCGACTGCAATTCCGCCGCCGCGGGTTCCCGTCGCCAAGGCCAAGGCAGCACCGCCCGTTGTCTGGCAGGCGCAGTATCCGTTGGCGCCGACCCATCCGGTTGTGACCGAGGGCTGGTCTCCGATGGCGGCGGCGCTGAAGCCGGCGATTGACCTGCACCTGCGCCTGCTCGGTCCCCGGATTGGCAGTGCGGAGGCGCTGGACGCGCTGCGGAGCGGCGTGCACCAGATGGGCTTGTTGGCGTTGGCCAGCTATCCGGATATGTTTCCGCATTGGGCGATGCTGAATGAGTCGTTCCTGGTCGGCGGCGAGAGTCTGGCCGCGGCGGCGGCGATCACCGAACTGGTCATGGTCGAGTGTCCCGCCTGCCAGGACAGCTTCGACCGCCAGAACCTGGTCTTCCTCGGCACCTATGGCACGGACCCCTACCGTCTGATTGCGGCCGCGCCGCTAACAGGCGCCGACAGCCTGGCCGGGCAGCTGGTGGCGACGCCGGGGAGTTATTGGGACCGGATGGTGCAGGACCTCGGCGGGTCAATGGCGCCGATCGAACCCAATCCGCGCGCCGCCCTGGCTGCCGGGCGGGCGACGGCCCTGATCGACATCGCCTCTGCTCTGCGCGATCCGAAGTTGTCCGGCCGCAAGTTCGCCATCACCAAGCTGTCATTGGGCGGCTATCGCGGCGCTGGACCTTTCATGGTCAACCGCGATGCCTGGCGCAAGCTCTCTGTGGAGCGTCGGCGTCGCGCCTTTGCGGCGGCGGCGGCAGGCATTGTGCGGATTACCGATGCCTACCAGCGCAATGCGGCGGCCGCGCTGACGCGAGCCATGAAACGCGGCGTCACGCTGGCGGCGGCATCCCAGGACTTGGAGGATGCTGTCCGCCGCTTCGCCGCCAGCGATCGGGCCAGGGTCGAGGTCAGCGCCAAGGCGCGGTTCGGCGTCGATGATGCCGCCCTGTTCCTGGCGCGCCTGCAGGAGCTTTACGACAAGTACCAGGTTCTGTTGCCAAAGAGCTCGGAGCACGGCGATGCGATAGCGCTTCTCACCTCCGAAATCTTTGATAGGCTGGACGCCAATACCTATGGGCTGCGCTAAGCCGCCCACGGCGGAGGACATTAGCCCATGAGTTACGAAAAGCCCTACAAAGGCATCAAGGTCGTCGATCTCTCGCAAGGCATCGCCGGCCCGTATTGTGCGATGTTGCTGGCGCAATACGGCGCCGACGTCATCAAAGTGGAGCCGTTGGAGGGCGACTGGTCGCGGATTCTTGGCACCGTTTATGGCGATCATTCAGCCTTTTCCATTGCCGGCAACCTGGGCAAACGGTCAATTGCGCTCGACCTGAAGACCGATGCGGGCCGGGAGGTCGTCGAGAGGCTGATCGATGGTGCGGATGTCTTTATGGAAGGCTTTCGCCCCGGTGTGATCCAGCGCCTGGGGTTTGGCTATGACGACGTGGCCAAGCGCAATCCGGGCATTCTCTACATGTCGATTTCCGGATTCAGCCAAAAAGGCCCCTTGTCGACCAAGCCGGCAATGGATCCGGTCTTACAGGCGTTTTCCGGCTTTATGATGGAGAACAAGGGCCAGGATGGCATTCCGCACCGGGCCAATCCGATCATCGTCGACATGTCGACGGCGCTCTATTGCTTTCAGGCCGTGTCCGCCGCGCTCTATGCCAAGCGGGATGAGGCCAAGGGCCGGTTCATCGATGCTTCGCTGATGGCGGCTGCGGCTAACCTCCAGATCGTGCGCATGATGGCGGTATACCTGGAAAAGGGCGAAATGAAAGCGCCGTCGGCCCCGTCCGGAACCTTCCAAACCGCCGACGGGTATATCCAGATCGTCGTGCTGCGCGACCGCGACTACAGAATTCTGTGCGATTGCCTGGGCCTGCCCGACCTGGGAGCCGACCCGCGGTTTCAGACCCGCGACGACCGGGTGACGCATTCGGTCTATCTGACCCGCACGGTTAGCGAGGCGCTGATGCAGCGGACCACTGCGGAATGGACGCAAATTCTGACAGAAGCCAAGCTACAGAACGAAGCCGTGCTGGATTACTTCCAATTTTTGAAACATCCGCACATCGAAGCCTGCGGCCTGATCAGCTGGTTGAACCATTCCGGCATGCCAGAGCCAATCCCGGTGCCGAACCCACCCGGTGCCGAGCCTCTGGCCGATGGAATGGCGGCGGCGCATGCCCCGCACCTGGGCGAGCATACCGCGGAGGTGCTGGGCGAGCTTGGGATCGACGCTGCTACCCTTGAGGGGTGGCGCAAGGCCGGGATCGTCAACAAATAGCTGGGAAGTCAGGGCATCTCGCGTTGCGCGGGCGCCGCTACCAAATGCGTCTGGCATCCAGCGGGTAAAAACAGTACATAGGGCGCTTACGCGTCTCGCACCAACGTCGGAAGCGTTGCCTAATATGGAGGCAATGCTCCCGCCAAGCTGTCGTTAGAGTATCATGATCCAGATCATCCTTGTCATTCATTTACTTATCGCCCTTGCTCTGGTCGGCGCAGTGCTGTTGCAGCGCTCGGAAGGCGGCGGCTTGGGCATTGGTGGCGGCGGCGGCGGCGGTTTTATGACCGGCCGAGGTACGGCGAACTTGTTGACCCGCACGACCGGCATCCTTGCTGCATGCTTCTTTGCCACAAGCCTGTTGTTGGCGATTCTGGCAAGTGGGTCGCGGCAGACAGGGTCGATCATGGACGCACCGGCCGCTACGTCCGCGCCCGCGGTGCCGGCTGAGCCCCAGGTCCCAGTGTCGAAATGACGGGTCGATTGTGATGAGCGAGCGGGCGAGCGGCGGTCCGCGCTTTATTTTTATTACCGGTGGCGTGGCGTCATCGTTGGGCAAGGGCTTGGCGTCGGCGGCGCTGGGCGCCGTATTGCAGGCGCGTGGCTTTTCCGTCCGCATACGCAAGTTCGACCCCTACCTGAATGTTGATCCAGGTACGATGAGCCCGTACCAGCATGGTGAGGTGTACGTCACCGACGACGGCGCAGAGACCGACCTCGATCTGGGCCATTACGAGCGCTATACCGATATCGTGGCGCGGCGCAGCGACAGCGTCTCCACCGGCCAGATCTATTCGGAGGTATTGCGCCGCGAACGCGCCGGTGAGTACCTGGGCGCAACGGTGCAGGTCATCCCGCATGTCACCGACCTCATCAAGGAATACATGGCCCGGGACCTGGGCGATGAGGACTTCGTCCTGGTCGAAATCGGCGGCACCGTCGGCGATATCGAAAGCCTGCCATTTCTGGAGGCGATCCGGCAGATGCGGCTGGAGCGCGGGCCGGAGCGGACGATGTTCTGCCACCTGACACTGGTGCCCTATATCCCGTCCGCGGGCGAGTTGAAGACAAAGCCAACCCAGCATTCGGTCCGTGAGCTTCAGAATTTGGGTATTCAGGCGGATATATTGCTCTGCCGATGCGACAGGGAAATTCCGGCCGACGCCCGGCGCAAGATGGCGCTGTTCTGCAATATCCGACAGGAACGGGTCATTCCTGCGTTGGACGTCGATACGACCTATGCAACACCGCTGACGTACCACGCAGCCGGGTTCGACGACCAGGTGCTGTCGTTCTTCGGTATGGAATCGCTCGAGCCGGACTTGGCGAAATGGCGCGAGATTGCGGAGCGGGTGCGCGCGCCCGAAGGCAATGTGCGGATTGCGGTCGTCGGTAAATATACCGTGTTGCCCGACGCCTATAAGTCCCTGATCGAGGCTCTGGCGCATGGCGGTATCGCCAACCAGGTTAAGGTCGAGCTGGAATGGATCGCCTCCGAAGAGGTCGAGGATGGCACCGCGGCGGAAACGCTGGCCGGCGTCGCTGGCATCCTGGTACCCGGCGGTTTTGGTGAGCGGGGCTCCGAGGGCAAGATTGCGGCGGCCCGGTATGCCCGGCTGCAGAAGGTGCCCTATTTCGGCATTTGTTTCGGCATGCAGATGGCTGTGGTCGAAGCCGCGCGCGGCCTGCTGGGCCTGGATGGCGCCAGTTCTTCCGAGTTTGGCCCATGCGAAGACCCTGTTGTCGGGCTGCTGACCGAATGGACCCACGGCAATAAGGTGGAGCAGCGCAAGGCAAACGGCGACATGGGCGGCACCATGCGCCTTGGCGCCTACGAGGCAGTGCTGGCGGAAGGCAGTCTGGTGGCGGATGTTTACGGTGGTCGGCGGAACATTCAGGAACGGCACCGGCATCGCTATGAGGTCAATATGGCCTATCGGCGGCGCTTGGAGGCGGCCGGCCTGCGGTTCTCCGGTGTGTCGCCGGATGGGCAACTGCCGGAGATCGTCGAGTTGGTCGATCATCCCTGGTATATCGGCGTGCAATTCCATCCGGAGTTGAAGTCGCGCCCGATGGACCCGCATCCCCTTTTCACGGAATTCGTTGCCGCGGCGGTGAAGCAGTCGCGGCTGGTTTAGCCTTTCCCCGTCCTGGGGTCAGCCCTGGGACCTCATGCCGGACGCCGGGCGGCCATTCGCTGCGGCCCCCGCAGAGCGAGTGCAGTTGCCATGACCAAACCGAACGCATCCGTCACCGCCGGGGCGGCCACTTTTTCGCAATCGGCGCCCTTGGCCCTGATCGCCGGGCCCTGCGCTATGGAAAGCCGGGCGCATGCGCTGGAAATGGCGGAGGCGCTGACCGGTATCACCACGCGGCTTGGCATCGGCTTTGTCTACAAGTCGAGCTTCGACAAGGCCAACCGCACCAGCCTCTCTGGAAAGCGTGGCATCGGTCTGGCCGAAGCGCTGCCGGTATTCGCCGAGGTAAAGGAAAAATTCGGCTGCCCTGTTTTGACCGATGTGCATGAGAATGCCCAGTGCGCCGAGGTTGCTAAAGTCGTGGACATTCTCCAGATCCCGGCCTTCCTCTGCCGCCAGACCGACCTGCTGGTCGCCGCTGCCGAGACCGGGGCGGTGGTCAACGTCAAGAAGGGCCAGTTCCTCGCCCCTTGGGACATGCAGCATGTGGTGGCGAAGGTGACCGGCGCCGGCAACCCGCGCGTGCTGGTCACCGAGCGCGGCGCCAGCTTCGGCTACAACACCCTGGTGAGCGATATGCGCGGCCTGCCAATCCTGGCCAAGACTGGAGCGCCCGTGGTGTTCGATGCGACCCACAGTGTGCAGCAGCCGGGCGGTCAGGGCGGCTCGTCCGGCGGCCAGCGCGAGTTCGTGCCGGTATTGGCGCGGGCGGCGGCTGCGGTTGGGATCGCCGGCCTGTTCATCGAAACCCACGAAAATCCTGAGACCGCTCCAAGCGACGGCCCCAACATGGTGCCCTTGGCCGCATTGGAAGACCTGTTAAAGCCGATATTAGAGATAGACCGCATCGCCAAGGCGCACCCGATCACGCTCTGACTCCCGGAGAGACCCCCTATGACTGCCATTGTCGACATCCATGGCCGCGAAATCCTAGATTCCCGCGGCAACCCTACGGTCGAAGTAGAGGTAGAGCTCGAAGACGGCTCGATCGGTCGCGCTGCCGTACCGTCGGGCGCATCCACAGGTGCGCATGAGGCGGTGGAGAAGCGGGACGGCGACGACCGGTTCGGCGGTAAGGGCGTTCAGGACGCCGTCAACGCCGTCAACGGCGAACTGTTCGACGCGCTCACCGGCCTTGATGCGGAAGAGCAGGTCTATATCGACCAGGCGATGATCGAACTAGACGGCACGCCGAACAAAGGCCGGCTAGGCGCCAACGCGATCCTGGGCGTTAGTCTGGCGACGGCGCGCGCTGCCTCCCTGTCGCTTTCCATGCCGCTCTACCGCTATGTCGGCGGCGTGTTTGCGCGGACCCTGCCGACGCCGATGATGAATATCATCAATGGCGGCGAGCACGCAGACAACCCGATTGATATCCAGGAATTCATGATCATGCCCGTGGGCGCGGCAACCTTCTCTGAAGGTCTGCGCTGTGGTGCGGAAGTGTTCCAAGCGTTGAAAAAGGCGCTGAGTCAGGCAGGCCACAACACCAATGTCGGTGATGAGGGCGGCTTTGCACCGAATCTTTCCGGCACCCGCGACGCATTGGACTTTATCCTGAAGGCCATTGAAACTGCCGGCTACAAGCCCGGTGTTGATGTCATGCTGGCGCTGGATGCCGCCTCGACGGAATTTTTCAAAGACGGCAAGTACAATCTTAAGGGTGAGGGCAAAGTGCTGGATAGCGCCGGCATGGCTGACTATCTGGCGGCGTTGGTGGCGGATTATCCCATTGTCTCCATCGAAGACGGCATGGCCGAGGACGATTGGGACGGCTGGAAGACGCTGACGGACAAGATCGGCGACCGCTGCCAGCTGGTCGGCGACGACCTGTTCGTGACCAACCCGTTGCGGCTTGCCGATGGCATCAAACGCGGTGTCGGCAATTCGATCCTGGTGAAAGTCAATCAGATCGGCACGCTGACGGAAACCTTGCACGCCGTCGAGATGGCGCATCGCGCCGGCTATACCGCGGTGATGAGCCATCGCTCGGGCGAAACCGAAGATACAACCATCGCCGATTTGGCCGTGGCGACCAATTGCGGGCAGATCAAAACCGGCTCGTTGGCGCGCTCCGACAGGCTCGCCAAATACAATCAGTTGCTGCGAATCGAAGAGCAGCTGGACCGGGCTGCCGTCTATGCGGGCGGCGGTTTCATCCGGAAACCAAAAGCTTAACAGTCAAGCAGTTGACCTGAAGGCCCACAGGGTGCATCGGTATCGGCCATGATGTATCACCTGCGCTATCGACTGATGGATTTGGCCCGAACGTCGCGTCGGGCGATTTTGCCGTGCATTATCGCATTGGCCGCTTTGTACTTCGGTCTTTACGCGGTGTTCGGTCCAAAGGGCTTTCAGATATTACACGAGCGGGAGGCCGAGTTGGCGCTCGCTAACGCCGAACTGGATATCCTGAAAGACGAGCAGGAGGGGTTGGAGCGGCGGGTCCGTCTGTTGAATGGGCGGGCCGTCGACCGTGACTTGTTGGAGGAAGAGGCTAGGCGCACCCTCAACATGGCGCATCCGGACGAAGTGATCGTCCTGATGCAACCACACAGCCCGACCGACGGGGGTAATTCCGATCGGGGCGTGCGCCCGGCACGATAATAGCTGTCGCTGCGGACTTGTCGGCATCGCCGGCTTCGTTATGCTACCTTTTCGGACACTCACTTGCGCGGGAGCATGCCCATGGCCCGAACGGCCCGAACGAAAGCCACCAACCCGGTTGCCACTAACGAGTTGCCATCCGCTGACGTGGTCGAGCAGCTCTACCGAGACATGCTTCTGATCCGCCGCTTTGAGGAGCGGGCCGGCCAGATGTATGGCATGGGCTTGATCGGCGGATTCTGCCACCTCTATATCGGTCAGGAAGCGGTCGTCGTCGGCATGCAGACGACCGTGCGAGAGGGCGATAGCATCATCACCAGTTACCGGGACCATGGGCACATGCTGGCCTGTGGCATGGATTCCAAGGGTGTCATGGCGGAACTGACCGGTCGCGAGGGCGGATACTCGCGCGGCAAGGGCGGCTCCATGCATATGTTCTCGAAAGAAAAGGGCTTTTACGGCGGCCACGGCATTGTCGGCGGGCAAGTTTCGTTGGGCGTCGGCCTCGGCTTCGCCCACAAGTACCGCAACGATGGCGGCTGTTCCTTCGTCTATTATGGCGATGGCGCTTCCAATCAGGGGCAGGTGTTTGAGTCCTATAACCTCGCCTCGCTGTGGAAATTGCCGGTTGTGTTCGTGATCGAGAACAACCAGTACGGCATGGGCACTGCGGTCCGCCGCTCTGCCGCCGGCGAAAGCCTGTTCGAGCGGGGCAAAGGCTTCGGCATTCCCGGCAAGAAGGTCGACGGTATGGATATTGCGACCGTGATGCGCGAGGGCGCTGAGGCGACTGCCTATGCCCGGGAAAAGGGGCCGGTCATCCTGGAGATGGAGACATATCGTTATCGCGGCCACTCTATGTCGGACCCGGCGAAGTACCGCTCGCGCGAGGAAGTGGCCAAGATGCGGGAGGAACGCGACCCCATCGAGTCGCTGCGCGCTCGGATCCTGGCTGCTGGCATGATGGACGAAGCGGCCTTCAAGTCCATCGATCAGGACGTCCGCGCCGTGGTGGCGGCAGCCGCGGAATTTGCGCAGCAATCGCCGGAACCGGACCCGGCAGAACTTTACACCGATATCCTGCTGGACGCTTAGACGCACGCGCGCGCGGCTGCACAAGGGAGATACCTGGGACATGGCCATCGAGATTTTGATGCCGGCGCTGTCGCCGACGATGGAAGAGGGCAAACTGGCCAAATGGCTGGTGAAAGAGGGCGACGAGGTCAAATCCGGCGACGTCATTGCCGAGATTGAAACCGACAAAGCCACGATGGAGTTTGAAGCGGTCGACGAAGGTAAAGTCGGCCGCATTCTCGTTGCGGAAGGCACGGAAGGCGTTGCCGTCAACGCGCCGATCATGGTGCTGATTGCTGACGGCGAAGCCGTGCCTGCGGCTGGCGCGACGCCGGCCCCGGCACCTGCTGCCGCACCGGCCAAGCCGGCTGCCGCTCCGGCGAAGGCGCCGCCGGCGGCTCCGTCCGCTCCAATCGTCGCAGCCAGCGTCGATGGTTTGCCTGGCGCAGATATTGCGGCCGAGGGCCCAATGGGCGAGACGCAAACCCTGACTGTGCGCGAGGCGCTGCGCGATGCCATGGCGGAAGAAATGCGCAAAGACGCCGGCATCTTCGTCATGGGCGAGGAAGTGGCGGAATACCAGGGCGCCTATAAAGTCACCCAGGGACTGCTGGACGAATTCGGCGCCGACCGTGTCAAGGATACCCCGATTACCGAGCATGGCTTTGCCGGTTTGGGCGTCGGCGCGGCGATGGCGGGCCTCCGCCCCATTGTGGAGTTCATGACCTGGAACTTCGCCATGCAGGGCATCGACCACATTATCAATTCAGCGGCGAAGACGTTGTACATGTCGGGCGGCCAGATGGGTTGCCCCATCGTGTTCCGCGGCCCGAACGGCGCGGCTTCCCGGGTCGGCGCGCAGCACTCACAGTGCTATGCCAGCTGGTATGGCCATGTGCCGGGCCTGATCGTCGTTTCGCCCTACAGTGCCGCCGACGCCAAGGGGCTGCTGAAAAGCGCCATTCGCAATCCGAACCCGGTGGTGTTCCTGGAGAACGAACTGCTCTATGGCCAGTCGTTCGAGGTGCCGACCGCCGACGATTGGACCGTGCCGCTGGGCAAGGCCAAGATCCTGCGCGAGGGGACGGACGTCACGATCACCGCCTTTTCGCTGATGTGCCGTACGGCGCTGGAGGCGGCGGACGCGCTGGCGGAGCAGGGCATTTCGGCCGAGGTCATCGACCTGCGCACCATCCGGCCATTGGATGTCGCTACGATCATTGCATCCGTGCGCAAGACCAACCGCCTGGTGACGCTGGAAGAAGGCTGGCCGTATGCCGGTATCGGCTCCGAATTGGCGATTTTGGCCATGGAACATGCTTTCGACTGGCTCGATGCGCCTGTGGTGCGGGTAACCGGCGAAGACGTGCCGATGCCCTATGCCGCGAACCTGGAAAAGCTGGCATTGCCTACGGTTGAAGGCATTGTCGCCGCCGTGCGCCAGGTCACTTACGCCTAAGCCAAATCGTCGTACCACCACCCGGGGACATCCCATGCCGACGCAAATCCTGATGCCAGCCCTCTCGCCGACGATGGAAGAGGGCAATCTGGTGAAGTGGCTGGTGGCGGAGGGCGATACCGTCCGCGCCGGCGATATTTTGGCCGAAATCGAAACCGACAAGGCGACGATGGAGTTCGAAGCCATTGACGATGGCGTGGTCGGCAAGCTGCTGGTGGCGGAAGGCGCCGAGGGCGTCAAGGTGAACGAGCCGATCGCCATTCTGCTGGCGGAAGGCGAAGATGCGGCGGCGGTGGCAGATGCTGCGGCCGCTCCTGCTCCTGCTGCTGCGCCGTCTCCGGCTGCAAGCGCAGCGCCCGCCGCCGTCAAACCCTTGGCGCCGGCGCCGGCTGGCAACGCAGACGTGAAGGCGACGCCGCTCGCCAGGCGGATGGCGGCCCATGCGGGGCTCGACCTGGCGACGTTGACCCCGACCGGCCCGGGCGGCAAGGTTGTCAAGGCGGATATAGAGCGGGCGCTGCTGGGCGGCTCGAACGCGGTGGCGCCAAGCGCGGCCGGCGCGAACGGCCGGCTGGTCGCCAGCCCGCTGGCGCGGCGCATGGCTAAGGAGTCCAACCTGCCGCTGGAACGCATTGCCGGTTCCGGGCCGGGTGGGCGGATCGTCAAACGGGATATCGAGCGGGTGATGCGCGATGGCCTGCCGCCGCTACCGGAAGAGGCGGCGCCAGCTGCGGCTGCTGCCCCGGTCGCCAAGGCGGATGCGCCGAAAAAACTCGACAAGCCGGAACTGGCGGGGCTGCCGGACTTTGATCTGGTGCCGCATACCAGCATGCGGCGCACCATCGCCCGTCGCCTGACGGCCTCTAAGCAGAATGTGCCGCATTTCTACCTGACCGTGGATGTGGAACTCGACACCCTGCTGGAGGTGCGCAAGCAAATTAACGCGAACGCGCCTGAAGGGGTGAAGGTGTCGGTCAACGACTTTGTCATCAAGGCTGCCGCCATGGCCCTGATGCGCGTGCCGGACGCCAACGCCGCCTTCACGGACGAGGGCCTGCTGAAATTTAAGTCGGCGGATATCTCGGTCGCGGTGGCGATCCCCGGCGGCCTGATCACCCCGATCATCCGCGAGGCGCACAAGAAAGGCCTCGCCCAGATATCGGCCGAGATGGCCGATCTGGCGAAGCGGGCGCGGGAGGGCAAGCTGCAGCCGATGGAGTTCACCGGCGGCACGTTCAGCATCTCCAACCTGGGCATGTTCGGCATCAAGCAGTTCGACGCCGTGATCAACCCGCCCCAGGGCGCGATCCTGGCGGTTGGAGCCGGCGAGCAGCGACCGGTGGTGAAGAACGGAGCGCTTGCGGTGGCGACGGTGATGAGCTGCACGCTCTCGGTCGATCACCGCGCCATTGACGGCGCTCTGGGCGCTCAGTTCCTGGCGGCTTTTAAGCCGATGATCGAAAATCCGGCGATGATGTTGTTGTAAATCCGGCTTTTCCTGAACGTCATCGGCGTCTGAGTTCGAAATCGCAGGATGTATTTTTCCCAACAGCTTTGCCGGTTATCAGGTTTTTGTTCTGTACCGTACCGCGCCAAGTCTGAATTTCCTTTCTGACGTCGCGGCGGAAGACGAGGCGGTTTCCGTTGACGCTATAGTCGAGGATAACGCCACCGCCACCGGATGCAGAGAAT
>JAPOJR010000081.1 GCA_029978325.1 Alphaproteobacteria bacterium | reverse complement strand
CGGCGGCTGTCCCGACTGGACTTCCGAAGCCATGGCGGCGGGAATCCAATATTGGCGCATAAAATCGCCCATTACCGTTCCGGGGCCGACGCGGGTTAATTCCTGACTTTCTTGGGCTGTCGTCATGGGATCCTCCAATGTTGCGGCGGGGCGGGGCACTTGTCCGCAATCGCGCCGATTGGCATGACAAAACACTAAATGAAGAATCCCTGACGGACCAAGGAGATTCGCAGCCCTCGCTCAGTGCCTCGTAAAACGGCAAGATGGACACTTGCCATTGCCCAAGGCGTCGGCATGATAAGCAGAGCCTCGCCGCTGCAGACGGACGCCGGCATTGCGGCCCGGCCGACCGAGAAGGAATTCGCTCATGAACATGACCATGCGGAGCGCCGCCGACCCTGCCTCGTTTCAGGCGATCAGGATTACTCCGTTAACACTGCATATTGGAGCGGAGATCGGCGGCGTCGATTTCAGCAAGCCGGTCGCGCCGGAAGCGATTCAGGAAATCCGGCGAGCGCTGGCCGAATGGAAGGTGATCTTTTTCCGCGGCCAGAACCTGGATCACGCCCAGCATGTCGCCATGGCCCGGCAGTTCGGCGAATGCACCATCGGCCACGCGGTCTTTGGTCATGTCGATGAATATCCGGAAGTGTATTCGGTCGCCAAAAACCGCACGGCGAACCTGAACCGCGAATTGCGGCGGGTCACGCCCTGGACCGGATGGCACACGGACATCACCGCGGCGATCAACCCGCCGATGGCCTCGATCCTGAGGGGCGTGACCATCCCGCCCTATGGCGGCGACACGCTCTGGACCAACCTTGCTGCAGCTTACGCAGGCCTGTCGGAGCCCATGCGCGGGTTTGTCGAGACATTGCGTGGCATCCATCGGTTCGAAGCGACCTCCGGCAAGGCCGAATACGACGGCAGTGTCAAGCGACGGGTCCTCGTCAGCGAGCACCCACTGGTGACGGTTCACCCGGAGACGGGGGAAAAGCTGCTCTATGTCAGCCCCTCGTTTCTGAAATCCATCGTCGGCCTGACGCCGCGCGAAAGCGAGCAAATGCTACAGTTACTGTGGGAGCACGTTGTGCGCACCGAATACACGGTGCGCTTCAAATGGAACGCCGGCGACATTGCTTTCTGGGACAACCGCTCGACATCGCACCTGGCGCCGACGGATATCTTCGAGTCCGACTATGACCGCCAGCTCTACCGCATCACCCTGGTCGGCGAGGTGCCAGTAGGCGTCGATGGACGCCCATCCACCGCCATCGAAGGCGATCCCATCCTATCGGTCCAAAATGAATTGGCCAGGCGTGCAGCCTGACCCAGCCAAAAGCAAAGGACATCAGCAATGAATGCGGTTGAGAACCCCAGGGGCGGCTATATCTACCTGCCCGCCGGCTATCCCTTCTCGTCGGGCACGGCAGCCATGCCCGGCTTTGAAGTGGTCAACGCCGTCTTTCGCCGCCCGGTGCCGTGGCGCAAGGGCTTTGAGGCGATCGAGCAGACCCTATCAGCCGCCAACCGCCCGAAACAGGCGCTCTGCAGCGTCGAACTGCGCTGCCCTGCACCGATGACGCCGGCGGGCTTCCATGAGTTCAACACCGGCTACCGCGCCATTCTTGAGGATTGGGATATCATCGTCGGCGACGTCAACCCGGTTGGCCGCACCAACGTCTCGCCCGTCATCGATCCCCCCGCGGAAACGTTGATGTATGGCTTCAGCTACACGATCGAAAATCCCAACGCATCGCGCACATTCTGCGGCGCGGGCGGCGGCGAGACCATTGGCGATGGCATCGTGCGCGAAGGCGACAGCTCACCGGACGGCATGCGCGAGAAGACCGCTCACGTCATGGACACTATGCAGGCCCGGCTTGCCGGACTTGGCCGGGATTGGCGGGACGTCACCACCGTGAACGTCTACACTGCCATCACCAACGCCGACTGGCTGGCCCCGCAACTGCTGGCGCGGATGGGAGCGGACGCAGTGCACGGAGTCCACTGGCACCTATCGCGCCCGCCGATTATCGGCCTGGATTTCGAGATGGATCTGCGGGGAACGCTAACAAAGCACTGGCTCTAAGCCCGCCCTGCCATCACAACGCATAGCCGAAGTCCGCACCCAGGCGTGCGGTCATCGGCCCCGCCGCCGCCTGTTGCCAGTCGCTGCCGACCGGCATGTGCATGGAGACGGCGCGCACCATGAACGTCTCCGGCGCATCGGCTCCTGCCGGACGCACCCCCTGCTCGCGCAGCGCCTTGATGCCGTCCAGCAGCATGCGTCGGGTCAGGATAATCCCGGCGTCGGTGGCGCAGAGGTTTTCCTGCGTGCGGTCATAAATCGGCATCACGCCTGCCTGACACGCCGCATCCTGCACCCATAATCCCGGCAGGCCAGAGAACCAACTGGTCTGTTGGCTCTCGTAGTCGAAGCCAAAGCCGTTGTCCGGGCGATACTTGGTGCGGAAATCGCCATAGGGCGTCGTCGGCGGCTGCGGGTCATAGACATTGACGCTGGCGTGCCCGGTTTCGCGGCCGCGATGGCCATTCGCCAGCACCTCCCGCATCTTCGGGTAGAGCGGCCCCACCGGCGTGTAGGAAAACATCAGGCAGAGCGTATTTTCGTCATCAATCGGCACCCATGCGTGCCCGGAAAGTTCGGGGAATTTCGCCTGGGGCGGCACCAACGTCCAGAATGGTGCGAGGAACTGGTTTACCCGCCAGTAGTCGGTATTTTCGTCGATCACCCGGCGGGATGCGATGCTGACGCCGAAATCCCGCCGCTTGCAATCGAACTTGGGCTGCAGGTCCTGGGCGGCGATCCAGTTGTTGATACTGCCTTTGCCGTCGATCCGGCCATGCAGGATCGGTGCATGTGCCGAGTCGATCTCACCCTCCAAGGCCTGCAACCAGTTGCATTCCTGCACCCGAAACGAAATGAAGACGTTTTCCGCCGGCACCAGGTTGAACTCGATGTCCGGCAGGGGCGGCGGCTCGGCGGCATCGCCAAGATAAGTCCAGAGCACGCCGTTGCGCTCTCGGCATGGATAGGCTTTCAGGCGGACGCTTTTGTACATCAGGCTGGCATCGTCGACAGCCGGCATATCCATGACCTTGCCGGTCACATCGAATTTCCAGCCGTGATAAACGCAGCGCAGGCCGCATTCCTCGTTGCGGCCATACATCATGGGCGCGCCGCGGTGCGGGCAGGCGTTGACGACCACCCCAGGCTTGCCATCGCTGTCGCGAAAGGCAACCAGGTCCTCGCCCAGCAGCTTGATCCGCTTCGGCTGCCCATCGGGCAAAAGCCCGTCGGACGGATAGAAGGGCAGCCAGAACAGGCGCATATAATCGCCCATCGGCGTGCCGGGTCCGACGCGGGTCAGGGTTTCGTTGTCGGCTTGGCTCAACATGACCGTCACTTCGCTTTCTGGACAATACCCGCGGCGGCAAACTCGGAAATTCGTTCGCCGCTATAACCGAGGCTTTCCAACACCTCGACCGTGTGCTGCCCCAACACCGGCGCTGCTACCGGATCCGCGACCGGCGTGCCGTGGAATTGAAAGGGTGGAGCAATATTCGGCACAGTGCCGCCCGCGGATGCCGGAATCGCCGTAGCCCGGTTGCGCTCCAGGATTTCGCCGGAGGCATAGACTTCGTCAAGCGACCGCACTTCGCCAGCCGGCACGCCGGCCTTCAACATCCTGGCCAGCAACTCCGCCCGCGGTTGGGCGGCAAGCAGCGGGCGGATGATATCCGCCAGTTTGTCCTTATTCGCAGCCCTTGTGCGAATCTCAGCGAAATCCGGATGCTCGGCGAGGTCTGGACGGTCCAGCACATCGCGGGCCAGACGCTGGAATGTCCGGTCATTGGCGCAGGTGATATAGATCGGACCGTCGGCGGCATGGAACACATCGGTTGGCGCGCTGTCTTTACTGGAGTTGCCGAACCGCTCCGGCACGCTGCCGGTCATCAGATAGTGCATCGCATGGAAGCCGGTCATCTGTACTGCCGTGTCAAACAACGAGACCTCGCAATACTGGCCCTGGCCCAACCGTTCCCGTGCCATCAAAGCGCCAAGTACGGTATTGCACGCCATCATCGCCGTGCTGTTGTCCATGATCGACGGCCCCGAGCGCACCGGGTCGCGGTCGGCAAAACCGGTCAGGCTCATAAAGCCGCTTTCCGCTTGCGCAATCGGGTCGAACCCCAGCCGGCCAGCATAAGGGCCAGACCGGCCATAGGCTGAAACGGCGCAATACACCAGGCGCGGATTGATGGCCGCCAACGCCTCGTACCCCAACCCAAAGCGCTCCATCACGCCGGTGGAGAAATTCTCCACGACCACATCGGCCGTCGATGCCAAATCTCGGGCGATCTGCTGTCCCTCTGGCTTGGTAAGGTCAATGGCGATGCTTTTCTTGTTGCGATTGCACCAGACGAAAGGCGGCCCCATTCCGCTCGCCTGCGGGCCGAAACCACGGAAATCGTCGCCCCGGCCGGTCTTTTCGATCTTGATGACCTCTGCCCCCATGTCTGCCAGAAACATAGTCGCCAGCGGCCCGGCGATGAAGTGGGTGAAATCGACGACACGGATGCCCTCCAGCGCCGTCGCGGCGCCGGCGGGACGAGGCGATGGCGGCGGCAGGGTTGGCGCTTGCGGCATGGGCGATTTCCGACAACGACTGTGATTGAATGACTGTTCAGTCAATTATCCGCCACGGCGGCAAAGAGTCAACGGCCCCGGCAGATGCACCAAAGCGAAGGTCGGTCGGGCAAAAAAACAGCACCGCCAATCTTCGTGGCGGTGCTGCGGGAACACAATTCACTGTAAAGCAAGGATAACGGCAAACAGCGACCTTACTTGGTGTTGGCTTTCAGGTCTGCCAACTGCGCCTGCGCACCAGCAATCATGCAGGAGAGATCGGACGTGATCATCACCATGTCGAAGCCACGGTTCAGCGCATCGGCGGCAAAGGCGCCGGTGGCGCAATGCATCACCGCTTTGATGCCATGCTTATGGGCTGTCGCCAGGATCTTGTTGCAGGTCTCCAGGTGCAGCGGGTGCGGGTTGTCGCCACGCGGCTCCAGACCCAGCGCGTAGGACAGGTCGGCCGGGCCGATATAGACGGCATCGACGCCGGGCGTGGCGCAGATTTCGTCCATGTTCGCGATGCCTTCCTTGGTTTCGATCATCACCATCATCAGGATTTCGTCGTTCGCCTGCGCCTGGTAGCCAGGACCGCCATAGTGCGCGGCGCGAACCGGCCCGGACGAGCGAATGCCCACCGGCGGATAGCGGCAGGCGGCGACAGCCTTTGCAGCTTCCTCGGCATTGTTCACCAGCGGCACGATGATGCCATAGGCGCCCAGATCCAGGGCCCGCATGATCGCCGCCGGCTCATTCCAGGCGACGCGGACGATCGGAACGGTCTCTGTCTGCGAAATGGCCTGCAACATCGGGCCGACGTCGCTCATCTCGTTCGTGCCGTGCTGAAGATCGACGCAAAGCGCATCGAAGCCCTGGCGCGCCATGATCTCGGCTGTGAAACCGTGGGATATCGAAAGCCAGCCAAGGGTCGCTGACTTGCCGTCGCGCCACATCTGTTTGATCTTGTTCGGTCGCATCATCACACCTTCAATAGTTTCTCTTGGGGAAAATCTCTTTGTGCCACAGGCTTCGCACAGGCGACCGCTGCCGCACCAGCCATAAGGTGGCGTGTTTGTTCGGCGCGGTCGAGCCCTTATCGGCACAAGCGGAATGCGGCTAGAATACCGCACGGCGGCCTGAACCGCTGCATTGACGATCCTGGGCCGGATTGTACCCTGTACGCAGGAGTGCCGCTCATCACCCTGAAGGACACGGTCAATGAACGCAACAGCCTCGGCATTGGTTACCCGGCGCGATGCTGGCCCGGTTAGCTATGTGACTCTCAATCGCCCGGAACAGGGCAACAGCCTCTCGCTGGAAACTATCGAAGCCCTGCATCTCACCCTGAACGACCTGCGCGCAGAGCGTGGAATCGCGGTGATCGTCCTCAGCGGAACCGGCAAGCGCATATTCTGCGCCGGGCACGACCTTAAGGAATTCGAGGAAGACGGCGGCACGGCTGAATTTTCCAAGCTCGTTGCGGAAAAATGCTCGGCCATGATGCAGACCTTCCGCGATCAGCCGCAAATCGTCATTGCCAAGGTCGAAGGCATCGCCAGCGCCGCGGGCTGCCAACTGGTGGCCGCGGCCGACCTGGCCATCGCTGAAGCCGGCGCGCGGTTTGCGACGCCCGGCGTCAATATCGGGCTGTGGTGCCTGACGCCGATGGTGCCACTCAGCCGCGCAGTCCATCCCAAGCACGCCATGATGATGCTGGCGACCGGCCGCCTGTTTGACGCCGCCTATGCCGTGGAAATCGGCTTGATCAACCAGGCCGTCGCGCCCGAGCTGCTGGATGAGACGGTCGACAAGCTGGCAGCCGAAATCGCATCGAAATCGACATTCACCCTGGCCATCGGCAAGGAAGCCTTCTATCGCCAACAACAGATGTCCATCGCCGATGCCTATGACTACGCAGGCAACGTCATTGTCCGCAATATGGCCCATGCCGATGCGAAAGAGGGCATTCAGGCGTTTGTCGAGAAACGTCCACCGGTCTGGAACGGTCGCTGAACCCGATCCCCGCCGCCCCCCATGCCATAGCTGGAGCAATGCCCCGTGAGCGAATCCGTCTCCGTTGAAATCCGCGAGTTTGTCACGGTCATCAGCCTGAACCGTCCGGACAAGGCCAACGCGTTGTCCGGCGAAATGGCCGACGGCATCCGCAAGGCCATCCTGGACGCGACCGCCGCTGGCGCCCGGGCCGTCGTGCTGCGGGGCGAAGGTCGGCATTTTTGCGCCGGCTTCGACTTCGGCGATTTCGATAGCCTGAGCGATGGCGACCTGGCCTTGCGCTTCCTTCAGGTCGAGGAAATGTTGCAAGCGGTCTTTCACGCCCCCATGCCCGTGCTGGCCCTGGTCCAGGGCCGGGCCGTCGGGGCGGGCTCCGACCTCGCCGCCGCGGCGATGCGAGTGGTAGCCGCGCCCGGCGCACGCTTTCAGATGCCGGGCCCGCGCTTTGGCGTCGTGCTGGGAACCCGACGCCTCGCCTACCGCATAGGGCCGGTGCCAGCGCGCCAGATCCAGATCGAGAACCGCCCGGTCGAGGCCGACGAAGCCCTGCGGCTGGGATTGGTCGATGCACTGGCCGATCCGGCGGAATGGGATAGCGTGATTGCGAATTTCACCACCGCCTATACCGGCCTGGCAGCCGATGTGACCAGAGCCCTCGCCGACGTCACCCGCCCGGACACCCGCGACGCCGATATGGCCGCCCTTGCACGCTCGGTCGCCACGCCGGGCATCAAGGACCGCATTGCCGCATTCCGCGCCTCGTTTGCGCGTTAGACATCCGGCTCTCGCGCCTGTTAACCTGCCGACCAGCGCCAGACACAAATCGAGGATTCCCCCGCCATGCCCTCCCAGACCGATAGCTATGGCTTCAGCCTGTCCACGTCAAACCCGGCTGCTGCCGAGGCCTATGACAAAGGCGCACGCTCTTTTGTCGCCTGGAAAGCTGACGCGATGGGGCACCTGAACGCCGCGATTGAGGCAGACCCCGATTTCGTCGAGCCCAAGCTCTTGAAAGCCTGGATTCTGCATTCCGCCCGCACCAGCAAATTCCAACCGGCGGTCCAGGGGCTGTTGGCGGATGCAAAACCTGCATTGGGCGACGCGTCGAAGCGAATGCAGACGTTCGATCAGGCCGTCCGCATCGCCAATAGCGGAAGCTTGCAGGGCGGCGTATCGGTCATGGAAACCCATTTGGCGGAACATCCGACCGATATCCTGGCCCACCGGCTGGCGCAGTTCGAGTTGTTCTGGAGCGGTGAAAGCCGTTGGATGCGCGATATCGCCGAGCGAGCCGCGCCCGCCTGGAACGAGAACACACTGGACTTCGCCCAGTTTCAGGCGGTCCGCGCCTTTTCTAACGAGGAAGGCGGCGACTATGAGACATCCGAACGCTGTGGCCGCGATGCGGTCGAACGTTTGCCGGACAGCGCCTGGGGCGCTCACGCCGTCGCCCACACCTATGTGATGCAGGCGCGCGTCGACGATGGCATCGCTTTTATGGAGCCTCTGTCCGGCAATTGGGCGACATCGAACCAGATCGCGCACCATTGTTGGTGGCACCTGTGCCTGTTCCTGTTGGAACGCGGCCACTATGACCGCATCCTTGACCTGCTGGACACCAAGGTGCGCAATCCGGAGTCGCCGCTGGTCAAGGCTATGCCGGACGCCACCATCGACCTGCAGAACGTCGCCTCGCTGCTGACCCGGCTGGAGTTGCGCGGGGTCGATGTCGGCGACCGCTGGCACACCATCGCCGAGATTTGCGCCGGGCGCACAGGCGACCATGCCAACCCGTTCAGCAGCGCCCATGACGCCATGGCGCTTGCCGCGGTCGGCCGCTTCGACCTGGTGGATGAGCTTGTGGCGGATATGCAGCGTGAGGGCGCCAGCCGTGGCGTTATCGGGGCAGTCACCCAGACACTGGGCGTTCCGGTGGTGGAAGCGATGGCGGCCCATCGCAAAGGCGAATATGCCCGAACCGTCGACCTGCTCTGGCCGGTGCGCCGCGACCTGCACCAGATCGGCGGCAGCCACGCACAGCGCGATATATTCTTCCAGATTTTGGTCGATGCCGCTGTGCGCGCCGGCCGCAAAACGCAAGTCGCAATCCTGCTGGACGATATTGCCGGCATTGGCTTCGATCACGTCGCCGAGCGCAGCCTTTATCGCGAAGCTGCAGCAGCGCTGGCCTGATAAGGCGCCGCCGACCGGACAGGAGAATTTCGACTATGGCCCTGCGCATCTGGCACCAGAGCTTCACCGTTCTGGCCAACCTCGCCCCCTACCGCGCTTCGCTGGAGGCGCACATCGCCAAAGTCTGCCGGCCGGACACCGAAGTCGTGCTGCATGGCATGCATCCGGATACCTACCGCACCGAATATCCGGGCGTCGATATCAGCTTTGCCGCCCTGCAACACCTGCACAGCAGCCAGTTCATGCTGGCCGGGCTGGAGGCGGAACGGCAGGGGTTCGACGCCTTCGCCATCTGCACGATCCCAGACATTCTGCTGAAGGAAACCCGCAGCCTGCTCAACATTCCGGTGGTCGGCTATGGCGAAGCCGCGATGCTGCTGTCCTGCACCCTGGGCGAGCGGTTCGGCATCCTGAACTTCATCCCGGCGCTGAGCGAGCAGTTGACCGCCAACGTCCAGCGCTATGGCCTGGGCAGCCGCCTGGCCGGGGTGCGTCACGTCGGGTTCAGCTTCAACGACGTGGTCGCCGGGTTCAGTGAGCCGGAACCGGTCATCGCCCGCTTCCAGGAATCCGCCCGCGCCATGATCCGCGACGGGGCGGAGGTGATTATCCCCGGCGAAGCGCCGCTCTGCGTGCTGTTGGCGCAAAACGGCGTCAACCGCGTCGACGACGTGCCGGTGATCGACGCCATCGGCGCCACGATGAAAATGGCGGAACTACAGGCCGACCTTGCCGCGTCGACCGGCATCCGGCCTGCCGGCGGCGGCTATTACACCGCCAAAGCCCCGCGCGACCGGGTGGAGGAGTTGGTGCGCTTCTATGGCCTCGACCGCATCGCCAAGGGCTTTACCGACTAAGGCATTCCCACCGCATGCGCTGCGTGCCTGCCCGCGATGCGGCCGGAGATGAACGCCCAGCCGAGGTGGTGGCCGTGGCCTTCCAGCAACAGGCCGCCCTGCCCCGTCGAACCAGCGGCGTAGAGCCCGGGAATTGGCGCGCCATCCGGTCCGACGACCTCCAGCCGCTCCGTGACCCGCAAGCCACCGTCGGTAAAGACGACATAGCTCTTGATCGGGCCCAGCGCCACATAGGGCCCGCCGCCCGGCAGAGCGCGCAGGCTGTCAGCCAGCGCCGATGCCGGCACCCGCAACTTTGCCGCCAAAGCGCCGGCGTCCCGGGCCGTGTGGAAGATGTCGCGGCGATTGCGCCGGTAGTCCTGCAGATAGGCATAGGCCACGCCCGGCGCGGTTGAGACGAAGTGCGGCCAAGCGGTGAATTGGGCCGCCAGGCCAGCATCCAGCACCAGATAGGCGAGCCGTCCCGGCTGGTCCGGCACGGCTGCGGCGGGCCTCGCCCGTTCATCGCAAAAACGTTCGCCATTGCCGTTGACCAGAATCGCGCCAGCCGCCAGCAACTCGCGCGAGACGCCCAGCGCCGTGGTCAGGAAGCTCATGGCGAAAGGGCGCTGCACGGCATCCGGCAGCGTATCCATGGCCCAGCGCACAGCCTTGCCCAGCCAGGGCCGCGGCGGCAGGCGGCGGACCAGGCTCTCCCGCATCGGCGGAACGAAACGCATGGTCGGGCCGCTCATCAGGTCGCCATTCAGCACCTCTGCGCCCAGCGCCAGCGCCATGGCGATCGCCCCGCCGGTGGCGGTGGGATTGACCGCCTCCAGCCCAGCCTTCTCCTGCCCGGCAAAGCGCACCCGCAACGCCTCGTTGGCGCTATAGTCGCCGCCGGCCAGCACGACACCGCCAGCAGCCCGCAACTCCTGGCCGCCGTCGAGGCGGACGCCGGTAACGCTCCCATGCTCGCGGACCAGCTCCGCCGCGCGCGTTCCCAGCAGCACCCGCACGCCGAGGCGGCGGCATTCGCGCCCCAGCATTTCCGGGAAAGCGCGGGAATTGGGCAGCACATTGTGCATCCGCGGCACCCGGTGCGGCGGCTCCAGGTGCGGACCGCCGAAGACCAGGCCCAGGCTCTCCAGCCAGGTCAGCATCTCCGTGGTGTTATCGACCAGGATACGCCGCAGCGCGCGGTTATCACGATTGGCCAGAGGGCCGGCGAAGGCCTCCAGGTCCTCGAAATGCGCGTCCGGATGATCGGCGATGCCGGCGGCCTTCTGCTGCCGCGTGCCGCTGGCGGAAATCGAGCCGACCGACCAGGCCGTACTGCCGCCCAGCGCCGGGTTTTGCTCCAACAGCACGGTGCGCCGGCCCCAACGGGCAGCCTCGATGGCGGCGGCCATGCCGGCGCCGCCGCCGCCTACGACAATAACGTCTGCATCCGCCATATCGGGCTCAGGTAAACTTGGGCGAAATCGGGCGGTAGAGCGTGACGCCGGCAACGCCTTTCAACGCCGCACCATCGTCTCCGGCATCCAGGACCAGCACGCCGCGCCGTGGGATCGAGCCATCGAGGCCGACATTCTCAACCCACTGCACACGCCCCGCATAGGCGGCAGGGATCGCAGCGCCATCAGCGGAGAGCGCCAGAACCCGGCCATCGGCCACCGCCGGCATGGCTGCCATGCCATCATAGAGGTTGCGGTGCCAGTTGCTCATCAGCGTCCGCCACTCGCCTGTGCCGGCCGGGCCGCCGACCGAGGTATAGCCATTGCTGGTAAACAGTTCCGGCCCGCTCACGTCATGAATGGCGAGAAAAGGCGAGGCCGTGGCGGTCAGCGCCTCAAACCGTTGGCCGCCATTGTATCCGTCCGCGGTCAGCAATTTGCCGATGTGAGCATTGTACCAGGCATGCCATTCGGCCAGCCGCGAGCGGTCCGGCAGGTCCATTTCCACCATGTAGAGCATTGGGGCGAGCTTCCTCGGTTGGGCGTCGGATGTTCGGAAAATTGTAGGCGGACGCACGGCAGACGGGAAGCGTTCCCTCGCGCTGGCTTCCAGGCTAATCTTCCAGGCAATCACTCAAAGCCGCAAGGACACCGTCCATGACCCGTCAAGATCTCCGCCGCCAAGGCCACGCCGTTCGCGATGCGCTCGGCCTTCCCACTCCCGCGCCCGACCTTCTGCCTGGCTTCGGCGACCTGATGGCGGAAGTAGCCTATGGCGGCATCTGGGACCGGCCGCACCTTACCAAGCCCGACCGCATGTTGTGCACGCTGGCGGTATGCAGCCCGTATCTGCGGCCGCAGCTGGCCAACCTGATCGGCTCCGCGCTGGAAATCGGCGTACCGCCGCTGGCCATGCTCGAAGTGTTCCTGCAGGCCGGCCTCTATGGCGGGTTCGCTACCACCGAGGCCGCCGTCGAGGTGGCGCGCGAAGTGTTTGCTGCGCGCGGTGTGCCGACGCCCGAAACGCCGCCCCGCGATCACAGCAACGAGGAACTGGATGAAGCCGGAAATGCCGTCATGGCCAAGCTGCATGGGGAGCGCGCCACCGGCGGCTATGCCGCCCCCGGCAATGCCATTACCGGCGCGCTCTATCCATCGGCGATCCGCTATGGCTATGGCGAGTTGTGGGGCCGCCCCGGGCTGACGCACCGCGAACGCATGCTGGTAGCCATCGCCGCCTTTACCGGCCTGGGACTGGAGAGCCAGTTGCGCAAGTTCAGCCAGTCCGCCCTGAACATCGGCCTGAGCCGGGAAGAGGTCATCGAGGCGGTAATCCAGACCGGCCCCTACAGCGGTTTCCCACGGGCGCTGAATGGCCTCGCCATCCTGACCGAGGTATTTCCGAAGGGCTGAGGCCCGACGTCAGTCCGGCAGGGCCGGCATGTCCAACAGCGGCGCGTGCTGTTGCGCGCCGTAAGCATCGGCGTCGCGCGGCCCGCCGGCGCTGACGCTGCGCTGGATCGAGAATTTCAGGGCATTCGCAAACGGATAGTATTCGAACCCCACCAGTTCGTTGTCGCCGACGTTGTAAAGCCGGCAAACCGCCTGCCGCGTCACCAGTCCGGCCGCCCGCACCGCCTCGAAATCCGCCTTGTCCTTGAAGAACACGTCGAACGTCACCACGAAAGGCCCGGCGTTCTTGGAGCGGATGACCTCGGCAATGTCGCTTAGAACCTTCATTGCAGCCACTCCAGCCGGCCGAAACCCTCCGGGTCATCGATTTCCATCAGGTGGTAGATATTGAACTCATAGACGGGCCCGGCCTCAATCTCAGCTGGCGAGAACGGGAACGCGATGTTGCCCGCCGTCGCCACACGCCCGGGAAAACCAACATGCAACACGGACGACCGCGCCAATCCGCAGACGGCCTCGGCAATTTCCGGCGTGTCGCCAATCACGTCGATCAGCAAACCGACCTCGTGTGCCGCCTGCTTCACCGGCTCCCACGCCCCCATAACGCCGTCGATGCCATAGCGGTGAAAGGTGATCGAATAGCGTTCCGGATCGATGATGCCCCGCTGCGTCTCGGCGATCTTGTCCACCAGGTCCGCCTGAATCTGGTCGATGTGGGCGATAAAGTTCGGGTCGCGGGCGCCGCCGATGGTGATGGCGCGATACCCTGCCAGGCGCGCACCCTCCAGCTTGACGGTATAGCGGTCCGCCTTGTGGAAGGCGCTGCCCGTCACCTTTACCCGGCGCGGATCGATCTGTTCGAACTGGGTCCGCGTCAGATCGACGGTCCCGCCAGGGCCCGCCAGCATTAACGGATCGGTCTTCTCATAGAATGTATGGGCGGCGACGGACTGGACCGTGCAAAAGCGCTCCGGGTTCGGCGGCTCGACGATAAAGTGATCCTCGCGCAGGCGCCCTATGATCAGGTCCCCGCCGGCTGTCGGCCGCGCGGCCAGGCTGCCGCATTCCACGATCTTGCCCATGTGCAGCGTCAGGCCGCGGTCATAACCTTTCAGCAAGGGCAAGGCAGCGATGTTGGCGACGTCCCAGGCGCGGCCGCCGATGATGATGTCCGGTGCTTCTCGCAATGCGGGCCAGTAGGCCTCGCAGCCCATCTGGGCGACGATGTGGCTAGCCGCGTCGATATCCCCTGGCGCGAGCGGTGCATTCGTCTCAAATGTCTGGATGCGCTGGTTGGCCAAGGCATCCTGCACCACTGCCTTATCGAGTTCGGTACGGACCACGGCGATTTTGCGGGTGATGCCGAGTTCAGCGAGGATGTCGCGCAAGATGCGCAGCAACCCGTCGACCTGCGCGTCGCCGCCAGCGCCGCCGGCCGAGCCGATCACCAACGGCACCCCGGCGGCGTGCTGCGCCCGCACCAACAGCGATAGGTCGCGCCGCGTCATCGCCTCGCCGACGAACGGCCTGCCAGAGCCGAGGTAGTACGGGCCGGGGTCGGACGACCCGGCATCGGCGGCAATCAGGTCGACGCCGGCTTCAATGGCGTCCCAC
>JAPOJR010000080.1 GCA_029978325.1 Alphaproteobacteria bacterium | reverse complement strand
ATATCGGTGTTTGTCCGTCCTTAAATGGCTCCGGCTGGATTACGATAGCGGCCGACGCGCCGATTGACACGCACGCCCTGTCATGCGTGTTGTTGGTATGGAAAATCCCGCTTGCCCAGATCACCAAAGGAACCATTATGACCAGTCTCTTCGGCATCATCCCGCCCATGACCACCCCTTTCGACGATGCTGGAGAGTTTGATGCCAATGGCGTCAAAGCGCAGGTCGATTGGCTTGTTGCTGCGGGCAGTCACGGGCTCGCTGCCGGCGGCTCGACGGGCGAGGGCCATACACTGGATCATGGCGAGTACCGCGACCTGATCGCCGCCACATGCGATGCGAGCGCGGGGCGTATCCCGGTCGTCGCCGGCGTGATCGTCGATTCGACCCGAGACGCCATAAAACGCGGCCAGGCCGTGCGCGATATGGATGTGGCCGCACTCCAAGTGACGCCGGTGCACTATCTGTTCCGCCCGACCGACGACGCCATGGTCGAGCATTTCCGCGTGATGGCCGCAGAAACCGGCGTACCGATCATCATCTATAACGTTGTCCCTTGGACCTATCTCTCGCCGGCGCTGCTCTGCCGGATCTTCGAGGAAGTGCCGGGCGTCATCGGCGTCAAGCAGTCGGCGGGCGACCTGAAGCTCTATGCCGACCTGCTGCTGGATGCCCCTGACGACCGAAAGATTTTCAGTGCGGTCGATGCGCTCATGTACCCCTCCTTTGCGTTGGGTGGGCATGGCGCGATTGCGGCGATCCTCTCCGCGGCACCCCATGCATGCGTCCAGCTTTGGGATGCGGTGAAGGCGGGCGATCACGCTACATCGCTGAAGCTGCATGGCCAATTGCTGCGGCTTTGGAATGCGATGTTTGCCGACAACTTGCCGGCTTGCACCAAGTATGCGCAAAGCTTGCAAGGTGTCCCTGCTGGCCAGCCGCGGGCGCCGATGCCGTCGGCGACACCGGCGCAGCAGGCGGCGATCGCCGCCGCGTTGGAGGCCATGGGCATCCATCGGGCGGCTGCCTGACCGAGCACACGGAGTGGCGTCAGTGCAGACTATCGGCTGACGCTGTCTCTTCCGCCGGTCTAAGACGGCAGACAACCTCTGCCAGCAGGCAGGAGACGGGCATGTCGATGCTGGCGAGCACCGTATCTTGCAGAAAGATGAAGTTGTCGTCGGATATCAGCCACAGGCGGAGGTCGCCGTTGCCCAGAGGCTCGACGGCCATACCTTCGTAGTTGGCTGCGGGCAGGGCGGTGTCGATCCGGAACAGGGGCCGGGCCTCTATCACAGGGCGCGTTTCCCAGCCAGGCGCAACATAGTCGATCCGGGTGGCGAAGAGCGGCGGCAACGGCCAGACAGGCGCGCGCACCAGCACCAGCAATCCGCCGTTTGCCAGAGCGACGGCATCGACTGGCGGCAGGTCGGTCTTATAGCGCCGGACCTGATTTTCCAGCCGTTTGCCGTCCAGGAGAATCGCCAATGCGGTGGGCCGGGTTTCGGACAGCGCCAATCCACGCCCGCCGGGAAGCGTAGCCACAGCCTCAAGGCCGCGATTGCCTTCCATTCCGAGCCTGCCCGGCATCGAGATCATCCGTTCAGGCGGCGCCAGCAACCCTGCCCAGCCAGGCCGGTGGATCGCGATGCGGTGGCGGCCTTCGAACGATACCCAAAGCTTTCCGTCGGATGCCCGGCGCAGGGCCTCGGCATCCTGCCATTGCGTGACCTGCGGCACGCCGCCGATAGGGATTAGCGACAGGACCGGGTGCGGCGGCCGCTTATCCAGCAGCACCGCCCAGCCGTGGTCGGTTATCGCCATCAGTTGGTTGGGGGCATCCCCCATTTCCAGCCCGGACAGGCCGCCGAATTGCGGGTTTCCCGACTTCAGAATTGCTGCGTAGGCGGGGACTTCTATTGCTGCCGGGCTCGCGTCGCTCACATGGATTGCACTTGTCGCGCACCCTGCCAGGACAAGGCCACAGACCGTCAGCCAGCGTCGGACGTGGCTAATCGCGTGGTGTAGACGACGGTGTCGATCGTGATCTCCCGGCGCTCCTTGAAGCGTTCCAGTGCTTCGGTGGCGTTCGGGTTGGGTTCGGGTCGCCAAAAGCGCGAAGCCTCCCAGGCCGCATAGTCATTGTAGCGGGTCAGTAGGATCAGGCGATCGACCGCGCGGTCGTGCCCGGTCTCGCGCCAAAGAGCATAGACCCGTGCGCCGAACACATGCTCGAACTGCGGCCAGGCATAATCCGAGAGGTGGACGAAACGGTCGGCATCATCGCGGCGAACATCAAAGATTCGGTGAGCGAACATTCCGGGACCCTGCGGCGGCGCCGGGGTGACCGGGCGGGCCGTCGGCTCCATGTACAGCGCCTCTGCGGCGACTATGGCGTTCATGCCGGCGATTGCAGCGCCGCCGTTGCGTTTTGCCGCCTGCAGGTCGGTCCATACCGTCACGACGATACCCTGGTTTGCGGACAGTCCCACCTGTCCGGCCCAGACGCCATAGAGCTGACCTCCGGCCTTGGCTACTGCTTCCGCTCCCTGGCTCAGGATTGCCTGCTCCACCTCGTTCCAGGCATTCTGGCGGACGCGGATAAAGCGGTATTCATAGATGCGCAGCGGTTCCGGTGCAGGCGCTTCGCCTGGCTGCGGCACGCGCTCTGGCTCGGCGGCGAGAAAGGGCTCGGGGTCGCGCGGGATAATAGGCGCCGGCAGTTCAGGCGCCGTGGCAGGCGCAGCGGCCTCCGGCTGCGGCACCGGTTCCGGCTCGGCCGCCAGAAAGGGTTCCGGGTCGCGCGGGATAATCGTTGCCGGCGTTTGGTTGGTCTCGTCGTTGGTCATTTACAGGCCCAGTGTCGCCTTGGCGATCACATTGCGTTGGATTTCGTTGGTGCCGCCATAGATCGTGGCGGCGCGGCTGAAGAAGTAGTCATCGGCGGCGCCGCGCAGATGGGCGGGCAGGACCTCGTCCCAGTTCGAACCCACGTCGCGACCATAGCCAGCCAAGGGTCCGAGATACGAGCCGCCGGCCGCAATAGCAAGCTCTGTCAGCCGTTGGCGGATCTCAGACCCCCGGATTTTCAGCGCAGACGCCTCAGCCCCCACCGGTTTGCCCTGCGCATCGGCGGCCAGGTAGCGCAGATTGGTGCCTGCAAGCGCCTGCAGTTCTATCTCGGTCTGGGCCAGCGCCTGCATATAGTCGCGGTCGGCCTGCAGGCCCTGGTCGCGGGCCATGCGGCGCAGCTTGGAAACGCGGGCCTGGCTCTCCGCGACCTCAGCAATGCCGAAGCGTTCGTATTGCAGCAGGAATTTTGCATAGGTCCAGCCCATGTTCTCTTTGCCGATCCGCTGATCCACCGGCACGCGGACATCGGTGAAGTGGACCATGTTCAGGTGGTGCTGGCCGTCGATGGAAATGATCGGTTGAATTTCGATCCCGGGCGATTTCATGTCGAACAGCAGGAATGAAATGCCCTCCTGCGGCTTGCGCGCGTCGAAGGCGGTGCGGACGAGGCAGAAAATCCAGTCGGCGTGCTGGGCATAGCTGGTCCAGACTTTTGTGCCGTTGACCACATACTCGTCACCATCCCGCACAGCCTTGGTGCTGAGCTTGGCGAGGTCCGAGCCGCTGCCCGGCTCGGAATATCCCTGGCACCACCAGATATCGAAATTGGCCGTACCCGGCAGAAAGCGCTGCTTTTGCTCCGGAGTGCCGAATGTATAGATCACAGGCCCGACCATGGTGGTGCCAAAGGGCGCGGCATAGGGTACGGGGAAGCTCTGGACCACTTCCTCGAACAGGTGGCGATGCCAGGGCGACAGGCCGCCGCCGCCGTATTCCTTTGGCCAGTGTGGCGCGCTCCAGCCCTTTTGCGCCAGGATCTTCATCCAACGGGTATAGTCGCCCTTGTAGTCGCCCTTGTGCTCCAACTGGCGGGCGGCGATATCAGCAGGCAGATTCTGTTCCACGAACTGGCGGACTTCGGCCTGGAACGCCAGGTCTTCGGGAGAGAGGGGCAGGCTCATGGGGCGGGACCTCCGATGCGGAATTTCGGCGGGAGGATAACCGGGATTGAACCGTGCGGCTATGGGTGAGATCGCCCCGGCCAGCTAGCCCCGCCGCGCAATATTGTACCAGTTAGCCGCTATAATCAGCACGGTGCCGATGCCGGTATAAATGCTGGGCACTTCCGAATAGAGGGCGAAGCCAAGCACGGCCACCATTGGAAACTGAATATAGATTACCGGCATCACCACGCTGGCGTCGGCGAGTTTGAGACCCGTTGCCATTGAGAAGTGCGCCAACACTCCCGTACTGCCTACGATTAGTACGGGCACGACATCGCTCCAGTCCGGCCACATCCACTCGCCAGACCCCAGTGAAAATGCGGCCGCCATAGGCAACTGCAGCAGCATCATCCAAAACACCACGGTCATGGCGCTGTCCTGCTTTGTCAGGTGCTTGGCCAGGACCATAGCGCCGGCATAGCCCATGGCGCCGATTAGCGAGACGAACGCAGCATGATGGATTTCCATGGCTCCCGGGCGAAGGATGATCAGCACGCCGGCGAACGCAAGGACGATGACGGCCATGCGCTGCACGGTGACTTTCTCATGCAGAAAGATAATGGCCAGGATCGCGCCCCACAGCGGCACCGTGGCGTTCAGACTGGTGACCAGCACCAGCGGCAACTGGCCCAGCGCATAGAACCAGGCAAATTGGCCGATGAAATGCACGCTATTGCGGATCAGGTGCGCTTTCTTCTGCCGGGTCTGGAAATCGCTGAGCTTGGCGAAGCACAGGATAATGCCGGCCGCCAGCAACAGGCCGATGCCGCTGCGCCAGACCATGATATTCGGCGTGCTAAAGCCGGAGAGGTGCAGTTCGCGCGCCGCCACACCCATGGTGGTGAAGCAGAGCGCCGCCACCGCCATCCAGAATGCGCCCCAAAGGGTGTTGCGGTTCATCAGGTGCGCTGGACCGGACGGGCCATCCTCAACACTCTTTGGCCCTTGCTGGAGCGGTGGTTCGGCATCACCAATACACAGTTGTCATACGGCGTGGTAACCGCGGCTTCGCCATCGAAGGCGATGACCGTGCCGACATCGGCGATGGTCTCCAGCCCGATATAGGGTTGGACGAACTTGAACCGGTCGGTCTTGGCGGTAATGCCGTCGGTGACCTCCAGCACGGTCGGGGCCGGCGGGTTGCGGTCGTGCAAGTGCGGATCGGCGTCGGCCTGGTCGATGACGCCCATGGCGACCAGAAAGCGGAAGGTCGTATCGATGGCCGCCTTGCGGGTATAGTCGGCCCAGTGTTGGCCGCATTCGACCAATTGGGCCGTCTTGTCGTTGCCGGTATCGTTGAATGGCGTGTATTCGATAATGCGCTTGCCGGCGTCGTGCACCGGTCCGCCAATGCCATAGGCCGGATAACCGGTGCGCAGATATGCCTCCTGCTCTTTCTTATTGCCCCAGAACAGCGTCAGCGGCGGACTGGTGGTCGACATCGAGTGGATGTCGAGCAGGTCGTCCACCTGGTCGAAAATCGGCCGCATCTGCCGGGCGCGCCGTAATTCCAGGCTGTCTTCGGCGCTGTCAAGGCGGTGTTCGACCCAAAGGCGGTTGAAGTTCTCATCCACCTGCCGCGTCACCCAGGGGTTAGCGGGGTCAAAGCGGTTGTAGGCCTCGAAATTGGCAAAGCCGAGGGTCAACTTGCCCTGCTTTGGCCGGATGCGCAGCTTATGCAGCAGATCGACCGCAACCGCGCCGCAAAGCTCATTGCCATGGGTAACCGCATTGACCATCACATGCCGGCCAGGCTTGCCGCTGTCGAAGGTGTGAACATACGGCACGCCGGTATTGCCCTCGGCGTACGGGGTAATATCCGGCCATGCAAACTCGATCGGATATTCGGTGGGCGAGGTGGGCGGCATCGGCTTGGTCTCCAGCAAGGCTCGTGCGTGCATCATAGGGCGGTCTCGCGCTGCGGCAATTGACTTGGAGGCCGCTGCATGCGACGCCTTGGTCATCTGACTTCCGCGCAATCATTGGAGTAGTCATCCGCTATGATCCATCTGTATTCCTGGAACACTTCGAACGGTCGCAAGATCTCCATCATGCTGGAGGAATTGGGCATCCCTTACGAGTGGCATCCCGTCAACATCGGCAAGGATGAGCAATTCAAGCCGGAATTTTTGAAGATTTCGCCGAACAACCGCATTCCTGCGATCATCGATATCGATGGCCCCGGCGGTGGCGACTTCTCGTTGTTCGAGTCGGGTGCGATTTTGATTTATCTGGCAGAGAAGACCAACAGCCCCCTTTGGCCCGCCGACGCCCGCAAGCGCTATGAAGTGCTACAATGGCTGATGTGGCAAATGGGTGGCGTCGGTCCGATGCAGGGCCAGGCCCACCATTTCCGCCGGGCTGCCAAGGAGCAGAACCCCTATGGTATCAAGCGTTATACCGACGAAACGCACCGACTCTATGGCGTGATGAACAAGCAGTTGGAAGGCAAGGACTTCATCTGCGGCGACTACTCGATCGCAGATATCGCGATCTATCCCTGGTGCCACCGCCATGAGTGGGTGGACATGCCGTGGGATAAGCTGCCGAACGTCAAGCGCTGGTTCGACCGGATGAGCGAGCGCCCTGCGGTCAAACGTGGGCTGGAAGTGCAGGCGGTCTAGGCCTGTTGCGTAGGCTGTTGCTGGCTGGACGGGGCCGGAATTTTTCGGCTCCATTCGGGCAGTAGGCCAGCTCGTGCCGTGTCCGGTCGATATCTCCTGCAGCAAAGGCGAATAGTCAAACCGGCAGGACAAAGCATCTCGTGGGCCGTTGCTCGGCAAGAGTGAGGCCCTCGCCTATGCAGTCGCCGGCGGAACTTTGCGATGTGATTTACTGGGGCATAGCGTGATTTACTGGGGCATAGCGCCGATAGCATCGGTTTTGGTGCGGGTAAACGCTAGCCCCGGTCCGCAATAAATGGCCGCGTTAAACCGGCACGCTGCCCTTAACCGTTGTCCGCCACAACAACCGCCGGGATGGCAAGTCGTAGTCCTGCACGGCCCGGTGCTGCACGGTACAGTTGTCCCAGACGACGACGTCGCCTTGCTGCCAGGTATGCTGGTAGATGAACTCGGGCTTGATGATGTGGTCGGCCAGCGCCTCAATCAGGGCCTGGCTCTCGCGCGCATCCTTGCCGACAATGGCGGTGCAGTCGTCGCGGACGATGTAGAGGCTCTTGCGCCCGGTGCGGGGGTGGGTGCGGACAATGGGGTGCTCGACCGGCGGGTATTTGGCGATGTCTTCCGCGCTGACGGGGGACGAGCGCTTGCGGCCGCGGAAATCGAACACGCCTTTCAGGTTCGCAATGGCGTCGCGCATGCTCTGCGGCAGGGCGTCATAGGCGGCAGCGGCGTTGGCAAAGCCAGTGCCGCCCAGCGGCAGGCCGTGCAGGGTCGGCACCTCTACGGCATAGAGCATGGTCGCCAGCGCCGGGTTCTTGGCATAGCTCATGTCGGTGTGCCAGGTCTCGCCGGCGCGGCGGGTGCCGATGGCCTGGCCGTTCTCGGTGATGTTCGAGATGCGGTAGATGATCGGGCTGCCGTTGACGCCGAAGCGCAACGCGTTGAAGTTCACATCCGGCTCGCCGAAATAGGCGGTGAAGGCGATCTGGTGCTCTGGTGTTAGCGTCTGATTGCGGAAATAGAGCACGCCGTGTTCGTCCAGCGCCTGCTGGATCACCGCAAAAGTTTCCGAATTGAGGTCTTTGGCCAGGTCGATGCCGGTAATCTCGGCGCCGGCGGCGCGACCGGAGGGGTGGACGGTTGGGGCGGGCATGAGCGGTGGCCTGAATGTGAGGGGCGATGGTTTCCGGTAAACTAGGCTGCCGGAAAGTTTCGCTCAAGGCGTCGGCGCGCAAGAGTTTCCGATTTGCCTGTGGGCGTAGCGCGGCTAGGCTAGGCGAGAAATACTCTTCATTCTTCCAAGGAGGATGCCGCCATGAAAGGCGTCGTGTTCACAGGCGACCGTAATCTGGAAATTCGCGACTTTCCGGACCCCACTCCCGGCCCGGGCGAGGTGGTGTTGCAGATCATGGCTTCTGGCATGTGTGGCTCCGACCTGCATCAATACCGTGCGCCGGCCAATCCTGGCGGCGCGGTGACAGGCGGCGTCAAGCGCAAGGCCGGGGTCATCGCCGGACACGAACCATGCGGCGTTGTCGTAGCGGTCGGCGCCGGCGTTTCCGAAAAACAGGCCAAGATCGGCCAGCGGGTGATGGATCACCACTACGACGGTTGCGGCTGCTGCAAGCATTGCACTGGCGGCTGGACCCAGATGTGCCTGGAAGGGACAACGGTGTATGGCTCCGGCGCAAACGGCGGCCACGCGAAATATATGCTGGCGCCGGCGCACACGGTTGTGCCGCTGCCGGACGCGCTATCGTTCGAGACCGGTGCGGCGATTTCGTGCGGTACCGGAACGGCCTGGGGCGCGCTGAAGCGGCTGCAAATCCAGGGCGGCGAGACCATTGCAATATTCGGCCAGGGGCCGGTGGGCCTGTCGGCGACGCAGTTGGCCGTTGCGATGGGCGCCCGGGTGATCGCACTGGATGTTTCGGAAGAGCGCCGGCAACTGGCCAAGGAATTCGGCGCACACATCACCGTGGACGCGCTGGCGAACGACCCGGTCGAGGCGATCCGCGAACTGACCCATGGTGAGGGCGCCCACAAGACGCTGGATTGCTCCTCCGCTCCGACGGCGCGGCGGGCGGCGGTGCAGGCGGTGCGGTCGTGGGGCACGGCCTGCTTTGTCGGCGAGCGTGGGATGGTGGAGTTCGATGTCTCGAACGACATTCTGCGCCGGCAGGTGACGTTGGTCGGCTCCTGGACGTTTTCGAAGCAGGGCCAAGCCGAATGTGCGGAATTCGTGGCCGACCACAACATCGCCGTGGACAAACTGTTCACCCACCGGTGGCGGCTGGATCAAGCGGAAGAGGCCTACAAGCTGTTTGACACGCAAACCACCGGCAAGGCCGTGATTTTGCCGAACGGCTAGGCCCCATCTTGCGGCGTCAATGAGCATCCTCCCATACCGTCATTGCGAGGAGGCTCAGCCGACGAAGCAACCCAGGGGTTATTGACCCCCGGTCCCTGGGTTGCTTCGTTGCCCTGCGGGCGCCTCGCAATGACGGCTGGAGAGAAGACACAGACATGACCAAGATCGTCCGCGCCGAGGCCTATGCCGTTTCGCTCGCTTATGCCGAGGCCAAGTTCTGGACTATCGGCGGCAGCGAGACCGAGAGCCACTATGTCGTTCTGCGGCTGACCGATGAGGCCGGCCGCCAGGGTGCGGCAGAGGTTGTCTGCAAGCCGGCCTGGAACGGCGCAACGCAGGGTGTGCTGCTCAAAGCATGCGAGGAAATGGGCGCGCCGATGATCGCCGGTGCCGATGCCGCCGACGCCGGGGCTGGTGCCAAGCTGGCGCGCAGCATCGCCGGACCGAGTGGCCTGCAGGTGCTGCTGGATAACGCCTGGCGGGATCTGAACTGGCGTGGGCTTGCGGCGGAGGCGTCGGTGGAAAACTCCACCGTCTTGAACCGGGACGAACCGGCAAAAATGGCAGCGGCCGCGGTGCGGTCGATGGAGGAGACCGGCACGCGGGTCTTCAAGATCAAGACCGGGCAGGGGCTGGAGCTGGACCGGGCGGCGATTGCGGCGATCAAGGCTGCGGTGGGCGACGGCGCTCTGCTGACGGCCGATGCGAACAGCGCGTACAAGGCGGGCGATGTGCTGGCGCTGGATGCGATGCTGGCGGATTTAGGCGTCGTGTTCTCGGAAGACCCATGCCCGCTCGGCCCGGACGCCGCAGCGGAAAAGCTGATCCGGGCAGTGAAGGTGCCATTGCTGATCGATAAGCCCGGCAAGGCCGTCGATGCGGTGCGCGCCTTCCTGGACCGCGGTGCAACCCACTACAGCATCAAGCCAACCCGTATGGGATTGAGCGAGGCGGAGGCTGTCGCCGACATGGTCGACGCCATCTGCATCGGCACCTCGGCAGAGGCTCCCCTGGGTGCGTTGGTGCAATTGCGGTTGGCGGCGGGCCTGAAACGGCCGGAGACGCTGATTTCCGCCGAACTGGATTTCCATCGTGAGCTGGCGGACGACTATCTGGTCGAGCCATTGCGGCTCGAAGGCGGGAACTTGCACCTGCCTGCGGGACGGAACGCAGCGGCTTGCGTGGATTGGCAAAAGCTGGGACGCTTGGCCCATACGCATCTGGAATTGCCGGGGATTTGACCGCCGGCAAATCCGACGCCCGGTTTCGGACTCCCAGTTTCGGACAAACAACGACAATAACGCGAATTTCCTGACAGGACACAATCACCAATGAAACTCAACGCCTGGTTCCCCACCGTCACCATCGGCAACGACCCATCCGCCATCCGCGACTGGGCGCAGGCTGCCGAGGACCTGGGCTACGAATATATCGAAGTGCCGGATCACGTCTTCGGCGCGACCGCCCGCAATGGGTGGGAGCCGCGCTATGACGCCTATGCGCCGTTCCACGAGACCTTCACCACCATGGCCTATCTGGCGGCCTGCACCAAGCGGATCAAGCTGTCCTCCGGCGTGCTGATCCTGCCGCAGCGCCAGACCGGCGTCGTCGCCAAGCAGGCGGCGGAGGTGGATATTCTCTCCGAAGGCCGCGTGCGGCTCGGCATCGGCGTCGGCTGGAACCATGTGGAGTACGAGGCGCTGGGCTGCGAGTGGAAGACCCGCGGTGCCAAGCAGGGCGAGCAGGTCGAGGTGCTGCGCAAGCTCTGGACCGAGGACCTGGTCACCTACAAAGGCCGCTTCCACGACTATTTCGAGGTGACGGTTGTGCCGGCACCCCGGCAGCGGCCGATCCCGATCTGGATGGGCGGGTCGGCCCCCGCTGTGATCAAGCGCGCGGCGCGTCTCGGCGATGGCTGGATGCCGATCCTGGCCCCGGATGACGACGGCAAGAAGGCGCTGGAGACCTTCCACAACCACCTGAACGAATTCGGGCGCAAGCGCGAGGACGTGGGCATGGAGGCCTGGCTGCGCTTCCACGAGAACGAGCCCCAGGCCTGGGCCGCCGCCGCCGACGGCTGGCGCGCGCTGGGCGCCGACATGGCCATGCTCTACCCGATGTGGCGCGACGAGAGTGTCGATGCGCAAATCGAAATCCTGCGCCGCTTCAAAGAGGTCGCCCAGGGCTGAGGCTCTGCTGCCAAGGAGGCCGCCCGATGAACCAACCCGCAACTGTCGATCTGCTCGCCCTTGCCCCGGTAGACCGCGCCCGCGCCCTTGGGCCCGCACTGGAAGCGGCCTCCGACGAGATCGAGGCGACGCAGCGCTGGCCGAAGGACCTGCTGGAGCAGCTGCACGCGGCGAAGCTGATGCGCCTGTTCCTGCCCAAGTCCTGTGGTGGCGAGCAGCTTGACCCCTGCACCTATTTCCGCGCGGTGCAGGAGGTGGCGAGCCATGAGGGCTCGGTCGGCTGGAACATGTTTGTCGCCAACTCCGCCGCCCTGCTGATGGCCTGGCTGCCGCTGGAGAGCGCGCGCAAGATCTATGATGACCCGCACGCGCTGATTGCCTGGGGCGCCGTCAACGGCCAGGGCGCGCGGGCTGTGGAGGGCGGCTATATCGTCAAGGGCCGCTGGGATTTCGCCAGCGGCTCGCGGCAATCGACCTGGATGGGCGCGCATGGACCGGTGACCGAGCCGGACGGCTCCCTGCGGCTGAACGAGCGTGGAACACCGAAAGTGATGTCCTGGCTGTTCCCGACGGAGCAGGCCAACCGCCTCGGCAACTGGAACCCGGTCGGCCTGCGCGGCACCGCCAGCGAGTCCTATACCGTCGATGAGGTGTTCGTGCCGGAGGAATTCACCTCCACCCGCGAATACCCGGAACTGCGGCGGGAGACCGGGCCGCTCTACGCCATCCCGCAGCAGGGCCTCTACACGGTCGGTGTCGCCGGCGTCACCACCGGCATCGCCAGGGCCATGCTGGAGGCGTTCCGCGACCTCGCGACCGAGAAAACGCCGCGAGGCCGCCCGCGCATGGCGACGGACCCGCTGGTGCAGTCGGAATACACCAAGTGCGTCGCAAAGCTGGGCGCGGCGGACGCCTATGTGCTGGCGACCATGGCGGACGTGTACGCCAATGCCGGCGAGACCGGCGCCATCTCCATAGACGAGCGGGCGCGGGTGCGGCTCTGCTGCACCAACGCCATCCAGTCCGCTATCGAGGTCGGCAACTGGGTGCACCACGCCGCCGGGGTCAGCGCCATCTTTCCCGGCTCCCCGTTCGAGCGCCGCTACCGCGACCTCCACACCGCCAGCCAGCAGATCCAGTCCCGCACCAGCCACTGGGCCGCCGTCGGCGAGATCATGCTGGGTGAGCCGCCCGAAGTCTTTTACTGAGCCAGAAGCGTAACGATGACCAAGCAAATGCACATCAACCTGTTCATCCATTCCCGCGGCCATCATGAGGCAAGCTGGCGGCATCCGGACGCCTCGCCACTGTCGCTGACGGATGTGCGCTACTACGTCGAGATGGCTCAGAAGGCCGAGGCCGGGCTGTTCGACTCGATCTTCCTGGCCGACCAGCTGTCGCTGGGGGAGGACGTCGCCCAGGCTGCCCGCACATGGCTGGAGCCGATTACCACTTTGACCGCTGCGGCCATGGGCACGTCGCGCATCGGCCTGATCGGCACGTGCTCCTCCACCTATACCGAGCCGTTCAACCTGGCCCGTCAGTTCGCCTCGCTGGATCATATTTCCAATGGCCGGGCGGCCTGGAATATCGTGACCTCCTGGAGCGCCGCTGCGGCGAAGAATTTCGGCGACGACGTTCAGGTCACCCATGCGGAGCGCTATGAGCGGGCCGATGAATTCCTGGCGGTGGTAAAGGCGCTTTGGGATAGCTGGGGCGATGATGCCCTGCTGGATAATCGCGGCAGCGGCCAATACGCGGACGCCAGCCTGATCCGCAAGGTCAATCATCGCGGCAAGTATTACAGCGTGCAGGGGCCGCTCAACATGCCACGCTCGCCGCAGGGGCGGCCGGTTCTGGTGCAGGCAGGTTCGTCCGACACGGGCAAGGACTTTGCGGCGCGGCACGCGGAGGCAATGTTCACGGCGCACCTGGAGAAGGAGACGGCGCAGGCCTTCTACAAGGACGTCAAGGCCCGGGTCCGCAAGGCCGGACGGCGCGAGGATCAGGCATTGGTGTTGCCCGGCTTGTCACCCGCAATCGCCGGCACGGAGGCGGAGGCCATCCGCTATCGTGACGAACTGAACGAACTGACGGATGTCGAGGTAGGCCGCAAGCGGCTCTCCGGCCGGTTCGGCGGCCATGATTTCTCGCACCTGCCGCTGGATACGACGCTGTCGCCGGACGACTTCCCGGACCCGGAGACCGTGGAGGCGGCGCGCAGCCGGACGGAGGTCATTGTCGGCATGGTCCGCCGCGAACGCCCGACGCTGCGCCAGGTGCTGGCCAAGCTGGCCGGCGCGCGCGGCCACTACGTCTTCGCCGGAACGCCGGAGCAGACCGCGGATTTCATGGAAAGCTGGCTGAACGAAGGTTGTGCCGACGGCTTCAATCTGATGCCCCCGGTGCTGCCGGAAATGCTGGACGTCTTTATTGCCGAGGTGGTGCCGATCCTGCAGAAGCGCGGCCTGTTCCGCACGGAATACACCGGCACAACCCTGCGCGAGCACTATGGGCTGGATCGGCCGGCGGCTTAGGTCTTTCTGCCAGTGGTTTCAGGCCTTGCGCCGTCTAGCGTGCCGGGCTAACCCCAAAAGGCCGGGAAGCGATAGCAGCATTGCAAGCGGGGTAGGGGTGTCTACCAACACAGGCAGCGACGGGGGGGCAGGTATGGTGTCGAGCGCGGGCTCGCCAAAATCGGCGGTTAGGCGCAAAGCCTGCCGACCAAAGTCTAGATCGACGATGGAGAGATCCCAGCCTAATCCCTCGAAATCATGCCGGAAATCCAAATTTGACAGGGTCAATGTCAATTCGTCTGCTACCAGTACATCGAAGAATGCGCCATGCAGCGGTATAAAGCCATCGTACGAAATCAGGTCTAGGATGGTGCCGGCTTCCAGTGTGGCAACTCCATAGACATCTAAAACGTCATATTCATCACCCGCGACTATACCGCCTAACTCTATTGATAAAACGGCGGCGTCAATGAAATCTATATTTCCCTCTATG
>JAPOJR010000007.1 GCA_029978325.1 Alphaproteobacteria bacterium | reverse complement strand
TATCGCCCAGCAGATTGAAGGAGATACAGCCGAATTATCTCTGGCGGACGCTGCCGCACCAACGATTATTCGGGACCAAGCGGACGCCAGCGCCCTGTATGTGCTGATGCCGATGCGGGTTTAAGCGACTAGCGAGGCTGTTTCCCATGCCGCAAGGCGGCGCTGCCCTTGCCGACGCCCCGACAGCCGCCACACCGGCGCGGCTGGCGATCAGGCGATTGGCGTTGACCCATTTCCGCAACTACAATCGGTTGAGCCTTGAACTCGACGGGCGCCCTGTTGTCCTGACGGGAATGAACGGCGCCGGCAAGACCAATCTGCTGGAAGCCGTGTCCTTGCTGACACCGGGCCGCGGCCTGCGCCATGCCAAACTCGAAGAGTTGGCGCCGCACAACACCGCCGACAGCATGTGGGGTATCGCAGCGGCCGTCGAAACGCCCAGCGGCCCTGTAGACCTTGCCACTGGAGTGGTCGCCGGTGAGGCCCGCCGGCAGGTCCGGGTCGACGGCAAGCAAGTCCGAGGCCAGACTGCGCTTGCGCCCTATTGCTCCGCCGTCTGGCTGACGCCGCAAATGGATCGTCTCTTCCTGGATGGCGCCGAAGAACGGCGGCGTTTTCTCGACCGGCTGGTGTTTGGGACAGACCCGGCGCATGCCGGCCGCCTGACCGCCTACCAGAATACCCGCCGGCAACGCCAGCGGCTGCTGTCCGAAGGCCGGGCCGACCCTGCCTGGCTGGATGCGCTGGAGCGCACCCTTGCTCAACGGGCCGTCGCCATCGGCGCAGCGCGGTTGGACCTGGCCCAACGCCTGGACATTGCTGCCGCTGCCGATGACCACGACCCCTTCCCCACACCCCGGGTTGCCGTCATTGGCGAGGTCGAGCAATGGCTGGGCGAGCGGCCGGCGTTGGCAGTCGAAGACCAGTTGGCGGAAGTCTGGCGGCGCAATCGTGCCGACGATGCAGCCTCGGGGCAAACTTCACTCGGCGTGCATCGCAGCGATATGGCGGTCTGGTTTGCCGGCCGCGATGTCCCCGCGGCGCAGTGCTCAACCGGCGAGCAGAAGGCGCTGTTGATCGGGCTGATCCTGGCCTCAGCCCGCCTGATCGCGGCTGAACGCGGCGCGCAGCCGCTGGTGCTGCTGGATGAGGTCGCCGCCCACCTGGACCCCGGCCGGCGGGCTGCGCTGTATCAGCGTCTGCTGGAAAGCCGCGCCCAGGTCTGGCTGACCGGCACCGAGCCCCATTTGTTCGAACCACTTGGCGAATCCGCCCAATATTGTCATGTGGCCGACGGCCACATCACTATCACAGGAGCCGCGCTGTCATGAGCGACGAAGAACACCGCATGCACGGCGATAACGATGACTACGGGGCTGGCTCGATCCAGGTTTTGCGAGGGCTCGAGGCCGTGCGCAAGCGCCCTGGCATGTATATCGGCGATACCGACGACGGGTCAGGCCTGCACCACATGGTCTACGAGGTCGTCGACAACGCCATCGACGAAGCGCTGGCCGGCTATTGCGACCGCGTAGAGGTCGTGCTGAACGCCAATGGATCGGTCACGGTCCGCGACAATGGCCGCGGCATCCCGACGGACATCCATGAGGAAGAAGGCGTTTCCGCCGCAGAGGTCATCATGACCCAATTGCACGCCGGCGGTAAATTCAATCAGAACTCGTACAAGGTGTCGGGTGGCCTGCATGGCGTCGGCGTGTCCGTGGTGAATGCGCTGTCTTCCGTGCTCGACCTGAAAATCTGGCGCGAGGGCAAGGAGCACTTCATCCGCTTCAAACACGGCGAGGCACAGGACCCACTCGTGGTCACCGGGCCGGCCAACGGCAAGCGCGGCACCGAGGTAACCTTCCTGCCGTCGACCGCAACCTTCACCAAGACCGATTTCGAGTTCTCGACGCTGGAACACCGGCTGCGCGAGCTTGCCTTCCTCAACTCGGGCGTGCGGTTGGTCCTGCGCGATGCGCGCCAACTGGATGGGCCCGAGGTCGATATGCTCTATGAGGGCGGCCTCAACGCTTACGTCAAATACATCGACCGCAACCGCACCGCGGTGCACCCGGGGCCGATCTACGTAACGGCGGAGAAAGACGGCATTTCCGTCGAAGCCGCATTGCAGTGGAACGACGGCTACCACGAAACCATGCTCTGTTTCACCAACAACATTCCCCAGCGCGACGGCGGCACCCATCTGGCCGGATTCCGCGGTGCGCTGACCCGTCAGGTGCATAGCTATGCCGAGGCCTCCGGCATCCTGAAGAAGGAAAAGGTCTCGCTGACAGGCGACGATGCCCGCGAAGGCCTGACCTGCGTGTTGTCGGTCAAGGTACCGGACCCGAAATTCTCCAGTCAAACCAAAGACAAGCTGGTCTCGTCCGAGGTGCGGCCCGTGGTCGAAAGCATCATGAACGATACCTTGAACCAATGGTTCGAGGAGCATCCGAACGAGGCCAAGACCATCGTCACCAAAGTGACGGAGGCGGCCGCCGCGCGCGAAGCGGCCCGCCGCGCCCGCGAACTGACCCGCCGGAAAGGTGCGCTGGACATCACATCGCTGCCGGGCAAGCTGGCCGACTGCCAGGAGCGTGACCCATCCCGGTCCGAATTGTACCTGGTCGAGGGCGACAGCGCCGGCGGCTCGGCGAAACAAGGCCGCGACCGGGCTTTTCAGGCGATCCTGCCGCTGCGCGGCAAAATCCTGAACGTCGAGCGCGCGCGCTTTGACAAGATGCTGGCGTCCGCCGAGATCGGCACGCTGATTGCCGCGCTGGGCACCGGAATCGGCTCTGACGACTTCAACATCGACAAGCTGCGCTACCATAAGATCGTCATCATGACCGACGCCGATGTCGATGGCAGCCATATCCGCGCGCTGTTGCTGACATTCTTCTATCGCCAGATGCCGGAATTGATCGAGCGCGGCTATATCTATATCGCACAGCCACCGCTATTTCAGGTGAAGCGCGGCGGGCGCACGCTGCGATATCTGAAGAACGAGACCGAGCTGGAACAGTTCTTTATCGATTCCGGCCTGGAAGAAGCAGTTCTGACATTGGCGGACGGCAACCAGCGCGGCGGCAACGACCTGGCCGAACTTGTCGGCGATGCTACGCGGGTGCGTGCTCGGGTCGCATCGCTGGCACGCGAGGTCGGTTCCGAACGTCTGGTGGAGCAGGCGGCGATTGCCGGCGTACTAACTCCCGCCATCCTGAGTGACCAAGACAAGGCCGCGGCGGCAGCAGCCTACCTCGCCAAGCGCATGGATGGCCTGGAAGCGGAACGCGACCGCGGCTGGAATGGCGCGGTGAATGAAAACGGCGGAATGGATTTCACGCACACCAAAGGCGGCTATGATCGGCGTTACCACTTTTCCGCCCGCCTGCTGAACAGCCAAGAGGCGCAGCGATTGGACGATAGGTCCGCCGAGCTGCAAACCGTCTATGAACGGCCGGCCATGTTGTCGCTGAAGGGGGAGGAAACAAAGATTATCGGGCCACTTGGCCTGCTAGAGGCTGTGACCGTGGCAGGCCGCAAAGGCATCAGCTTCCAGCGCTACAAAGGTCTCGGCGAGATGAACCCGGAACAGCTCTGGGAAACGACGCTGGACCCGAACGTGCGCTCCATGCTGCAAGTCCGCATCGGACATGCCGAGGAAGCAGGCGAAATTTTCTCGACGCTGATGGGCGATCAGGTGGAGCCGCGCCGCAACTTCATCCAGGACAACGCCTTGAAAGTCGCGAACCTGGACGTCTAGGCCATGGCCGGTGCAATCCGCATCACCCGCGGCTACGCTCCGGGTGCAATTGGCAGGGTGGTAGAGTTGCATGGCCGATACTATGGCGAGGCCTGGGGGTTCGGACGGCAGTTCGAAGCCCAGGTTGCAACCGAACTCGCCACTTTTTTGCAAGGCTATGACCCGGCCCGCGACGGTTTCTGGCTCGCCTGGCGGGATGAAACGATCATTGCTTCGGTCAGCCTCGACCACAAGCTCAGCAACGGCGAAGACGGCGCACGGGTCCGCTGGTTCATCGCCTCTCCGGAAGCCCAGGGCACCGGCGTCGGCCATCGTTTGTTTGACGAGTTGGTGGCATTCGCGCCGAACGCCGGCAGGCCCAATCTCTACCTCTGGACATTTGCAGGCCTGACGGCAGCTCGGCGCATTTATGACCGAGCCGGCTTTGTCCTGACAGATGAAGCTCCCGACAGCAGTTGGGGACCGATGATTACCGCCCAGCGCATGCAGCGATAAAAATCTTGGGATTCGACTAGAGCAACGCCCGATCAAATGGAGTCATTTGATCGGGCGTTGCTCGCCATTCATAGAGTTAGAGCAGATTCACCCGACCCTATCGGATCGGGATCTGATCTAAGACGGCCCGCCAGACCGCAGAATGGCGGGCTTGACCCACCAATGCGGCGCCCGGCCCCGCAGCCAGGCAGCGGCGGCCTCGGCATGGCTGGCCGTTGGGTAAATGCCAAAACAAGTCGAACCGCTGCCAGACATGCGTGCCAGCAGGACATCGGGCGTTCCGGCCAGCGCCGCCAATGCCTCGCCGATCTCCGGCGAACAGGCCAGCGCCGGGCGCGTCAGATCGTTGCGCGCCTCGCCCAACCATTTCGCCATCCCGACAACGTCAAGCCCTGAGGGCGGCGTCGGCGACGGCAACGGTTGGCCGTAACGGCCGCTCAATTCTGCAAACACGCGACCGGTCGAACTGGCCACGCCGGGATTGGCCAACACCACCGGCAATTCCGGCATCTGTTCGACCACGGATACCCTCTCGCCCATGCCTTGAACCAACGCCGGACGGCTCAGCAAGCAGACCGGAATATCCGCGCCCAGGTCTGACCAACTGGATGGGTCGCCCGGGTCGGCCTCCCACAGCCTCGCCAGCAGGCGTAGCGCCGCCGCCGCATCCGCTGAGCCACCGCCAATCCCAGCGGCGACGGGCAGCACCTTGGTCAATTGCAACGCCAACGGCGATGCGCCAGACCGGCCCGCCGCCAGCCGGCGCGCAGCCCGCACAACCAGATTATCGGCATTCGATACATCGCCCATGGATTCAGCAAACGGCCCGTCCAACGTGACGGACCAGTCCCGTGCGATCCCCGTTGCGGATACGGCATCGCCACAATCGGCAAAGGCGACCAAGCTCTGTAATTCGTGATACCCGTCGGTGCGCCGCCCCAACACATGCAGGTACAGGTTGACCTTTGCTGCAGCAAACTCCGGCGACGACGGTAACACCGGGTCAGTTCGCCTTATGGGCCACGACGCAACGCTCCAACCCACATTGAAGCTTTTCTTCAAGTGCCGGTATCGCCGTGGCGGCCGGCTCGAAATTCAGCGCGCGGCGCCATTGAAACCGCGCTTCGACCTTGCGACCGATCTGCCAATAGGCGTCTCCCAAATGCTCGTTGATCACGGGATCCACCGGTTGAAGCGTGATCGCCCTCTCCAATTCCTGCACCGCATCGGCAAAGCGTCCGGCACGATAATACGCCCATCCCAAGCTATCGGCGATAAACCCGTCATCTGGCCGCAATTCGGACGCACGGCGCACCATTTGCTCGGCCTTTTCCAGATTTTCGCCGCGATCGATCCAAGAATAGCCCAGGTAATTCAGCACAAACGCTTCATCCGGCTTGATGCGGAGCGCCTGTTGCAAATCGCCTTCCGCCCTGGCCCACTGGCCCGTCCGTTCCAAAGCAATGCCCCGGGTATACAGCAGACGCCAATGATCGTCGGTAAGCGTTCCCAATTTTTCCGCCGCCTTATCATAAGCGACGACGGCTTCGGCAAACCGATGCTCGCCGCGTAAGATGTCGCCGAGCAAAATCAGGCCGTCTACCGAATTCTGTTCCGCCTTGCCGAGGGATTCAAGAGCGGCAATGGCCTCGTCCGCAAGGTCGGCTCGGGCCAGATCCCTCGCCTGGGCCAGGCGGGCGACCACGAAATTCGGCGAATCCGGGCCAATAGTTCCGAACATGGCAGCCGCGGCAACATACCGTTTTTGCTTTTCCAGCACCTCGGCAACCAACATGCGCACCAGGTCGCTGTCTGGCCGCAGTGACAGCGCCAATTGGCCATAGATCAAGGCGGAAAGGGTGCGGTTTCCCTGATTCAATGCCGCCGTAATACTGAATAGCGCCTCAGCCAGGCCATCCCGCGCATTGCGCACCAATGGCGGAACCGCAGCATCGCCCTTGCGGGCCTCGAAATTAGCGACTAGCGCTGCCGACCGCCCGGAACCTGCAGCCTTCTGTTCCACCGCGCTGGCATAGGCGGCATCTGCCCGATCCGTTTTGCCGACGTCTTCGATCAGCGCCGCGTGAATTGCAATGATTGCCGACCAGGCCTTTTCATTTTCGCTAAAGGCCAGAACAGCGCGCGCGGCCGGCAGGTCGCCGGCGGCGGCAAAGGCCCATGCCTGGCCCAACAGGCGCACCAATCCGGGAAAGCCGCCGCCGTTCAACTCTGCCAGAGCCGCAACCGCGCCGTCGTTATCCCCTCGCATGACCCGGTCGACTGCGTCTACCACCGAAGGCAGCATATCGCTGGGATCGTTCCGATGGAGGGCCCTGACGTGCGGAACCGCTTCCGCCAGCCGCCCTTCGGCCAGCATCAGAATAAACACCCGCTCGCGCAGTTCCAGGTTGTTGGGTGCCCAACTCAGCGCGCCGTCCAGGAATTTGGCGGCGTTGGCATAGTCCATGGTGCGCTGAGCCAACTGGCCGGCCAAATACTGACCGGAGGCCGAACTGCCCCACGACGGCCGGGCCAATGACAACGCAACTTCGCGCGAGACCAGCCGATCGGTCTTCGCTTCGGCCGGGCCGGCCAGAATTGCCGCCGTCAAACCAACCGCAAGCCCGACCCACGCTTTTAGCATCTGGTTGTTGCCTCCTGTTCAGCGCAACCTGGATTGCGAATTCTACATGTTCGGGTAATTCGGTCCACCGCCGCCTTCCGGCGTTACCCAATTGATATTTTGGGTCGGGTCTTTGATGTCGCAAGTCTTGCAGTGCACACAGTTCTGCGCGTTGATCTGCAACCGTGGGCCTGCGCCATCCTCATCGACGATTTCATAGACGCCGGCAGGGCAGAAGCGCTGTTCCGGCGCGTCATAGCGGGCCAGGTTGTGCTTCACCGGCACGCTGTCGTCCTTCAGCGTCAGGTGGACCGGCTGGTCTTCCTCGTGGTTGGTGTTCGAGAGGTAGACGCTGGAGGGCTTGTCGAAGCTGATGACGCCATCCGGCTTCGGATAATCGATCGGCTTGGCCTTGGACTTGTCGACCAGGCTCTCGTGGTCGGTGCCGTGGTGGCTGAGCGTCCAGGGCGCCTTGCCACGGAAGACAAGCTGATCGATGCCGGCATAAATCGTGCCGCCGAACAGGCCCCACTTGAACGCCGGGCGCACGTTGCGAGCGCGGTAGAGCTCGTCATAGAGCCAGCTTTTCTGGAACGCCTCTGGGTAATCTTCCAGCACGCCGTATTCCTCACCGCGACCCAACGCGGCGGCGATGCTTTCGGCGGCCATCATGCCGGTCTTCATTGCTGCGTGAGAGCCCTTGATGCGCGGTGTGTTGAGGAAGCCCGCCTCGCAGCCGACCATGCAGCCGCCGGGGAAGACCAGCTTCGGCAGCGATTGCAAGCCGCCTTCGTTCAAAGCGCGGGCGCCATAGGCGATGCGCTTGCCGCCCTCGAACACGTCGCGGATGTAATAGTGCTGCTTCCAGCGCTGGAACTCGTCGAACGGCGAGAGGTAGGGGTTTTTGTAGTCGAGGCCGACGACAAAACCGGTGGCGACCTGGTTGTCCTCCAGGTGATACAGGAACGAGCCGCCATAGGTATCCGGCTTCATCGGCCAGCCGGCGGTGTGCATGACGGTGCCAGCCTGGTGCTTCTCCGGATCGACCTGCCACAATTCCTTGATGCCGATGCCGTAGGTCTGCGGCTGCACGCCCTGGCGCAGGCCGAACTTGTCCATCAACTGCTTGCCGAGCGAGCCGCGGCAGCCCTCCGCAAACACGGTGTATTTGGCGCGAAGCTCCATACCCGGCTCGAAGGTCGGCTTCTGCTCGCCATCCTTGCCGACGCCCATGTCGCCGGTGGCAACGCCGCAGACGCGCCCCTGGTCGTCATAGAGAATTTCAGCAGCCGCGAAGCCGGGGAATACCTCGATGCCCATGGCCTCGCACTGTTCGCCCAGCCAGCGGCAGAGATTGCCGAGGGAGATGATGTAGTTGCCGTGGTTCTTCATCGCCGGCAGCATCATGAACTCGGGCCAGGGCAGGGACGAGTTCTCGGTCAGGAACACGAACTTGTCGCGCTTTACCGGCTGGTTCAGCGGCGCGCCGCGGTCCTGCCAGTCCGGCAGCAGCTCATTCAGCGAGCGCGGGTCGAGCACGGCGCCCGAAAGGATATGGGCGCCCACCTCCGAGCCTTTTTCAAGCACGACGATGGCGAGTTCCTGGCCCGTCTCCTCCGCCAATTGGCCGAGGCGGATCGCCGTCGCCAGTCCTGCCGGACCGGCACCGACGATCACAACGTCAACTTCCATGCTCTCGCGTTCCATGGGACCCCTTGTCCTTAACTGAGTGGTCGAGTGTTCCAGCGTTGGTATAGACTACCATAACAGTCCGCCGCTAGGCAGACCATTGGGCCAAGCCCGCTTGATAGTACCGCGACCCGGGTTAAGGCAACCCGAGATACTGGTCACACCGGAAAGGACACAGTTGGCAATGAACCCATGGCTGGCAACATTGCAATGGTACATCGACCTGGGGGTCGATGAGGCTATCGCTGCAACGCCGTGGAACCGCTTCGAGGCTGCGGTCGCCCCAACGTCCGTCGCCGAAGCTGGCCAACCCCGGCTGCAAGCAGCTGTGACGCCGCTGGCCAAAGCCCCACCGCCGCCGCCTCGCCCTGCGGCTCCGCCACCTTCACCGGACCTTTTGCACCTTTCCGACGTCCACGATCTGGAAACCCTGCGCGCGCGCCTTGAGGCGTACGACGGCTGCGCATTGAAAGCGACGGCGACGAACACCGTTTTCGGCTCGGGCCCGGCTGACGCCCGCCTGATGATCATCGGCGAGGCGCCAGGTGAGGAAGAAGACCGGCGGGGCATACCGTTCGTCGGCCCTTCCGGTCATCTGCTGGACCGGATGCTGGCCGCGATCGGCATGGACCGCGAGCAGGTTTATATCGCCAACACCCTCTACTGGCGCCCGCCCGGCAACAGAACGCCAACGCCAGCGGAAACTCAAGCCTGCCTGCCCTTTCTGAAACGGCAAATCGAATTGATAGGGCCCAAGGCGCTTTTGCTCGTCGGCGCCGCCGCCGCGAAAACAATGTTGCAACGCTCGGAAGGCATAATGCGCATGCGGGGCCGCTGGTTTGACTATGCTTCTGGTGACGGTCGCCCCGACATCCCGGCCTTGGCGACCTTCCATCCGGCGTACTTACTGCGCTCTCCAGCCCAGAAAAGGGAGGCCTGGCGCGACTTGCAAATGCTGCAAATTCGCCTAGCCGGCGGCAAAGCTGAATAAAAAACTTACAAGATGATCGCAATTGGTGGTAATTGGCTCGTTTCCTGTGGGTTAACCGCATCCATGTTGCAGGTGTAAGCTTAGGCCAGTGTTAGCTGCTGCTACGCATCTCTTAGCCGCTCGTGCCGCCCGGCGTCTGCTTGCCGGTGGCTTGGGCTTTCTCGTATCGGTGGCGAGTGCCTGGGCGCAACCGGTCCCGCTGACGCGTCCGGATCATACCGGCACTAACCCGCATGCCATTGCAAGCCGGTATGCGCTGCCGGCAAGCAAGCCGTGGCTGCCAAAGCCGCTGAGCGAAGAAGACGCGGCCCGTTACCAACGGATTTTTGCTCTGCAGGAAAATGGAGAATGGCAGCAAGCTGACCGGCTGATTGAAAAATTGCGGTCTAAGGTCTTGCTGGGCCATGTCCAATTCCAACGCTACATGCACCCGACCGCGTATAAAGCGAAATACGGCGAACTGTCCGCCTGGCTTCAGAGCTATGCCGACCATCCGGCTGCGTACCGCGCCTACAGCCTCGCCCAGAAACGCCGCCCGTCCGGAGCAAAATATCTGCGTGTGCCGGTGTTTGGACAAGAACACATCCGCCACTATTTCGGCGAGAAGCCATCGCGCAGCCAGGTTGCGTCGGCAAAACATCGGCAGATTGCGCAATCGATCCGCGCTAAAATTGCACGCAGCCAGTTAACCGCCGCCAGCCTGATGATCGACCGGAGCGGTCTGCCAGCCGCGATTGCAGACCGCTTGCGTGCACAGACGGCGCTGGGATGGTTGGCCATGAGCCGCTCCCAAACCGCATTCGACCTCGCAAGCCGCGCAGCCGCTCGCTCGCGTACCAGAACGGCAATGCCGGACTGGGTCGCCGGACTGGCTGCATACCGCCTCCGCGACTACAGCAATGCCGCAAAACATTTCGGCCTGCACGCCAAGTCAAAAGAGGCCGGAGACTGGACTGCGCCGGCAGGCGCATTCTGGGCGGCCCGCGCGGAGACGCAACAGGGCCGGCACAAAACTGCTCAGCAATGGTTGCGCCTTGCAGCGAAACACCCCTACACGTTCTACGGGCAGCTGGCGTTAGCGCAACTCGGCCAGCCAACGCCGTATCGCCCGGTCGCCAGCAGCGTGAGCAACGCCGATATCGCGCACATCCGTCGCTTACCGGGCGGAGACCGCGTCCTGGCACTGCTGCAGATAGGCCAAATCCGCCTTGCCGATGAAGAATTGCTTCAACAGCTTCACAAAGTTTCTGTTGCCAGCCTTCGACGGATCGTCGCATTCGCCGAGGCGACGAAATTGCCCCAAACTGCAATGCGCGGAGCATTTCGGTTGTCGGGGAGCAGCGACGAATTTTTGCCCGGCGCCATGTACCCGATGCCAGAATGGCGTCCCCATGACGGCTTCAAACTGGATCAAGCGCTGATCTGGGCTTTCGTGCGGCAGGAATCGGTCTTTAACCCGCGGGCGACCAGCGGCGCCGGTGCGCGGGGCCTGATGCAACTGATGCCGACGACCGCAAATTATATCGCAGGCGATGACCGGTTTGTCGGCAAACGCCGGGATGCGCTCTACAATCCTTCTTTGAATCTCTCGTTAGGCCAGAACTACCTGCGCTATCTGATGGACAAAGAGATGATCGGACAGGATTTGTTCCGCCTGACCGTCGCCTATAACGCGGGGGTTGGCAATCTGGCGGCTTGGCAACGGGATGGTCTGCTGGCGGATGATCCACTGCTGTTTATCGAGATGCTTCCTCTGCTGGAGACTCGCTTGTTTGTGGAACGGGTCATCGCCAACTACTGGGTCTATCGGGCTCTGATGGGTCAGAGGCGCCCATCGATCAAGGCCCTGCTTCGGGGCGAATGGCCCCAATACAGTGATCAGGATCGGCCTCTGATCGAGTTGGCAGAGGATTTAAGTCGTGTCAGTCGATGAAAGCCGACCGTTTGTCCCGGTTCATATTGCGGTAATGACCGTATCCGACACCCGCTCCCTGGCGGACGACCGCTCCGGCGACACGTTGGTTGCGCGGGCGGAGGCCGCCGGACACAAGGTTGTGGCCCGGGCCATCGTCACCGATGACGTGCCGAAAATCGTCGCGCAATTGCGCCAATGGATCGCCGACCCCGGCGTCGATTGCGTCATTTCCACCGGCGGCACCGGCGTTACCGGACGGGACGTAACGCCAGAAGCCTTCGCCAGCGTCTATGAAAAGGAAATCGCGGGCTTCGGCGAGGTTTTCCGGTGGATCAGTTACCAGAAAATCGGCACATCGACCATGCAATCGCGGGCGACCGCCGGTGTTGCGGGCGGCACCTACCTGTTCGCGCTCCCGGGCTCGACCGGGGCGGTGAAGGACGGGTGGGACGGCATTCTTGCCTATCAGCTCGACAACCGCTTCCGCCCCTGCAATTTCGTCGAGATCATGCCCCGCCTGCAGGAGCATGTAGCGCAGCGCGGCAGCTAACCCGTCCGCTCGAGCGAGCAAATCCGCCCTTTTCCGACGATGTTAGCGCCAAATTAAGTCCTGTGGATCACCCTGCCGGAAACCGTCGCTTCGGCCATGCTTGCCGGCGGCGATCGTTGTCACAGGCGAAGGGTGGAACGGATTATGAGCCTTGGCTCCTCGATGAACGCAGGCGTATTGGGATTGCAGGCGAATTCGGCGCGGCTCGCGACGATTTCGGAGAACATCGCCAACAACAACACCAGCGGCTACAAACGGGCGGAAATCGACTTCTCGACCGTCGTCCTGGCCGAACCGGGTGCGTTTACGGCCGGCGGCGTCACCACCAATGTTCGCCGCAATATCGGGCAGCATGGCTTGGTCGAAGCAACGGCCAACAGCACCGATATTTCTGTCAATGGCCGCGGCTTCATCCCTGTGGTGCAATCGCAAACCCCGGAAAGCCTGGATAGCGGCCGCGACAAGTTCCGGCTGGCGTCGACCGGATCGTTCCGTCCCGACGTCGATGGCAACCTGGTGACGGGCAGCGGCCATTTTCTTTTGGGTTTCAGGCTCGATCAGACCGGCATGCCAGTGAATCCGGCGATCGCGCGCAACAGCTTCGATGCGCTGGAGGTCGTCAACATCGGCGCCGGCGGGTTCACAGCCAGCCCGACCACCCTCATCGAATTCGCCGGCAATCTGCCGGCCCAGGACACGGAATCGACCGGTTCCGGCGCGCCGCGGGTTTTGCCGGTCGAATATTTCGATGAATTAGGCAACAGCGAATCGCTGACCCTGACCTTTACGCCGGTCGTGCCTGGGTCAGGCACGTCCGGTAACTGGTTACTGACAATTGTCGACAGCGCAAATGGCGCCACGGTCGGCGACTTCGACATCCAGTTTAACCAGACAGGCGCAAATGCCGGGTCGCTTGCCTCGGTCACGCCGACCCTGGGCACCTACGATTCCAGCACCGGCGCCCTTACGATGACGGTCGCCGGCGGCAACGATATCGACATTACCATCGGCACCCCCGATGAAGGCGATGGGCTCGTCCAGTTCGCCGGCGAGTTCGCGCCGCTGCGCATCAACAAGGATGGCGCCGGCTTCGGCAATATCCTGCGGGTGGAAGTCGGCGAAGACGGGATTGTCGATGCCATCTTCGACAATGGCCAATCCCGCCCGATCTACCGAATTCCTGTCGCAGACGTGATCAACCCAAATGGCATGCAACTGACGGAAGGCAACGTGTTCCAGCTGACCCAGGATAGCGGCGGCCTGTTCCTGTTCGATTCCGGCCAAGGTCCGGTCGGCACCACACAAGGCTTCTCGCTGGAAAATTCGACCGTCGATATTGCCCAGGAACTGACGGATCTGATCCAGACGCAGCGCTCCTATAGCTCGAATGCCCGGATCATCACCACCGTCGACGAGATGCTGCAGGAGACTACGAACCTAAAGCGGTAATCCGGACGCGCCGGCCCGCTGGCCACGCCACAGGAAGATGCAGCCATGACCATATCCACCGCACTTTCCAACGCCTTGTCCGGCCTGTTGGCAAACCAGCGGCAAGCCGATGTCGGCGCCCACAATATCGCCAACGCGACAACCGAGGGCTATGCTCGCCGGGAGGTCGAAGTCGGGTCGGTCTCCACGGGCAACCTCGGGCAAGGCGTTCAGGTCACCGCGATCAACCGCCAGGTCGACCTGTCCCTGGTCCGGGACACCCGCCAGGAAGACGCCCGGCTGGCCTATGCCTCCACCACCGCCGATGCCTATGCCCGAATTGCCGACGCACTGGGCGACAGCGACGACCCGAATGGGCTGCCGCAACTGCTGGACCGGGTCGAGGAAGCCTTCCGCGCCTTGGAAACCACGCCGGAATCCTCCGTGCGGCAATCGGATACGTTGCGTGCTGTCCAGCAACTGACGCGCGGATTCAGCGAGTTGTCCGCGGAATTCGCAAAAATCCGCAGCGATGCCGACGCCGCGATCGAGCGGGAAGTCAAGGTGCTGAACGATTCGCTGCAGCGATTGTCCCTGGTCAACCGCGAGCTGGCGCTGCGGTCGGTTCGGGGCGCAGACACTGGCGACCTGGCCGATCAACGTGACCGCCTGATCGACGAAGTCGCGCGGCGCATTCCGATCCGGGTTATCCGCGGCAGCGACGAAAACAGCCTGATCCTGACCACTCGGGAAGGCGTGCCATTGCTCGACCACAACCCTGCAACCCTCGAGTTCAGCCACCGCCCTATCGTCAATACGGCGGAAGTGTACGACCCTGCCGGCCTCGCAGCGCCCGGCTACTCGAATATTCTGTCGGGCCTGACCGTGAACGGACGCGATATAGCGCCCGGCTCCGGCGACATCCAGTCGATTGATGACGGCCTGATCACCGGACTGTTCCTCATCCGGGACGAAATCGCGCCGGATGCGCTGCAGCGCCTCGACAGCATCGCCTTCGCCCTGGCCGACCGTTTTCAGGACACCACCGTCGATGCCAGCTTGGGGCCAACCGACGCCGGCTTGTTCACCGATGCCGGCGCGCGGGTTGATACCGCGGATCCCGCCCGCCTGGTCGGCTTTTCGGCCCGGATCGCCGTCAACGCAGCTATCGACCCGAACGCGGGCGGCGACTATGCCAGATTGCGGGACGGCGTGGCCGCGCCCGGTACCGGCTATGCCGGCGACCCCGCACAGGTGTCGCGCTTCATCGCCGCGCTGACCGATCCGACCGCATTTGCCGCTGCCGCCAACTTGACTGACGACGCCGTCGCCGCCGGCGCCCGCGAGTTTGTTCAACTCGCGCACCAGTCCCGGACGCTTTCGGTCCGCAATGCCAATGCGCAGCAGGTGACCTTTCAGGCGATCTCCGACTTCAGGCTGTCGCATTCCGGTGTCAGCATCGATGTCGAGCTGCAAAAACTCGCCCTCTATGAACGCAGCTTCGCCGCGAACGGCCAGGTGATCCAGGCAGCGTCCCGCATGCTGGACGAATTGCTGGCCATCGCCATCTGACCACCGGGATCGCCACAGCCTAAAGGAACCCCCATCGTGGTATACGCTGCCAATCTGACAACACAGGTTTTGTTCGGCCGCCTGCAAGGCGACCTGCAGCGCCTGCAAAGCCGCTTTGCCGATAGCGTCGGCGAAGTCGCGAACGGCAAGCGCGCCAACCTGGCCGATCTGCTCGGCGGCTCCGGTGCCCCGCTGTTCGGGCTCAAGGCTGCAGCGGCCCGCGCCGACGGCCAGATCGACCGCATCGGCATTGTCGAAACCCGGCTGACGATGATGCAGGCGGCACTGCAACACAGCCGGGGCGTGACCGATACGTTCGATTTTCGCCGCGTTCTCGACGATGCTGCCAACACCGCAGGCTTTGGCGTATTGGTTCGGCAGGCCGCAACCGACGGCATCGACCAGGTGCTCAGCACGATGAACGCAGCGGTCAACGGCCGCTTCCTGTTCAGCGGCCAGGCAGTGGACCAGGCGCCCATGCGCCAGACCAATGGCATGATCGCCGCGGTGCAGGGCGTTGTCGCCAGCCATGCCGGCGCTGGTGGCGGCCAGATGACCACAACCGCACAGGTTGACAGCCTGTTGGCGGAAATCGCCAGCATGTTCGATGACACCCATCCCAACCCGGCTTTGCATTTTTCCAGCGAGATTTATCAGGGCGCGCCGGATGCGAGCGCCGACCTTTCGTTCAGCGATGGCAATGGCCGTCGGGTCACCTATGGCGCAAAAGCGACGGAAGCCGGCGTCCGCGATCTGCTGGAAGGGCTGCACCTGTTTGCAGCCGTCCAGCGCGGCGACGGCCAGATGAACGAGGAGGCCTACCGGCACTTCGCCGGGGCTGCCGTCGCAACGCTTGACCGCAGCACGGCAGGCATTGTCGGCATCGAAGCGCGTCTCGGCCTGGTGCAAACGGATACCGCCTCGTTCCGCGAGGACCAACAGGCCTCCTTGCTGGTATTGCAGAACCGGATCGCCGCGATTGAAGATGCCGACCCGACTGAGGCCGCCACATCCCTGGCGTCGCTGGAAACGCAACTGCAGGCCAGCTTCCTTGCCACCTCGCGCATCCTTCGCCTGTCGCTCGCCAACGTGCTGTAACCTCCAGGACCGGGTTCCCCGCCATGCGCAGCAGCGAAATCCTCCGTGGCGTCGTCGTCATGCTTCTGGCCATCGTCGGATATGGCGGCCTCAGCGTCGCGGCAAGCGCCTGGGCCGGCCAGGCGCGGATCAAGGACCTGGTCGATTTCCAGGGCGTCCGCGGCAATGACCTGGTCGGCTATGGCCTGGTCGTCGGCCTCAACGGTACCGGCGACAGCCTGCGCAACGCCCCCTTCACCGAAGAAGCCCTGGCGAACGTGCTGGAGCGGCTGGGCGTCAACGTCCAGGGCGAAAATTTCCGCCCGCGCAACGTCGCCGCTGTGCTTGTCACGGCTGCGCTGCCGCCCTTCGCCCGCGCTGGGTCGCGCATCGATGTCATGATTTCCGCCATTGGCGACGCCAAAAGCCTGTTGGGCGGCGCGCTGGTCATGACGCCCTTAAACGCCGCTGACGGCAAGATCTATGCGGTGGCACAGGGCCCCTTGCTGGCCGGCGGCGAGGCGTTCGAGGGCAATGCTTCGACTCTGACAAAAGGCGTTCCCACTGCGGGCGTCATCCCGAACGGCGGCCGGGTCGAGCGGGAAGTCGAGTTCGAGCTTGCGCAATTGCAGACCGTGCGGCTCGCCCTGCGCAACCCAGACTTCACGACGGCGAACCGTATTCAACACCGCATCAACCAGTTCCTCGGCCAACCGCTGGCTGCCGCACTCGATCCGGGGACAATCGATCTGCAGGTGCCGGACACGCAGCGCCGCCAGATTGCCGGCTTCATCGCCAGCATCGAATCGCTGGAGGTATTGCCGGACCAACCGGCGAAGGTCGTCGTCGACCAACGCTCCGGCACAATCGTCATGGGCGCGGATGTGCGCATTTCCACCGTAGCCGTCAGCCAAGGCAACCTGACCGTCCGCATCACCGAGACTCCGCAGGTCTCGCAGCCCAATCCGTTCGCTGCCGGAGAAACCATTACGGTGCCGCGCACCGATATCCAGGTCGATCACGGCAACAACCGCATGGCGTTAGTGGAAGGAGGCGCCAACCTGGCGGAATTGGTGGCGGGACTGAACGCGCTCGGCGTCGGCCCACGGGACATGATCGACATCCTAAGTGCGATCAAAAGCGCCGGCGCACTGCATGCCGAGTTTATCGTGCGTTAGCCGAGGCAGGGCCGCTTGCTGAGATTTAGCGCCAGGGCGGCACGCGGCTAATGCGGGGTTTTTCCTGTCCGGGCTGCAAATTCAGCGCTGCCGGCGGCAAAACTGCCACTGGCGTCGAGCAATTGGTTCAGATGCTTACCCATGGTCATCGCCTGGTCTAGCGGCATGGACCGAGCGGCGCGGAAGGTCTCTTTCGTCTGCTTGACCGCGGCGGGGTTGAGCTTCAGCAACCGTTGGACAAAGGCCTCGGCCAGAGCCTCTAGCCCGCTGTCATCGTCCGCCAATGCGTTGATCAGGCCCATTTCATACAGCCGTTCGGCACCGACGGGCTCACCGAACAAGGCCAGTTCCAGGCCGAGCCTGGGCCCCAGCAAATGCGCTAGCAGCGGGGTGCACACGGCGGCGGGAAAGCCGTTCGCCATCTCCATCGCCCCAAACTTCGCCGCGCGGCTTGCCAGCACGAAGTCGCACCCCATCGCCAGCGTAAAGCCGCCCGCGACGGCAAAGCCCTGGACCACCGCCACACTCGGTACACTGAGGCGCTGCAGCAGTTGGAAGACCGTCGCCCAGTCGTCGTGCTGTTGCAGGCTGGCGGCAAGCGGCAGTGTTGGCGCTTCCTTCAGGTCGCGCCCCGCGGAGAATGCAGCCCCCGCCGCCCGGATCACCAGGACCCGTACGTCGCCGGCGGCCTCAACCGTGCGCAAGGCTGCAACGAGCCTGGCCATGCCGTCCGCGTTCAGGGCATTTCTAGCCTTTGGCCGGTTCAATGTCAGGCGGAATACCCCGCCACTTCGCTCAACCTCGATCATCGCACTTGCCGCTCCGATTGTCTGAAAATGCCGGTCGAATGCTCGTGCAGCCTGGCGCCGAAAGAATGCCTGCCCGCCGGCCGCCACTCAACCTTTCACCTGATAGTCGCGGATGACGTCTGGATTGGGCTCCAGGCCCAGCCCCGGCCCGGTCGGCAGTTGGAACGCACCATCTTTCGGCGGGAAAACGTCATAAAGTGGCGCGTCCAGGCGGCAATACAGGTGTTCGATCGGGTTGTCGGTCTGCGCCACCACATGCAAGGTCGCCAGGAAACCTGGCCCATAGTAAGGCGAGTGCGGTGCGAACCCGACATTGTGGCTTTCGCAGAGGCGCAAAATTTTCATCATTTCCGTCACGCCGCCGACCTTGGCGACGCTCGGCTGGGCAAAGTCAACGGCGCCCGTGCGCAGCATCTGGGCGAACTCCCAAATGGTCGAGGCGTTCTCGCCCGCCGCAATCGGCATTGGCGCGTTGCCCCGCAATTCCGCCAATCCGTTGAAGTTCTCCGGTGGCCACACGGGCTCCTCCAGCCAGAACAGGTCGTTCGGCTCGAACGCCCAGGCCATCTGCTCGGCCTCAGCAACGGTCCAGGGGCAATTGACATCGACCATCAGGTCAAAGACATCGCCGCCGCCGTCCCGCGCCGCCGTCACCGCTGCGGCGGTGCGTTCGTGCAGCTTGACGGCGCTATAACCCTGGCTTACCGCTTTGGCGCAGAGGTCCGCCACCACCTGTGGGTCGCCGTAGCGCAGCAGGCTCGCATAGGCCGGAACGTGGGTGCGCGCTGCCCCGCCGATCAACCGGTACAGCGGCAGGCCCGCCGCCTTGCCCGCCAAATCCCAAAGCGCCGTATCGAGCCCGGAAAAGGCGAACATGGTCTGGCCGTACCGGCCAAAGGTGTGACAGACCTTCTGCAGCTCGGTCATCAACGGCGAGATGGCGCCGGCGTCGCGTCCGATCAGCAAGGGTGCGATCTGATGGTCAAAGGCAGCCTTCGTCGCTGGGATCGCATTGTGACCGAACGCCTCGCCCCAACCGACCAGCCCTTCCTGGGTCTCGATCCGGATGAGCAGGGTCGAGACATCTTTCCAAATCGTCCCGCCAAATCCGGAAGGCGGCCCATCATGACTGACCGGGGTACGGATCCAGATGGACTCGGCTTTGGCAATCTTCATAGTCTGGGCTCCTGGCAGCGGACCCGGACAAACTCTGCCGGTTCGCCCAGCCTGTCAATCCGACGGTGGTTTTGCCCTGACAGGCAAAGGCAAGTTCATTATTCTGGCACGGGGAACCGGCCACAGGAACAAACACCATGCAAATTACCCGCCTCACGGGCACGCTCGGCGCAGAGGTCACTGGCATTCAGGTTTCCGGTGACATGCCGGCGGCCGAATTTGACGCGCTGAAGTCTGCCTTGCTGCGTCACGGCGTTATCGCCATCCGCGACCAGTCCCTGACGCCGGCGGAACAGCTCGCCTTCGTCCGAAGGTTCGGCGACATTCACTTCCATCCGCATGTTCATGGATTGCCGGAACAACCGGAGGTGATGGAAATCCTTAAGACCGAGACCGACACCTCTAATTTCGGCAGCGGCTGGCACACCGACCAGATGTTCCTGACGGAACCCGCCAACTATACCTGCCTGTATGGCCTGGAAATCCCGGATTGCGGCGGCGATACTTTGTTTGCCTGCATGCGCCAAGGCTACCGCACGCTCTCACCGGCCATGCAGCGCTTGGCCCGCAGCCTGCGCACGCTGAATCGGTCGGTTGCCTCGCAAATGGCCGGCCGCAGCGCCTCCGCCGCCAAGACCTTTTCCAGCATGCGCGCCAAGGACGCCCCGGCCGACGAAACACTGGCGGAACACCCGATGGTCCGCCTACATCCTGAAACCGGCGAGCCGGTGTTGTACGTCGGCTTGCATTCTGTCGGCCTGGCTGGATTTTCGGAGGCGGAAGCCAAGCCATTGCTCGACTTTTTGATGCAGCACCAGGCCCGCCCGGAAAACACCTGCCGTTTGCGCTGGCAGCCGGGCACATTGGCCATCTGGGATAACCGCAGCGTGCTGCACAACGCCATCAACGACTATCACGGCCAACGCCGCCGCATGCACCGCATCACCGTGAAAGGCGGCCCGACGAAGGCTTATCCGGAAGCCGCTTAGAATAGAACCGATCTGCTTAGGCCGCCGCCCGCCGCAGCCGGTCATTGATGGCGCGGCCCAAGCCATGCTCCGGGATCGGCATCACGGCAATGCCCAGGGGTCTGCGGGCATTCAGAGCGTGCAGGTGCCGGAACAGGTTTGCCGCCGCCTCCACCAGGTCGCCAGACGCGCTGAGGTTCAAGCCGATTGCCGCTGCCGGCGCCTTCGGTCCGAACGCCAGCAGCGCCTCGCCGGGCCGCACGTCGTCGGCGTCAAGGCGCATCGGGCAATCCGGCGCATAATGCTTGGCCAGCATGCCGGGGCTGGTGATCGCGGCCCCGGCTTCCGGCCGCCGAAGGGCGGGCAGCAGATCCAGCAAGTCTTCGCGCGGCAGGCCGCCTTCACGCAACAGCAACGGCGCATCGCCCGAGAGATCGACCACGGTCGATTCCAGTCCGACCGCGCAAGGCCCGCCATCGATAATCGCACCCACGGCATCGCCCAAAGAAGCCGCTACATGGCGCGCTTCGGTCGGGCTGAGGGCGTTAGAGCGGTTGGCGCTTGGCGCGGCTATCGGGCGGCCCACAGCCTCCAGCAATGCCGCCGCCACCGGATGCGACGGCACCCGCAGCGCCAGCGTCTCCAGACCGGCGCTAGCCAGTAGCGAGACTGGACAGTCCGGGCTACGCGGCAGCACCAGCGTCAAAGGCCCCGGCCAGAACGCGGCGGCCACAGCCTCCGCCCGGGCGTCCCACACAGCCAGCGCGCGCAACGCGGCCTGTGACGGCCCATGCACGATCAATGGATTGAAGCTCGGCCGGCCCTTGGCGGCATAAATACTGGCAACCGCCCGGTCGCAGGTCGCATCTGCGCCCAGACCATAGACAGTCTCGGTCGGGAATGCGACCAGCCGCCCCTCCCGCAGCAACGCTGCAGCGCGGGCGATACCTGCGGCGTCGCTGGCAAGCGTCTCGGTCAGACCTCTGGCCCACCCCAGGCTACGAAGTAGGAGTTGCGGAACTCGGGCTTACCGTAGGCAAGCTCCGGCCCGTCATCGATGCGGCAGACCCGTCCGCCGGCGGCGTTCAGCACAGCATGCGCGGCGGCTGTATCCCACTCCATCGAGCCACCATAGCGCGGATAGACATCGGCCTCACCGCGAGCGATCAGGCAGAACTTGATGGAGGAGCCGGCATCGACCTGCTTTTCGACCTTGAAGCGCTCCAAAAAACGGGTCAGCTCGACGCTTTGGCCATAGGTGCGCGACAGGCAAATGGTGATGCCCTTGGCATCCACCGGCCGCACCGCCAGCGGCTTGCGCGCCTGTCCATTGCGTTCCTGCCAGGCCTGCCCTAACGCCTCCGAGCCGGCATACATGTCGTTGCTGGCCGGAGAATAGACCACGCCCAGCACCGGACGGCCATTGCGGATCAGCCCGATATTGACGGTAAATTCTGGGATCTTCTTGATGAATTCCTTGGTGCCGTCCAGCGGGTCGACCAGCCAGAATTCTCCGCCAGAGACGTCCGGCACCCGTCCGGCTGCCACTTCTTCCTCGGCAACAATCGGGATCGCCGGATTAAGCGCCGCCAGCGCCGGCAAAATCAATGCCTCAGCCTCGGTATCGGCGGCAGTCACCTGACTTTTCCGGGCATCGTCCTTGTTCTCGAACGCCATATCTTCAGCCTCAAAATGAGGCATGATGACAGCGCCAGCGCGACGGCAAATTTCCGCGACTTGATCCAAAATTGCGGGTGTCAGCCATTCCTGCATCGGAGTCTCCTATTCGGCCAAGCCTAGTCTTGATGGCCCGTGGGTGTGCGCCTGTCCTTCGGTCGGCCGGCAACCTATGGCGCACCGCCCGGCCCGCCCATTGGGGAAATCGCCGCGCCGGCGGCCTTTGCCGGTGGTTCCAAACCAGGTTCAGGCAACATTGGCGTTCCGGTTCGACCCACGGGCGCCCTGGCGGCGCAGGCGCGGGTCGATGGCCTGGGCGGCGGCCTCCACGTCCAGAATGCCGCCGAGGAAGGCGCTCACCTCCGCCGCCACGCTCGCCGGCTCGGCCAGGGCGCGGCGGTAGTCGATGGGCAGCACGCTGAGCCGGCCCTCGTGCGGGGCCAGCACCCGCTTCACCTGCTCGATCTGCGCCATGTAGGTGCGGGCCAGGTTCGAGCGCTTGCCGGCGCGCGGCCGGTCCAGCCGTTCCAGCATGGCATCCTGACTGGCGATCACCTCTTCCAGCGGCCGTTCCATGAAGATCATGCGGTATTGGCGGTCGGGTGGCAGGTTCGGCAGCAGTTGCGCCACCATTTTCACGCCCTTGCCGCCGGCATCCGCCAGCCAGCCGCGGTGGTCGCCACGGCCTTTCGCGGGCTCGTACTCATAATAGCCCTTGGGGTTGTCGCTGTCGGCCTCCCGCTCGCCATCGGCCAGCACCGGCAGGCCGCCCGCCGCCAGCAACTGCATCATCATCGACGTGCCGGATCGCGGCAGGCCGGAGACGATCACCACCTCGTCCTTGGCTAGCGGCGGCAGGCCCAGCACCTTGCCGACCTTGCCGACCGTGGCGGATTTCTTCAGCAGCACGTCGAGCTCCACATCCCGGTCGGTCGGGCGTTCCAGGCCGGCGCGGGCATCGCGGATGCGCTTGCGGCTGGCGCGGGCCAGGCGCCGGGCCTCCTGCGCGCCCTCGGTGTTGCCGGCCTGCTGGTGCAGGCGGGCGCGCAGCAAATGTGCATCCGGGAACACCGGGTTCTGGCCGATAGCCCGGTCCAGCGCCTGATGCGCCTCCGCCGGGTTCTCCAGCCGGTACGCGATCCGCGCCAGCAGGTAGTGCGCCTGCGGGTTCTGGAAGATCAGGCCGACGCAGGCGAGCGCCGCCGCACGGGCCGCCTCATAGCGGCCGCGGCCGAAAAAGCTGCGGGCGAGGCCGAGCTGGGCGCCGGCGTTGATCGGGTCGATCTCCAGGATGGCCCGGAACCGCTCCTCCGCCTGGGCCCAGCGGCGCAGGCGCAGCAGCGTGTCGCCCTGGGCCTGGAAGAGGCTCGGCCGGTTCGCGACCTGTACCTGGGCGGCGTGCCCATAAGCCGTCAGCGCCTTCTCGTGATCGCCCTCCGCCGCCGCGACGCGGCCTTCCAGATAGGCGAAGGCGTGCGGGTTAACGCCGGCGCGCAGGATCAGCTGCCGGCGCTCGCGCCGTTCCTGCTCGTTCAGGTCCTCCGCCTTGCGCTCTTTCTCCTCGTCTTCCTTGCGCAGTTCCTGCAGCTTCTCGCGCGCTTCGGCGGCGTAGCGCTGCTTTTCCACGTGGACGCGCTGCAAGGCCTCGCGCGCCTTCGCCGGCTGGCCGATGGCGATCTGGCATTCAACCAGCTTCACGCCAAAGCGGCTTTCGTCCGGGAATTTCTCCCAGAGTTCCTCCAGGATCTCGATGGCCTGCGGGTAGAGGCGGCTGCCGATGTAATCGCGGGCCAAGTTGTAGCGCAGCTCGCGCACGGTGTTGGCGACGGCCTTGCCCCGGTCCTCGTCCGGCCGGTCGATATAGCCGAGCTCGACCAGTTGGGCGATGGCCTCCTCCTGGTCGGCGGGATCGACCTGCACCTGCTTGTCCACCGGATGCTGGCCGCTGTCGCCGGGGATATCCTCCCACGAATCGACATATTCCACCTCCGGCGGCTCGGCCCAGGCGCCGACCAGCGGGCGGCCATCCATGTCGCGGCCAACGGGCAGGCCGAAGAGTTGCAGTACGGTCGGCGCGATATCGACGAGGCTGGCGCCGAACACCATCTCGTCCTGTTTGATGCCGGGGCCGTTCAGGACGAACACGCCGAACTGCCGGTGTTCGTCCGCCGGGCCCGCCGGCTCGTTCGAGATTTCCTTCGGGCGCAGGTGATCCGGATGGAAGCCGTGGTCGGAGACCAGCATGATCGCCGTGTCCTCGTCCACCAGGTTCATGTAGACGCCCAGCATCAGGTCATGGAACTGGTAGGCCGCCTTGACCACGCCGGAATAAAGCTCGAAATCGCGCTCGTCGATCCACTCCTGCCGCGGCGGGTGGTAGCGCATGAAGCCGTGGCAGAAATGGTCGATGCCGTCGAAATAGACGGCCATGAAATCCCATGGCTCCAGTTGCAGCGTCGCCGTCGCCGCCGCGTGGATCGAGGCGTTTTCGGCCAGCACCTTGGCAATGGATTGCAGGCGCTTGTCCTTCTCCTGATCCACCTCCGCCGCCTTCGGCACGAAGGGCAGCAGCTGCTCGCCTTCGATCTCATGCGGACGGATGCGGAATTCCTTCAGCGGCTCGATCAGCCGCGGCGGATGCACGGTGCCGGGCCGCATCGGCCAGGCGCCATCCTTGCGGATGGTGGCGGACTGGTAGAGGTTGGAGATCATGACGCCGTTGATCGGCTCGGCCGGGTTGGAGGGCCACCAGCCCACCACGTTCGACTTCAGGCCGTTCTGGTTCAGAATGTTCCAGACCGCCTTGACCTTGCGGCTGAGGTTGGTGATCGGCCGCACGCCGCCGGACTGCGGATCGGGTTCTGAGAAGCCGTGAATGCCATGCTTGTGCGCCCGCTTGCCGGTGGCAATCGAGGTCCAGAGCATGGGCGAGAGCACGGGGAACAGCGTCGCCATATTGCCCATGACGCCACCCTGCACCAGCTTGGTGAGATTGGGCATCTCGCCCGCATCCATCATCGGCGCGGCGACTTTCCAGTCGGCAGCGTCCCAGCCGATTAACAAAACTTTCTTTGGTTGCTTCGCAGCCATCCAAAACCGCTTCCTTAAGAATGCTTCACCGGCATTCTATAGGAACCAATTCACCGCATCAGCAATACTTCCGCAGCAGCCTGCGGGTAGGGAACTATGACGATATGGGCGAACCTAGACGGGCGCACCACGCTGCAATGCGCCCGGCAATCGCCTCAGAACGGTTTGTCGCCGGCGACAGTCACGCGGTAGCCGCTGCGCACCTGCGGGAAGTAATCCCACATCGCCAGATGCTGCACCGCCCGGTTATCCCAGAATGCCACCGAATCCTTTTCCCACGAGAACCGGCAGACGAACCGCTCCTGCTTGGTGTGGGCATAGAGGAATTCGAGAATGGCTTTGCTCTCCTCCTCCGGGATGCCGACGATGTACTGGGTGAAGACGGGATTGACGAAAATGCCCTTCTTGCCGCTCACCGGATGGGTGCGGATAACGGGATGATCGGCAAACGGATATTGCTTGGTATCGACCCGGCCATCGACGCGGGCGCGGCGATGATAGTTCGGGCTGCCGTCGTGGCGCGCCGTCAGTTCGCCCAGAAACTTCTTCATCGGCTCGCTCAATGCTTCGTAAGCGGCGATAGAGCTGGCGAACAGCGTGTCGCCGCCGGATGGCGGCACGGTGTGCAGATGCAGGATGGAGCCCATCGGCGGCTCAGGATCGCAGCTCACGTCCGAATGCCAGCGGTGGCCAGCGACCTGTTTCGAGCGTTCGTCCGCATGAATTTTCAGGATTTCCGGATGTCCTTCCGGACCCGGCGCAGAAGGATGGATGTGCAGGGGGCCGAAGCGACGGCCGAAATCCTTGTGCTGCTCCAGCGTCATATCCTGGTCGCGGAAAAACACGACCTGGTGCTGCATCAGCGCGTCATGGATTTCCTGGAACTGTTGATTGCCCAACGGTTCCGACAGCTTCACGCCGTGGATTTCTGCGCCGATGGTTGGGGTAAGCGGGCGTACTTCAATGGTCTCATAGGTCATGGCGATTCCTCCAGTGACATGGTTGCCGACAGTCGTTGCCGTCGATTACATCACCGAACAGCCGACAATGCCAGACCTGTGAACGCGCGCCGCCGCTTGCGTCCGTCGGGTCTCGGCCATAACGTCAGTCTGAGCGCCCATGCGACGCCGACAAAGAGGAACCGACCATGCCAGCCAGCCACGCATTCACAATCGAGGATCGAACCTATCTGACCGTCGCCGGGCGCGATCTTGCGATGCGCATCTTCCGCCCGGAAGGCGCTGGACCCTTCCCTGCCGTGATCGACCTGCACGGCGGCGCCTGGAGCAAGGGCACGCTCGACGAGTGCCAGGCGCGGGACGAGGTGCTGGCGCGGCGCGGCATTGTCGCCATCGCCATCGACTTCCGTCAGGCCGGCGACGGCTATCCCTCTGCCCTGGCCGACATCAATTATGCTGTGCGCTGGGTCAAGGCAAATGCGGCGTCGCTGGGTACGCGGGCGGACCTGGTCAGCATGACCGGCCAATCCAGCGGCGGGCATCTGGCGATGCTGGTCGCCATGCGCCCGAACGATCCGCGCTATGCCGCCATTCCTTTGCCGGCTGTCTCTTCGGCAGTTGATGCGAGCGTTCGCAGCATCGTCATGACCTGGCCGGTGATCAATCCGCTCTCCCGCCTGCGCCACCTGGAACGCCATGCCGCGGCCGGCACCATCCCGCCGCAATATGCGGAAATCGCGGCGCGCCAATCCAGCTTCTGGCAAAACGACGCCAACATGATCGACGGCAACCCGATGCTGATTCTGGAACGGGGCGAGACAACCGCGCCGTTACCGCCGACACTTTGGATCCAAAGCCGCCCGGACTTCATGCACGACTACCGCGACCCGGACTCGCCCATCGATGCGAACGAGCCGGAGCGGTTCGCCGCCAACTACCGCAAGGCCGGCGGCGAGATCACCATCACCGACATCGGCCAGAACGAGCGCGACGCACAGAGCACGCATGAACTGGTCGCTGCGTATTTTGCAAAGCAGGCGCCAAAGACCGCTGCGGCTTAGCCCTATAGTGTCCGCGTCACCAAAACATTAGTCTTAGCGCCAATCTCTTCGAAAGGACGTCCCCCATGAGCGAAGCTCGTCTGCCACTGACAGGCATCAAAGTCATTGAAATCGGCCAGGCGCTGGCCGGGCCTCTTTCCGGTGTGATCCTGGCCGATCTCGGCGCGGACGTCATCAAGATCGAGAAACCGGACGGCGGCGACGATGCCCGCCTCTGGGGGCCGATGGCGACTGCCGACGCCTCGCTGATGTTCAATGCCACGAACCGCTCGAAAAAGTCGGTGGTGCTGGACCTGAAATCGCCGGACGATCTGGCCAAGCTAAACGCCCTGATCCAGGACGCTGACATCTGTATCCAGAACCTGCGCCCCGGCGTGGCGGAGAAAAGTGGCTTTGGCCCCAAGGACCTGATGGCGGTCAATCCGCGTCTGATCTATTGCGTCATCAGCGCATTCGGCGAAGAGGGGCCGCTGAAATACCATCCCGGCATGGACCCGCTGGCCCAGGCCTATGGCGGCGTCATGACCCTGACGGGCCGTGCCGACGATCCGCCGACATTCTGCGCGCCGGCGATCAACGATACCGCCACGGGCATGTGGGCCGTCATCGGCGCGCTCGCTGCGCTGGAAGAGCGGCGCCACACCGGCAAGGGCAAGGTCATCGGCACGTCCTTGTTCGAGAGCGCGGTGCATTGGGTCAGTGGCCCGCTCAACGCGTACAACTACACTGGCACTGAAACGGTCCGCACTGGTGCCGCTTCGGCGAACCTAGTGCCGTATCAGGTGTTCGATACTGCCGACCGGCCGATTTGCATCGCCGCCGGCAACAACCGCCTGTTCCTGAAATTTGCCAAGGTCGTGGGCAAGCCGGAATGGTGCGATGACCCGCGCTTCAACCAGCCGGCAGCCCGCTTTGAGAACCGGGAGACTCTGCTGCCGATGATTGCGGAGGTATTCCTGACCGACACTTGCGACAACTGGATCGCCAAAATCGAGTCGGTTGGCGTTCCGTGCTCGCCGGTGAACGACATCGCCGCGCTTTCCAAGACCGAGCAGTTGGCCGCCACGAACATGGTCCAGGCCGTACCCGACCGTGACTTCCGGGTTACCAGCCTGCCGATTACCCTGGACGGGCAGCGACCAAAACTCCGCTTCCCCTCACCGGCACTGGGAGAGCATACAGAGGAGGTGCTGAGTGGCCTGTCGGCTGCCAAAGCAGCGGAATAGCAGCTTGCCAAACACCCCTACCTAAAGACCCCTATGGCCAATCCCTCCCCCACCGAGGCTGCGAAGCGCCGTGGCCGCGGACCGGCGATCTTTGCGCTGTCTCTGATGACCGTCACCGGCTCGCTCTGCTGGATCCTGTACGGTTGGGAGACGGTGCACAGGGTGCTGTTCGAAGACTTTGAACTGATGGTCAACGTCGTGCCGCGCATGGCGCTGGGTGTGCTGATGTATGGCTTGCTCACGGTGCTGGTGCCGCGCGACTGGGTCGCCAAGCATATGGGCCGGGATGCGGGCATGAAGGGCCTGATCATCGGCACACTGGCCGGCTCTATCACACCGGGCGGTCCCTGGGTGATCTACCCTGTGGCCGCGATGCTACTTCGCTTCGGGGCGGAGGTCGGCGCGGTCGTCGCCTTCATCATTTCGTGGAGCGTGCTCGGCATGAACCGCTTCCTGGTCTGGGAGGTATCGTTCCTGGGCGAGCATATGGCGACCATGCGCATCCTGGCGGCGCTGCCACTGCCGATCCTGGGTGGGTTGATGATCCGGTATTTCTGGCCGGAAATCCGCTGGCCGCGGGTCGACCGGGAATAGCAGGGCGATGAGCTTCTCCACCCTGTTCCTGATCGGCATGGTCATCGTGTTGGCCCTGGTGGTGCACTTCCATCCGGAGCGGTCGCTGGGCGAGGCGATGCGCCTGTCGCGCCGGCAGGCGATCAGCCTGATTCCCATCATTCTGCCGGCGATCATCTCCGCTGGTTTCGTTGCGCAATTGCTGCCCAGCGAGGAAATCGGCCACTGGGTCGGCGCCGACTCCGGGTTTAAGGGCGCCATGATCGCGGCACTGTTCGGCGCGCTGATGCCGACCGGGCCCATGCTGATCCTGCCGGTAGTGGCGGCGCTGTTGAGCGCCGACGCCGGCATCGGTCAGATGCTGGCATTGCTCAACGCCTGGTCGATGATGAACGCACAACGGCTAGTGCTGTACGATATCCCATTGGCTGGCCCGCCATTGGCGGCCAGGCGCTATTTGATCGGCGTGGCGATGACGCCCCTGGCGGCGTTTCTGGGCCTGGCGGTGGTTGGATAGAGCAGCGTCTCGCCTTACGCCGGCAAGTGCGGTTAGACTGTGCAATCTCCCGACATTGGCCCGGTCCCGCAAGCATGACTGAATCCCCACCAACCGCCCACGACCTCGCTGCAGCCATTGCCGCAAAGAAGGCGGCCGTATCTGATAATGGCCGGCCCGATGCCATGGCCAAACGCCAGCGGGATGGCAAGCTCTCGGCCCGGGCGCGGGTGGAGTTGCTGCTGGATGGTGGCAGCTTTGTTGAGACCGGCGGGCTCGCCGCCCCGCATCACGACAACCCCTGGAACGCCAACCTGAAAGCGCCGGCGGATGGCATTGTCACCGGCTCTGGCCTTGTCGACGGCCGGCCCATCAGCCTTGTCGCCCACGATTTCACGGTGCACGGCGGCTCGGTCGGTGTGGCGGGCAGTGCCAAGGGCAATCGCGCGATTGAGCGGGCGACCGAGGCTGGCGTGCCGCTGGTCATGCTGGTGGAGGGCGGCGGCCACCGCATTCAGGACGGTCAGAACTCCCGCCACTTTGCCGCCGGCACGCGCGTCTTCCATCTGCTGGGCATGAATTCCGGATGGACGCCGATGGTGGTTGCGGTGCTGGGTGCAGGCTTTGCCGGGCCGACCAACTATGCCAGCATGGCCGACTTCGTCGTGATGCTGCGCGGCAGCTCGCAAATGGGCATGGCTGGCCCGGCGCTGGTCAAGGCCGGGATTGGCGAGGATATCGACAAGGAGGGGCTGGGCGGGGCCAAACTTCAGGCCGACCGATACGGCAACGCCGACCTGGCCGTCGAGACCGAGGCGGAATTGATGGACGCCGTTCGCCGCTTCCTATCCTACCTGCCATCCAATTCCAACGTTGCCCCGCCGATGGCAGCAGCGGTCGGGCCCGCCCTGGCTGGTGAGACCCTCCTGGACCTGGTTCCGGCTGACCAGCGGCAGACCTATGACGTGCGCAAGGTCATCGATGCGGTGTTCGATGGCGGCAGCCGGTTCGAGTTGAAACCCACCTATGCGCGCAACATCATCACGGCCTTTGCCCGGCTCGATGGCCGGCCGGTGGCCGTGCTTGCCAACAATCCCCGTTATCTGGGCGGCATGCTGGATGCAAAGGCTTGCGAGAAGGCGGCGCGGTTCGTCGCGCTGGCCGATGCGTTCGGTCTGCCGCTGATCAGCATGATCGATGTGCCGGGCTTCGCCATCGGCTCGGCGGCGGAGGCGACCGGGCTTGCCCGGCGCAGTGGTCGGCTGTTGTACGAGATGGCCCACGTCACCGTCCCCCGCATTTCGCTGTCGCTGCGCAAGGGCTATGGCTCCGGCTATATCGCCATGGGCGGCGGGCGCAGTTTCGATGCGGACTACGCTTTTGCCTGGCCGACGGCAGAAATTTGCGCGATGTCTGTGGAAGGTGCTATCGACGTAGCCTTCCGCCGCGACTATCAGAGCGCCCCGGACCCGATGGTCCGCCGTCAGGAACTGATCGACGAAACCCGCGCCCGTATCGGCGCAGCCCAAGCGGCGGAAGGATTTGGCATCGACGATGTCATCGACCCACGCGACACACGCCGCACCCTGATTCGGGCACTTGCGGGCTTGCCCGCGCGACGGATGTTCAAGGGACCGCCGAAAAAAAGATCGATTTCGCCTATTTGAAGCTGCGTCAGCTACAGGCCTCGACCAACGCCCGCACCCCGGCTGCCGGCCCATTCGGATGATCCCAGACAGCGGAGACAACGCAGATATAATCCGCGCCAGCTTTGTAAACCGGGCCGCAGTTTTCCGCGGTCAAACCACCGATGGCGACCGACGGCAACACGGCGATTTCGTTCCACCACTCCAGGATTTCCAGACCGACGCGGCTCTTGGTGGCCTTGGTTGAGCTGGGGAAAAACGCACCGAACGCCACATAATCCGCGCCCTCTTCCCCAGCCTCGAAGGCCAGATCACGGCTGCCGCGGCAGGTCGCGCCCAGAATCAGGTCCTCGCCCAGAATTTCCCGCGCTTTGGAGAACGGCATGTCCTCATCGGCTGAGACGTGGGCTCCATCGCAACCAAGCTTTACGGCCAGGTCGGGCCGGTCGTTGAGGATGAAAGCAACATCTTTCGCCTGGCACAGCGGTAACAGGCGCTTGGTGGCGGTCTCGATCCAATCATCGCCGACATTCTTCAGGCGCAATTGGAATGCGGCGACAAGATCCGTCCCCAGGGCTTCCTCTAGCTTCGCCGCGAATACGTCGAGCGCTGCCGGAGTCGTTACCGATTCCGGCGAAATCAGATAGATAAAGCGCTCGTCGTCAACCAAGGCAGTGGTCCTTTGCCTTAAACACCCACCGTCATTGCGAGCAGGCAGCGCCGACGAAGCAATCCAGGGCCGATTGAGACCGGATGAGCCGCCGGTCTGGATTGCTTCGCTGCGCTCGCAATGACGCCAAGACGGGGTGGTGCGGGCTCAGCCGCGGCCCTTGTAGATGTCGATGATCTGGTTGAGCATCGCAATCGCCTCGTCACGCGGACGCTGGAAGGTGTTGCGGCCGATAATCGAGCCGGTGGCACCGCCCGCGGCGATCTCGCGGATTTCGCCGAGGATGCCGTCCAGGCCCTTGGCCTCGCCGCCCGAGAACACCACCAGGCGCCGGCCGTTGAAGCAGGACTGCACGACGTGCTCGATGCGCTTGGAGAGCGTCGAGGTGTCGATGTCGGCGTAGGCTTTCTTCGCAGCATCCAAGCCGATGGCAGCCGTCGGCGGCTTCACCTTGATGATGTGCGCGCCCAGCAGCGCCGCCATGTGCGCGGCATAGGCGCAGATATCGACCGCGGTCTCGGCTTCCTTGGTCAGGTCGCCGCCGCGCGGATAGCTCCAGACGACAACGGCAAGGCCGACCGACTTGGCTTCTTCCGCCATCTCGCGGATTTCTTCCATCATCTCGAACTGATCGTCCGAGCCCGGATAGATGGTAAAGCCGATGGCGGAGCAGCCGAGGCGCAGCGCATCGCCGACCGAGCCGGTGATCGCCTGGTCCTTCATGCGGGCCAGGCTGTTGGCGCTGTTGACCTTCAGGATGGTCGGGATCTGGCCGGCAAACGTGTCTGCGCCCGCCTCGATCATGCCGAGCGGCGCGGCATAGGCGCTGAGGCCCGCGTCGATCGCCAGCTGGAAGTGGTAGTGCGGGTCATAGCCGACCGGGTTCGGCGCAAAGCTGCGCGCCGGGCCATGCTCGAAGCCCTGGTCGACCGGCAGGATCACAACCTTGCCGGTGCCGCCCAGTTTGCCCTGCATCAGGATGCGGGCCAGGTTCGCCTTGGTGCCGGGATTGTCGCTCTCGTAATAGGAGAGGATTTTGCGGACTTTTTGGGTGGTTTTCATGGCTGGATTCTTTCCTCGTTCAAGCGCTTAGGCGCGGCCATAAACAGCAGCAGTGTCCAACATACGGTTGGAGAAGCCCCACTCGTTGTCATACCAGGACAGCACCCGCACCAAAGTACCCTCGACCGTCTGGGTCTGGGTCGCGTCGAACACGCTGGAGAAGGTGTTGTGGTTGAAGTCGCAGGAGACCAGCTCCTCGTCATTGATGCCAAGCACGCCGGCCAGCTGGTTCGAGGCGGCGTTGCGGATGGCGGCGTTGATCTCGTCGGCGGATGTGGCGCGCGACGGCACGAACTTCAGGTCGACGACCGAGACGTTGGCGGTCGGCACGCGGATGGCGGTGCCGTCCAGCTTGCCCTTCAGCTCCGGCAGCACCTCGCCCACGGCGCGGGCGGCACCGGTGGAGGTCGGGATCAGGCTGAGCGCGCCGGCACGGGCGCGGCGCATGTCTGAGTGCAGGTTGTCGTGCAGCTTCTGGTCGCCGGTGTAGGCGTGGATCGTGGTCATGTAGCCACGCTCGATCCCGATGGTCTGGTTCAGCACGTGCGCGACCGGCGCCAGGCAGTTGGTGGTGCAGGACGCGTTGGAGATCACGGTGTGCTCCGGACGGATTTTGTCATGGTTCACGCCATAGACCACCGTCAGGTCCGCGCCCGTAGCGGGAGCCGAGATCAGCACTTTTTTTGCGCCGGCGGTCAGGTGCATAGCCGCCTGCTCGCGCTTGGTGAAGATGCCGGTGCATTCCATCACCACATCAATGCCCAACTGGCCCCAGGGCAGGTTCTTCGGATCGCGCTCGGCATAAACCTTCACGGCACGGTCGCCGACGCGGATGGTGTCGCCATCGACGCTGACATCCTGGTCCAGACGGCCATGGACCGAGTCGTACTTCAGCAAGTGGGCATTTGCGGCAGGAGAACCGAGATCGTTGATCGCAACGAACTCCAGATCATCGCGCCGTGCTTCCATTGCAGCCCGGAACACCATGCGTCCGATGCGGCCGAAACCGTTGATTGCTACCCGAATAGCCATGCGTACCTCCTTAATGCTGCCACAGACGACGCGGCAAGACTTGAAACGACAAATTAACCGGCTAGCGCTTCTTTAGCACGTGCAACTACTGTTTCTGTAGTAATACCAAAGCGCTGGTATAGTTGTTGATACGGTGCGGATGCGCCGAAGCCCTTCATGCCGACAAAGCGGTCGCCGGTGCCGATCCAACGTTCCCATCCTTGGGCAATCGCGGCTTCTACAGCGATAATCGGCGTGTTCTGCGGCAAAATCGCGGCGCGGGTCGCTGCGTCCTGATCGGCGAACAGCTCCATGCACGGCATGGAGACAACGCGCGCTGCAACGCCGTCCGCCTCCAATGTGGCACGAGCTTCCATCGCGATTTCCACCTCGGAACCGCTGGCGACGATGGTTACGGCCGGTGAACCGCCCGAAGCCTCCGCCAAGACATAAGCGCCGGTGCGGCAACGATTGACGGTATCGGCCTCGGTCCGTTGCAGTTTCAGGCCCTGCCGCGTCAGCGCCAACACACTTGGGGTATGCGTATGCTCCAGGGCGATCTGCCAGCATTCCGCAGTTTCCACGGCGTCTGCCGGGCGCATCACCAGCAGGTTGGGGATAGCGCGGAGCGCCGCCATATGCTCGACCGGTTGGTGCGTCGGGCCGTCTTCGCCCAGACCGATACTGTCGTGGGTCAGAACGTGGATAACGCGGATGCCCATCAGCGCCGCCAAGCGGATCGATGGGCGATTGTAGTCGCTGAACACCAGGAACGTACCGCCGTAGGGGATCAACCCGCCGTGCAGCGCCATTCCGTTCATCGCCGCAGCCATGCCATGCTCGCGCACGCCATAGTAGACATAGCGCCCGCCCGGATTTTCCGGCGTCATCGGCGCCAATGCGCCGGTCTTGGTATTGTTCGAGCCGGTCAGGTCGGCAGAGCCGCCAACCATCCAGGGGAAGGCTTCGACCAATACTTCCAGCACATCCTGCGAGGCCGCGCGCGTCGCCGGCCCTTTGCCGCTGGCACGCATGGCGGTCTTGATATCGTGAATGCGGGCGTCGATCGAGGCGCTGATGACGCCATCCATCTGCGCCAGGAATTCCATCTTGCGGTCCGACGCCTCCAGCCGCTTGGCCCATTCGGCGTGGGCGGCAGCGCCGCGGCTGCCATCTGCGCGCCAGGCGGACAGCACGTCGGCGGGAATCTCGAACGGTGCATGCGGCCAGTTAAGCGCAGCGCGCGCGCCTTCGATTTCCTTGTCGCCCAATGGCGAGCCATGCGAGCCGGCAGTCCCGGCCTTGGTCGGAGCACCAAAGCCGATCGTGGTCTTGCAGCGGATCAGCGACGGACGGGCATCGGCCTTGGCGGCGCGGATCGCCGCGGCGACGGCGCCCATGTCGTGACCGTCCACGCTCTCGACATGCCAGCCATAGGCCAGGAAACGCTGCGTGGTGTCTTCTGACACGCTCATCGAGGTCGGGCCGTCGATGGAGATGCCATTGTCGTCGAACAACACGATCAGCCGGCCCAGCTTCTGGTGGCCGGCCATGCTGGCGGCCTCGTGGCTGATACCTTCCATCAGGCAGCCGTCGCCGGCGATGGCATAGGTGAAGTGGTCGACCGTCCCAGCGCCGTAGTTCGCGCGCAACTGCCGCTCCGCCATCGCCATGCCAACGGCGTTGGCAAAACCCTGGCCGAGCGGGCCGGTTGTCGTCTCAATGCCGGCGAGGTGGCCGTACTCAGGATGACCGGCAGTCGGCGCATCGAGCTGGCGGAAGTTCTTCAAGTCTTCGAGGCTGATATCCTCATAGCCGCTGAGGTACAGCAGACTGTAGAGCAGCATCGAGCCGTGACCCGCCGACAACACAAAACGGTCGCGGTCATGCCATTTCGGCGCCTTGGGGTCGTGCTTCAGGAACTGGGTCCAAAGCACCGTAGCGGCGTCTGCCATCCCCATGGGCATGCCGGGATGGCCACTGTTGGCGGCTTGCACCGCATCCATCGATAGGGCTCGGATCGCATTCGCCATCTGGCGAAGCATCTCGGGGTCGCGTTGAGGGTCCTGCGCCATGGGCTGCTGTCGGACTCCGTAATCAAAAAGGGATGCAGAATCGCTTGCGCGCCATTGTTATCGTAACACCGTCACCACAACACGGCGCTTGCGGCGCGGAACATGCCGGCCTTCCCTCAGGCCGTCAAGCGTGCGAGGGTGCCTTGTTGTCTCAGACCGAATGTTTGCAATGCCCGACGTTACATTTTCAATTGGGAACCGCAGCTACACGCTACGCTGTGCCTCGGGTCAGGAGGACCATCTGCGCCAGATGGCTGCGGCCCTGGATCAGCGTATCCAACCGATCGCCGAAGCGTTGCCTGGTGCCGACGACCGGCATTTGCTGGTTATCGGCAGCATCGCTCTGCTGGACGAACTGGCTGCGGCACAATCTGCCGCAAGCGAATCTGTTGCGCGAGAAGCCACTGCAAGCGGGGCCGTCCAAGCCCCTCTATCGGAAAACGCTAGCGCTGTGGCATCGCCCGACGCCGACGCTTTGCGGGCCGAGGCCGCAAACCTGCGCCTGATGGCCGCCAATGCCTCGCTCCAGGCAGAGGTTTCGGCGCTGCGTCGATGGGCCGACAGCATGGGCGGACGTCTATCAGACCTTTCCGCGTCGTTAGCCGCGCTTGCCGAAGACGCAACGGAAGACTAGATAGAAGGTGAGGGGCTGCTTGGCGCGCCAGGCACGCATTGCCCCGGGGTCGATAGCCTTCTGGTCCAGGGTGTTACCTCTGCCGTGATCCTGGTCACGACACGCGACGCCCACCTTACTATACGGACCCAGGAGCTTGTCACGCCAGCGGCCGAAGCGGCTCCTCACGGTTTACGCTTTCTACTGTGCCCCTTGCGGTGCTGTGGCGTTTGGTGGCGCATTCATGACGGACTCCTCGTTTTCCCTGTTGTTTATCGGCGATGTCGTCGGCCGCAGCGGCCGCGACGCCGTAGCCCAGCACCTTCCCGGCCTGATCAGCGCCTATAAGCCGGAGCTTGTGGTTCTTAACGGCGAAAACGCCGCCGGCGGCTTTGGCATTACCGCGCCGATCTGCGCGCAATTCTTTGAACTGGGCGTCGATGTGATCACCACCGGCAATCACATCTGGGACCAGCGCGAGATGACCGGCTTTATCGACTCCGAGCCGCGGTTGCTGCGGCCGCTGAATTTCCCGAAGGGCACACCGGGCAACGGCGTCTATGTTACCACCGGGCGCACTGGCAAGCGGGTGCTGGTCGCCAACATCATGCTGCGCCTGTTCATGGACGCGATGGACGACCCGTTTACCGCCATTGACCGGGTTATGAAACAAGCGCCGCTCGGCGGGGCCGTCGATGCCATTCTGGTCGATGTGCATGGCGAAGCGACCAGCGAGAAAATGGCGATGGGTCACTACCTCGATGGCCGGGCCTCGTTGGTCGTCGGCACCCATACCCATGTGCCAACAGCGGATCACCACATCATGACCAATGGCACCGCTTATCAGACAGACGCGGGCATGACCGGTGACTACCGGTCGGTTATTGGCATGAAGGCGGAACCGGCCATCTACCGCTTTACCCGCAAAATGCCGTCCGAGCGCCTGACGCCGGCCGAAGGCGAAGGCACGTTATGCGGGTGCCTGGTGCGGGTCGGCGGCAATGGCAAAGCTTTGGGCATCGAACCCGTGCGGTGCGGTGGCGCCCTGGCTCCATCGTATCCAACAAACCCCGGCTAGTTGCGGCGATGAGCGCGGAAGCAGCCCACATCTTCGTTGTCGACGACGATCACCGGCTTGCGGAATTGCTCTGCCGCTACCTGAATAATGCCGGCTACCTGGCGATGGCTGCTTATGACGCGGCGGAGGCCCGGTCCAAGCTGAAATCCCTGGTGTTCGACCTGGTCGTGCTCGACATTATGATGCCTGGGGAAAACGGGCTGGTGCTGGCGGAAGAACTTGCGCAATCCTCCGATAGTCCGCCTGTGCTGCTCATCACCGCCCTGGACGCGCCGGAAGAGCGGGTCAAGGGGCTGTCGACCGGTGCGGAGGACTATATCGGCAAGCCGTTCGACCCTCGCGAATTGCTGTTGCGGATCGAACGCATTCTACGCCGCCGCGCGATCCGGGATACGGTTGCCGCCGATGACTTGCATACGGCGCCGGATAAGCTGGCGCTCGGGCCGTTTGTGCTGGACGTGACCACCGGACTGCTGCACCACGGCAATGAGCGCATTCTGCTGACGCCGCAAGAGCAGCGATTGCTGCGCTATCTGGCGAGCCGATTAGGCGACGAAGTCAGCCGGGATGACCTGGCAGATGCACTCGGCGAAGGCACCACGTTGCGAGCGGTCGATGTGCAGGTCGCCAGGCTGCGAAAAAAATTCGAGGCCGACCCGCGCAACCCCAGTTGGCTACAGACGGTGCGGGGCATCGGCTACCGTCTGGCAGCGCGGCCCTTGCCGTGAGGTGGCGGGGCAGGCTTCGGCTTCGGGATGTTATGCCGCGCGACCTGTTCCGGCGATCCCTGCTGATGGTGGCCTTGCCGATTTTGCTGCTGTTTGCCATCGCCACCTGGTTTTTCTTCGACCGCCATTGGGACACGGTTCAACGTCGGCTGATCTCCAGCGCCACCGGTGAATTAGCCTTCCTGGTGCGCGCGTATGAAGCGGGTGGGCTCCCAGCGGACGTCGCCATCCTTTTGGAACGGACAACCGAGGTACGGTGTGCGCCGGCAGCCAAGCCGCCGAACGCATCGGAACCGGAATTATGGTCACAATTTTCAGTAACCGCGCTAGACCAAGCAATCGCCAGATCGCTGCCGCGTGTTCCACACAGAACGGTCGGCCAGTTCGGCACCGACCTACATGTTTTGTTCGATACCGCCAGGGGGCCACTCGACTGCCGCCTGCCGCTGAAACGGGTGGCAACAACGACAACGTTCGTTTTTCTGGCTTGGGTGCTGGGCACGGCACTGTTCGTGCTTGGGCTTTCCGCGTTTTTTCTCTGGAAGCAGGTGGTGCCGATCCGACGGCTGGCGGGGGCGATGGACGCATTCGGCAAGGGCGAGGACCTGGGAGCCATCCAAGAACGCGGCGCCGATGAAATCCGCCGCGCGGCCAGGGCGTTCGAGCGCATGAAGGCGCGCATTCAACGCCAGGTGCGCCGCCGCACCGAGATGCTGGCGGCCATCAGCCATGACCTGCGAACACCGCTCAGCCGCATGCGGATCGAGGTGGAAATGTTGGGCGACAGCACCGACAAGGAAGGGCTGCGCCAGGACATTGCCGACATGGAGCGGATGATACAAGGCTATCTGGACTTCGCCCGCGATCAGGTGGCGGAGCCTACGGGCGCCATCGACATTGTCGCGCTGGTCCGGTCAGTTGCGGAAACCTTTCGCTACGATCAGGTTGCCGTGACAAGCGACCTGGGCGGCCCCTTGCAGTTGCGTCTTCGGCCAGAGGCGCTGCGGCGGGCGCTCGTTAATGTTATCGGCAACGGCCTGCGCCACGGCAAGCATTGTTGGATCTCATTGGTCAAAACTGCGGATTTCGTTCTGATTATGATCGATGACGATGGGCCCGGCATACCGGAGAACCGACGCACCGATGTGTTCCGGCCGTTCGTCCGCCTGGACGAATCCCGCAATTCCGCCACTGGCGGGGTGGGGCTGGGATTGACCATCGCTCGCGACATCGCGCTGACCCATGGCGGCGACATCGTCGTCGACACCGCGCCGAGCGGTGGGGCGCGTTTCATCTTAAGCCTGCCGCTCTAGCACCAATACCGGTCGTTCCTGCGGTTGGTCAGCATCCTGGAGCAAAGGCTGGTAGTGCTTCAGCCACTGCATCAGTTCGATGAACGGCATCGGCTCTCCGATCCAATACCCTTGCGCCTGGTCGCAGCCGCGGGCCTGCAGATGCAGCGCCTGTTGTTCAGTTTCCACGCCTTCCGCCACAACGGTCAAATCCATGCTGCGCCCCAGCGCGAGCGTGGTCGCGACAGCGGCGGCATGCCGCCGGCTGGTCAGCATGTTCGTGATAAACGACCGGTCGATCTTCAAATAATCGGCAGGCAGGCGGACCGCGAGGGCCAGCGAGGCATAGCCGGTGCCGAAGTCGTCAATAGCGACGCGGTATCCGTCAGCGCGCAGGCCCGCCAGCAAATCGGCAATCCTTTCGACATCGTCGATGGCAGCGGTTTCCGTGACCTCCAGTTCAATGGCCGCCGCAGGCACGGAATAGGATCGCGCCAGCGCCTCCAATTGTTGACGCAGATCGCTGTTTCGCAACTGGGCAATCGAAAGGTTCATGGCGATCGGCAGCAACGGCACGCCCGCGGTACGTCGATAGGTGCGCCACAGCGCTGCGCACCGAAAGACCTCGTCGGCGATCCATTCGCACAGCGGCAATATCTGGCCACAGCGTTCAGCAATGGGGATAAACCGGCCCGGCGATACCGGGCCGAGCGTCGGATGATCCCAGCGCACCAGGGCCTCGACACCACACGGTTGGCCCGACCGCATATCGATCCTTGGCTGGAACACCATATGAAATTGGTCGATGTTCAAAGCAGGGGTCAACGCTGCCTTGATCCGGCTGGCCTCCTCGGCCTCCTCATGCAAGACCGTGTCGAAGAAATGAAACCGGCCGCCACCCGCCGATATCGCCCTTTGTACCGCAATATCGGCTCTTTGGATCAGAGTTTGCCCGACAATGCTTGGGTAGCCCTGGCTGGTCGAAATGCCGACGCTGGCGGTGCACTGCACTTCTTCGGAACCAACGGCAATCGGCGGTTCCATTGCGTGCAGGATGCGCTCGGCAGCATGGATCGCCGCAGCCTCTTCTTTCAAATGGCGTAAGAGGACGGCGAAACGGGCGCCCGCCATCCGGCCCAAAATATCGGATTCGCGAATAGCGCCGTGCAACCGTACCGCTATGCCGACCAGCACCTTGTCCGCTGCGCCAGCGCCCATTGCGTCTTTGACCGTGTCAATGCCGTTCAGATCGATCAGCAAAACCGCGATCGCCTCATCCCTCCGGCCACTTTGGGCAAGCGCAGCGCCAACGGCTTGCGCGAAAGCCTCTTGGTTTGGCAGCCCCGTGACCATGTCCTGCAGGCTTAGAGCCTGCAGGTCTGCCTCCCGCACCGCCGCTTGCGCACGTACTTCCGTAAGTTGTGCCTCCAGCCGCTTAACGCAGGCCATCGCCTCGCCGAACGTTTTCGGACGCCGGTCCTGTTGGCCGGCGGACTTGCGGAACCGCTTGGCCCATGGGATTCCCAGCGCTTGACGCCAGCTTTGCGGCGACTTCAAAGGCATTACTTCCTGGTGTGGCATCGCAGACATCACCTTTCAATCGACCAAGTCCCGGCTACATAGGATCAGGTCCGGGGCAGGTCAGAGTGCCCGACAGTCGTTCATATTCGGTGAGTGCAAAGCCCAACGCAGTATTAACCCCTGCTTAGCAGAAATCGGCTTCCGCCGGGGCGAGCCGGGCCAGATAATTGACGGATGGGACAGGCCCTGTCTTCATGGGCGGCCTGCGCCTCCAGAACGCCGGATTCTGCCGGCTCGAAAATTGCAAGGATACCCGATCATGCAGACCCGACGCTTCGGCCGCACCAGCTTGGAAGTTTCCGTCCTGACCTTCGGCGGCGGCTGGGTGGGCGGGGTGTTGATCCACCAGGATCAGTCCGTAGCGTTTGCGGCACTGGACCGCGCCGTCGCCGCCGGCATCGACTGGATCGATACAGCCGCATCCTATGGCAATGGCGTATCCGAGCAGGTAATCGGCCGGTGGTTGGCGGCAAGGGGAGGCAAGGCTCGCCCCCGAATTTCCACCAAGTTCCGGATCGACCCTGCCGCAGGCGACTTCGCCGGCCAAATCCGCCGCTCGGTCGCAGACAGTTTCCAGCGTCTGGGCCTCAGCAAGGTAGAGGTGCTGATCCTGCACAATCAAATCAGCGCCGACGGGGGCGGTGCAACCCTGACCCCCGCCAACATCCTTTCGCCCGGCGGCGTCGCCGACATTATGGCCACTCTTCAGGCTGAAGGCCTGTGCGACCACATCGGCCTGACAGCGCTGGGAGAGCCGGCGGCGGTCAACCAGGTGGTCTCCGCCGGGCGGTTCGACGTGGCGCAAGTCTATTACAACGCGATCAACCCGACCGCCGGCTGGGCGCCGCCGACCGGATGGAACACAACCAATTTCCATGGCCTGCTGAAGGCCTGCGCCGACCAGGATGTTGGCGTGATGGGTATCCGCATTTTCGCGGCTGGTCATTTGGCATCGACCGTGCGGCACGGCCGCGAAGTGCCGATCACTGCCAACTCCGACCATCCCGCCGAAGAAGCGCGGGCGCAGGCGGTCTGGCAGGTGCTGGGGTCCGAATTCGGCACGCCGGCGCAGGCGGCGCTGCGGTTCGGGCTGGCCTGCAAGGACCTCTCCACCATCGAAGTTGGCATGGCGGAAATCGATCATCTGGAGCAGGCGCTGGCGGCGGAAAAAGCCGGCCTGCTGCCCGCCGCGACCCACGCAGCGCTGGAGCAGGTCTGGCGCAGCGACCCAGCATTCGTCGGATAGGCCGCCGCAAGCCCTGGATGCGGTCGTGCCGCGGCGAAAAGTCACCGAAGCCATTTATCTGACAACTTGAAGGCGTCCGAAACGGCAACCAGTTAGCGTTTTGTTCTCGATCCTTGCGTCTGGCGGCGCAAGGGGCCAAGTTGCGGTCTTCCGACCGTAAGCAATGAGCCCCAAACCCATGTCGCTGAAAGCCCTGGAAACCAACTATAGCCCCGTCGGCTCCGTCCTGATCGAACGGCTGTACGACAGTGAGAATTTTCTGTCGCTAAGCGGAGTCGAATCAACCGATGTGATGGCCAACCATGCCAGCATCAGCACATCGTCAACTGTACTGGACATCGGCTCTGGATTGGGAGGCCCGGCGTTACACCTGGCTGAAACGCGAGGCTGCAACGTGACTGGCGTTGACCTGGTGCAGACCAATGTCGATGAGGCAGAGGCTAGGGCCAAAGCCCGAGGCCTGGACGAAAAAGTCTCGTTCCAACGGGCGGATGCGATGGCGCTGCCGTTTGCGGATAACGCCTTCGACGTGATATTCAGCCAGGATGCGTTTTGCCATGTGCCGGACAAGCAGAAGGTGATCGGCGAGGCTGCGCGGCTGGTCCGGCCTGGTGGCAATATCGCGTTTATCGACTGGATCGCCACCGGCCCGATGAGCGACGCGATGCAGGCCAGCGTCTTTGAATCCCTGGTTGTGGAAAACCTGGCGACGGCGCCGGATTACAAAGGCTGGCTCGCCGATCATGGTTGCGCCGTGACGGTCGAGCAGGATATCAGCCCCGTATTCACCGCCCGGTACCAAGCTGCAATGGAGCGGTTGCGCGGGATGGAAGCCGAAATATCGGAACAATTCAGCCCACGGGTCTATAACATCATGGTGGAGCGCAACACCGCGTTGCATGATGCCTTCGCCAGCGGCGGTCTCGGCGGCGTGATGTTGGTGGCTGCCGCTACTTAAACGGCGGCTAGGGCAACGCCCGATCAAATGGAGTC
>JAPOJR010000079.1 GCA_029978325.1 Alphaproteobacteria bacterium | reverse complement strand
ATGCACTGGTAACTTTATTGTGACCTCACCAATTCACCGCCCATATCCATTAATTTAGTAGCGCACCAACGAATCGGCACGCCAACTCGTCGGCCCTGTCGATGCTATTGGGCGCTGGCCGCAGGCAGCGTTGCCGTCAAATGATCCGGCGAACCGACCACAGCGAATAAAAGCGCATCTGGTTTTAGGATTTTTTTCGCAACTCGCCTGGCCGTCGCTAAGTCAACCGAGCTAAATTTGTCGGCTCGCTGGCTCCAATAGTCCCGCCCCAGATTAAAGTCCTGCATCTGCACCAAAACTGAAGCGATGGCATCGGTTGAATCCAGGCTTAGAGGGAAGCTGCCGATCAGATACGATTTGGCCTCGGCCAATTCATCCGCGCTCGGGCCGCCCTCAGCCAGTCGCCGCCATTCATCTCTGATAATCTGTGCCGTTTCCGCCGCCGCCTCGTTCCGCGTAGCGGTGCGTCCCATCACCAAAGCGCCAGATTTGTATGGTGACAGGCTAGCGCCGATGCCATAGGCCAAGCCGCGCTTCTCACGCACTTCTGCACCCAACCGCGAGGTAAAGGTGCTGCCGCCCAATACCTGCATGACCAGACTCGCCGCGTACCAGTCCGGGTCATCGCGGCCGATGCCATCATGGCCGAAGACGAGAACGCTTTGCTGGCTAGGCTGCTGTATCACCATCACGCCAGCCGGCGGCGGCACGGCTTGCGGCAGGTCCGTGGGCGGCGCACGGTCCGGCAGGCTGCCGAATGCCTGCTCCAGCACCTGCGCCAGGTCCGCTGGGGCAATATCGCCGGCAACGCCAACGATCAGCCCGCGGCGCGTCAGGACTTTTTGCAAAAACCCGGCCACGTCTCCGGATTGCACATTCGCCACCGATTCCGGCGTTCCGTGCAGCGACGTGCTATAAGGATGGCCCTTGAATGCAGTTCTGAACCAATTGCGAAAGGCGATGCTGTTCGGTCGGGTCAGATTGCGGCGGCGCTCCGTCACCAAAGCCGCTTTCTCCTGCCGCAACGCGGCTTCCTCCAAGCGCGGCGCTGTCAGCGCTGCCCGCAGCAAGCGGACAGCCAAATCCCGATTGACGGTTAGGGTGGTCAGACGACCAGAAAAGGAATCGCGTCCTGCATCGAAACCCAGACTGATAGCATTATCAGCCAGGGCCTGCCGGAACGCCTCGCCGTCCCACTCACCGGCCCCCTCCGTCAGCATCCGCGCAGCCAGAACGGCTGCGCCAGCCTTCTCAACCGGGATAATCGCGCCGCCGCCCTGAAACTGGAAATCGATCGCCAGCAGTGGAATGCTGCTATCCTGACGCAGCCAGGCCTTGATGCCGCTTGGGCTTATGACCTCGACAATCCCGCCCTGATCCTGCGCCTGCGCTGGAGCCACGCCCAGGACCAGTATGACCGCCGCAACGAAACGGCTGGCCCAGCGGCAGATACACCCGATCATGATGCTGGCCCCGATGGCAACAATTCTCCGGTAACGGACCGCTCCGAACGCAAGTACAACCGTGCGGCCTCCAACACCGCCGCCGGCGTAACCGCGGCGATGCGGTCTGGCCACAACTCGACATCGGCGACGCTGCCGCCATTCGCCAGGGCTTCGCCCAGCGCCCGCGCGCCGCCTTGCAGCGAGTCACGGGCATAAACAGCGGCGGCCTGCATTCGCCGGACAATCGCAGCAACTTCTGCCTCGGTTACGCCATCTGCCAGCAGTTTTGCGATTTCGGCGTCGACGGCGGCTTCAACCTTAGCTAGGGGAACACCGGCAACCGGCACCACATACAGCGAGAACGAGGTTTCATCGACACGGTCGCCGTGGTACCAGGACCCGGCCGCCGCCGCGATCTCTGCCCCCCGCACCATCGACTTGGCCAGCCGCCCTACCGTGCCATCCCCAAGGATCTGCGCCAGCACCTCCAACGCATAGGCATGCTCTTTGCCGACGCTGTTTTGCGAAGGCGCCAGATATGCGCGCCGCCAGGTGGGTTCACGCACCCGCTCATCGCGGACCGTAACCCGCCGGGCCGCAACCGGCGGCGGTTCTTGCGGGCGGACCCGGGGCGCAACATTCCCGCGGGGAATGGGCCCGTAATATTGCTGCGCCAGTTGCAGCACATCCTTCGGATCGACATCGCCAGCAACCACGAGGATTGCGTTGTCAGGGGCATAGTGCTGGCGGTAGAACGCCCGGATGGTGTCGTAATTGAGCGCTTCGATCTCGCGCTTCCACCCGATGATCGGGCGGCCATAGGGGTGATTCTGATAGAGGGCCGCGTCCATCGCATGCCCCAACTGGGCGCCGGGGTTCTGCGACACCCGCTCGCGCCATTCCTCCAACACCACTTTGCGCTCGGTCTCGATGTCTTCCGCAGAGAGAGTCAGACCCGTCATCCGGTCCGCCTCCATCGCCATGATCTCTGGCAATTGCGCGCGCGGGACAACCTGATAATAGCCGGTATGATCCCACGAGGTGAACGCGTTCTCGTTGCCGCCATTGCGCCGGACTACACCGCTGAACGCACCCTGCGGCGTCTTTTCCGTGCCTTTGAACATCAGGTGTTCGAAAAAATGGGCCAGCCCGGAATAGCCTGCCACTTCATCGGCGGACCCGACTTTGTACCACAGCATTTGCACCACAGCCGGCACGCGATGGTTTTCCACCACCACGACCTGCAAACCGTTGTCGAGCGTATAGACCGCCGGATTGAAAACTTTGGCTTGCGCGCCAGTCAGGCTATGCGCCAACCAAAGCACGATCGCCGCCAGTAGGCTAGAACAACGAAATACCCGCATTGGACTTGCGCTCGATGGTTGGGGTTGATCCGGTTTCCGGCGGCAATCCGAGCGCAGAATTTTGCTGAATACGCTGTTGTTCTTTCAGGGCGTCAACTTCCGTACCCGGCGGCGGTCGATCCCGCCAGAACATCAACCGCTCAACGAAATTGCGATTGTCTGCAGCCAGAATGGCACTTTCTTCGTCAACTTGCTGCCGGATATCCGTCGGCGTATTGACCGTCTTCAAAGATCGCAATAACGCCTCCTCCCCGGCACTGTCCGCCACGGGACGGCTGGGATTTGCCGAAGCCACCTGCTGGCCGAACGTCGCTTGTTCTGCTTCGCGCCGCGGATCGATCTGCGTGGTGGCGCGGGCCCCCGGCTGAGGCGGACGCAAATCATAGGTCGGCGGCACGCTCAAAGGTGCGTTTCGGACCACAGCGAATTCATCCGGGGCTTTCTTCTGAACGCCAACGGTTTCCCGAATCTGAGAACAGGCTCCAAGCGAAATAGCAAGAGCCGCAGATGTAAGCACTACACGTCGCACGTTCGAACGCATCCTCTTTACTCCGCTGCCGATTTAGGAGGTGACTTGTCGGCAAACAAGCTCTCTGCGATCAACAAACCGATACCAAGCGTAATCGCAGCGTCTGCCAGATTGAACACTGGCCAGGAATAGCCATAGGCGTGCCATCGCACGAAGTCTACGACCGCGCCATACAACAGGCGGTCGATGACGTTGCCAACTGCTCCGCCAAAGATCAAACCCGCGGTTACAATCGGCAGCCAACGCACGCTTCGGAACAACCAAACTGCTACACCCGCGGCGATAGCCGCCGTCACGGCGACTAAGACCCAAGGCGGTACGGCGCCGGCGCCCAGCAAGCCGAAACTGATACCGTGGTTCCAGACCAACACCATATCCCACCAGCCCGTCACCCTGATCATAACCGGCGGGTCCATCAGGGTGTTCAAGGCCCAGAGTTTGGTCAACTGGTCCAGCGCCAGGGTCAGCGCTGCCAACCCCAGCCCCAAACCATGCCTGGCGTGCAGGCTCAAGCCGCCTCCGGCAGGTCGCCTACGGCGTCGGCGCAGCGGGCGCAGGCGTCCGGGTGCTCCGGATGAGAGCCGACATCCGGCAGATGCTGCCAGCAGCGTTCGCAGCGGGCGTCCTCGGTCTTGATCGGCAACACCCCGCAGCCTTTGACATCCGGCAGGGTAAAGGCCTCAGCCGGCGCAGCTCCTACATGCAGGTCAACACCGGACACAATGGCGATTTCCGCCAAATTCAGATCCTGCAATGCTTCCGCCTGTTGCGGCGTCACAAAAACCGTCGGCACCGCCTCCAGTGAGCCGCGGATGCGTTTTTCTGCCCGTTCCCGCTCCAGCGCGCCCAGAATGACGCGGCGCACACCGCGCACCTCGGCCCATCGCGCCGCCAAAGCGTCGTTGAGCCACGAATCGGGAATATCCGGATAGGTGAGCAGATGAATGCTTTCGCCGGCGGGCGCCGCCTCGATCGAGCCAAAACGGCGGGTCAGGTAGGCTTCATCCGCGGTAAAGCAGCAGACCGGCGCCAGCCACGTCACCAACGCATCGAACAGATGGCTCAGCACCGTGCGGCAGGCGCGGCGGCGCAGCGCCGACGGCGCATCGCAGTAGAGCGAGTCCTTGCGGATATCGAAATAGAACGCCGACAGGTCATTGGTGCAGAAATTGTGCAGTTCGATCCAGAGCGTATGGAAATCGAAATCGGCAATGCATCGCCGCACCAACCGATCCATCTCCACCAGCCGGTGCAGCATCAGCCGCTCCAGTTCCGGCATGTCCTCCGGCGCGACCCGCTCGCTGTCCTCGAAATCCGACAGCGAGCCCAACAGGAAGCGCAGCGTGTTGCGGACGCGGCGGTAATGGTCGGCCTGATGCTTGAGGATTTCCTTGCCGATGCGCAGGTCTTCGGAATAGTCAGCTGAGCAGACCCAGATGCGCAGAATGTCGGCGCCATACTGGTCGATCACCTCCTGCGGGGCGGTGACGTTGCCCAGGGACTTGGACATTTTCCGCCCTTCCTCATCCAGCACGAAGCCATGGGTGAGGACGGCATCATAGGGCGCGCGGCCACGGGTGCCGCAGCTTTCCAGCAGCGAGGAATGGAACCAGCCGCGATGCTGGTCCGACCCCTCCAGATAGAGGTCAGCCGGCCACTTCATGTGCGGCTGCTTTTCCAGCGTGAACACGTGCGTCGATCCTGAGTCGAACCAGACCTCGACGATGTCGCGCACCTGCTCGAAGTCTTCGGCGTTGTATTCGTTGCCAAGGAAGCGTTCCGGCGAACTGGCGTACCAGGCGTCGCCACCCTCGGCGCGGAAAGCATCTGCGACGCGGTCGAACACGGCCTGGTCGCGCAGGATTTCGCCGGTGACCTTGCTGACGAACAACGGGATCGGCACGCCCCAGGCGCGCTGGCGCGACACGCACCAGTCCGGCCGTTCGGCGATCATCGAGCGCAGGCGGGTTTGGCCTGCCTTCGGCACGAACCGTGTGTCATCGATGGCCTTCAGCGCGTTCTTGCGCAGGTCGTTCGTCTCCATGGAGATGAACCATTGCGGCGTGTTGCGGAAGATCAGCGGCGCCTTGGACCGCCAGGAATGCGGGTAGGAATGCTTTAAGCGGCCCCAGGAATAGAGCATGCCGATGCTGGTCAGCATCTCGCAGACCGCCCGGTTGGCCGGGCCTTCCTTGCCCTGGTCATCCAGGATACGCAGGCCGGCGAACAGGGCGACATGCTCGCGGAACGCGCCGTCCGGGCCGACATTGTCGGTGATCGGCAGGCCGACCTTCATGCCAAGCTCATAGTCGTCGGCGCCATGGCTGGGCGCGATGTGGACGAAGCCGGAGCCGGCATCCATGGTCACGAAATCGGCCGGATGCAGCGGCACGTCATAGTCGTAGAAGCCGTTGCCGTCGGCATGACCGCACAGCGGATGCGCACAGATCGTCCCGGCAAGGTCGGAGCCCTTCAGTTCGCGCTCCACCACCCACTCGGTCATGCGCGCGGCCTTGGCGGTGCTCTCCAGCAGTGGCGGCGCCACGACGAAGCGCTGGCCGACCGGGATGCGGCACTTGTCGGTGCCGGCGACGCAACGGACAACGGCATAAACGCCGTCCTCGGCATAGGCGATGCCGCGGTTAGATGGCAGCGTCCATGGCGTAGTCGTCCAGATGACAATGGGAACGCCGGCTTCCAGGCCGCTCGCCGGCCCTGGCGTCACCACCGGGAAGGGCACATGCACAGTATGGCTGGTGTGGTCCTGGTATTCCACCTCGGCATCGGCAAGCGCGGTGCGCTCCACCACGCTCCAGAGCACCGGCTTGGCGCCGCGGTAGAGGCCGCCGTTCATGGCGAACTTGCCCAGTTCCTCGGCGATGGTCGCCTCGGCCTCAAACGACATGGTGGTGTAGTAGTTTTCCCAGTCGCCGACCACGCCCAGCCGCTTGAACTCGTCGCGCTGGGTCCCGATCCACTCATCGGCGAAGGCGCGGCAGACGCGGCGGAATTCAACCAGGTCGACCTCGTCCTTGTTCTGGCCCTTCGCCCGGTATTCCTCTTCCACCTTCCACTCGATCGGCAAGCCGTGGCAATCCCAGCCGGGTATGTAATGGGCATCCTTGCCCAACATCTGTTGCGAGCGGTTGATCACATCCTTCAGGATCTTGTTCAGCGCGTGGCCGATGTGCAGGTGGCCGTTGGCATACGGCGGGCCGTCATGCAGGACGAATTGTTCCCGTCCCTTGGAAATATCGCGCTGGCGCCGGAACAGGTCCATGGCGTTCCAGCGTTCCAGCAGCAGCGGCTCGCGCTTCGGCAGGCCGGCGCGCATGGGAAATTCGGTTTTCGGCAGAAAGACCGTGCTCTTATAGTCCATCGTCATCTTCAGGAGGCTCTGGTCTCGGTATTTCGGTTATTTCGGTTCGGCCGGCGTCGTCGCCAGCATGGTGCGGGCAGTATCGCAATCTTTGGCGATCTGATCGCGTAGCATCTGAAAGCTGTCGAACTTGCGTTCCGGCCGGATAAAGCCGGTCAGTTGCACGCGCATCGGCTTGTCGTAGAGGTCGCCCTCGAAGTCGAATACGTGCGTTTCCAACAGCAGTGTTTCGCCGTCTACGGTCGGGCGGCGGCCTAGGTTGGCAATGGCGTCGTACCAACGCAGGGCATCGCCCTCGCCAATCGAGCAGCGCACGGCATAGACGCCGAGCGCAGGCTCCAACAGGTCGCCGAGGGGAAGGTTGGCCGTGGGAAAGCCGATGGTGCGGCCGCGTTGGTGCCCGCTCTGGACAATGCCGTCGATTTCCCACCAGCGGCCCAGCATGCGGGCCGCATCGCGCGGCTGGCCGGCGCGCAGGTGCTCGCGAATGGCCGTGGAGGAGAATGAAGCGCCATCCTTGGCTAACACTTCCTGCACAACCGTAACGCCAAATCCATGCTTCGCGCCCAGGGTCCGCATCGTTTCGGCCGTGCCGGCGCGCTTGGCGCCGAAGCGGAAATCGAAGCCGATGACCACGTGCGCCGCGCCGACCGTCTCAACCAGCACTTTTTGCACGAATTGTTCCGGCGGCAGGGCGGCGAAGTCGCGCGAGAATGGCACCTCAACCAGCAGTTCGACGCCGACGTCGGCCAAGGCCCGGGCCTTGCCGGCAGGGGACGTCAAGCGGAAGGGCTGGTCCGAAGCAAGCAACACACTGCGCGGGTGCGGCTCGAACGTCACCACGCCCAACAATCCGCCAGCGGCGCGGGCAGCATCGAAAATCGCTCGGTGTCCGAAATGGACGCCGTCGAAATTGCCTAGCGCAACGCTTGCGCCGCGCAGGTCAGGCGGCAGAGGCTCTAGTCCGCGGAAATGGTGCACTGGGTCGTCCTTGAATCCTGGGGCCGCGTCGGACACGGCCAGCCGCCCGCACCATAGCGGAGACAGAGGCCCGGCGACAAGTTCAGGGCTGCCGCAGGGCCGAGGGCTGGCTGGGGGCTTGACCCGGCGCCAGACCTGGGCCGCAATGCGGCGGAACCTGCCGCTGCACGAGGACCCTCGCCATGCCTGCCTATGCCTGGACCGCCGCCGAATTGGCCGCCGACCGCGGCTGGATGTTCGACCTCTCCGATTCTGTCATTGCAGCGCTGGAGGCGCGGCTGCCGGCGCTGCGCGACACGCCGCTGGATGCACTGACCGCCAACGACTGCACCTTTCCGGAGTTGGAGGCGTTGGGCCAGGCGATCCGGGCGCAATTGGAGGACGGCCGCGGTCTTGCCCTGATCCGCCGCCTGCCGGTGGAGCGCTGGAGCGAGGATGATCTGGCGCGCGCCTATTGGCTGATCGGCTCGCAGATCGGCACCGGTGTCTCGCAAAGCTACAAGGGCGATAGGCTGGGGCATGTGCGCGACATCGGTGAGGGCGGGCGCTACTACACCGTCGGCGGCGCGCTGGAAATGCATATGGACCCGGTCGACGTGGTCGGCCTGCTCTGCCTGAAACCGGCGGTGAGCGGTGGCGAGAGCCGCCTCTGCGCCTCGACCGCCGTGCGCGACGCCATCGCCGCCGATTATCCGGACGTCATCCCGCTGCTGGAGCGCGGCTTTCACTACACCAGCCGGCCACAGGACCGGCAGGCAGGCGCTCCGGCGGTAACGCCGCACCGCGTGCCCGTCTTCGGCGAGATCGAGGGCAGGCCCGCCTCGTTCTTCCTGCCCATCGCCGTGCGCAACTGCGAGTTGGAAGGCGTGCAGTTATCGGCAGCAGAGAAAGAAGCGCTCGCCCTGGTCAACACTGTGGCGCAGCGCCCGGAACTGTGTTTCGAGATGGATCTGCGGCCGGGCGAGATCCAATTCCTGAACAACCGCCTGATCTTCCACGGCCGCGCCGACTACGAGGATGCGGCGGCGTTTGCCGAGAAACGCCACCTGCTGCGCCTCTGGCTGATGATGCCGGACTGGCCGGCGAGGCCTCCGGATCAGGACATGCACGCCCATCCGGATCGGGCGGGCGGAGGGATTGCGGCGGTCCCATTGCGATAGCTTTTCGCAATCCCTGCTTGCATCTCAGTTCATACTATCCCAACTCAGACCCGCCTGCCCCGATTCTGAGGACCTCTGCCCCATGCCGCAACCTCCCGTCGCCCGTACCTGCGATGCCTTTATCGAGCATCACGGCCAGCGAATTTTCGACCCCTATGCCTGGTTGCGCGCCGAGAACTGGCAGGAGGTAATGGCTGACGCCAGCGTGCTCGACCCGGAAATCCGCGCCTATCTGGAGGCGGAGAACGCCTATACCGAGGCCGTCCTCGCCGATACCAAGGCCCTGCAGGAAACGCTGTTCGCCGAGATGAAGGGGCGGCTGAAGGAGGACGACGCCTCCGTGCCGATGCCGGATGGGGACTGGCTCTATTTCAGCCGCTTTCAGACCGGCGCGCAGCATCCGCAGTTCTGCCGCTCGCCGGTGGACGATCCGAAGCAGGTCGACGTGATGCTGGACGGCAACGCCGAGGCAGAGGGCAAGCCGTATTTCCGCATCTCCGCCATTCAGCACACCGACGACCACCGGCTGCTGGCCTGGGCGGCGGATAGCAGCGGCTCCGAGCAATACACGATCCGCATCCGCGATCTGGCGTCGGGCGAAGACCTGACGGACGAGCTGCACGAGGCGACCCCGTCGATGACCTGGGCCGCCGACGGCCGGCACCTGTTCTATACCAAGCGCGACGCCAACTGGCGGCCCTACAGCGTCTGGCGGCATGAACTCGGCACTGATCAGGCCGCAGATGTCTGCGTCTATAAGGAGGTTGACCCCGGCTATTTCGTCGGCGTCGGCCGTACCGCCTCGCGCGCCTTCATCGCTATCAGCACCCACGATCACCAGACCAGCGAGTGGCACGTCATCCCCAGCGATGACCCGACCGCATCGCCCCGCCTGATCGCCGCCCGCGACGAGAACGTCGAATACGATCTGGACCACGACGGCGACCGCTTCGTTATCCGGACCAACGCCGACGGAGCGGAAGACTACAAGCTGGTCACCGCGCCTGTGGCCTCCCCCGGGCGCGAGCATTGGGCCGACCTGGTGGAGCATCGCATCGGCCGCCTGCTGCTGGGCTTTCACCTGACCCGCTGGCACCTCACCCGGCTGGAAAGGGTCAATGGCCTGCCCCGCCTGATCGTGCGCGAGACAGCAAGCGGCGACGAACATGCCATCGCATTCGACGAGGAAGCCTATTCCCTGGGCCTCGGCGGCGGCATGGAGTTCGAGACCAATACGCTGCGGTTCGTCTATTCCTCGATGACGACGCCGCAGGAAACCTATGACTATGACCTGACCACGCGCGAACGCACGTTGCGCAAGCGACAGGAGGTGCCAAGCGGCCATAACCGGGCGGACTACGTTACGCGCCGTCTGCTGGCGAAAGCGCCGGACGGCGAAGAGGTGCCGATCACGCTGGTGCACCGCGCCGACGTGACATTGCCGGCGCCGACATTGCTGTATGGCTATGGCTCCTACGGCATCAGCCTGCCGGCCAGCTTTGGTGTGGTGCGCCTGTCGCTGGTGGATCGCGGCTTTGTCTGGGCACAGGCGCATGTGCGCGGCGGCATGGACAAGGGCTATCGCTGGTACACGGAAGGCAAGCGGGCGAAGAAAGAGAACACCTTCCGCGACTTCATCACTGCGCGCGACCATCTGGTGGCAGAGGGCATCGCCCAGCCGGACGCCATCGCTGCGGAGGGCGGCAGCGCCGGTGGCATGCTGATGGGCGTCGTCGCCAACTGGGCGCCGGAGAAATTTGCCGCCATTGTCGCCAACGTGCCCTTCGTCGATGTCCTCAACACCATTTGCGACCCGACCTTGCCGCTCACCCCGGCGGAATGGCCGGAATGGGGCGATCCGATCCGCGATCCGGAGGCGTTCCGACGGATGAAAGGCTATAGCCCCTATGACAACGTCGCGGCGCAAGGCTATCCCGCCATCCTCGCCATCGGCGGCCTCAGCGACCCGCGCGTCACCTATTGGGAGCCGGCGAAGTGGGTGGCGAAACTGCGCGCCACCAAGACCGACGCCAACATGCTGCTGCTCAAGACCGAAATGACTGCGGGCCATGGCGGCGCGTCCGGCCGCTATGACAGCCTGAAAGAGGACGCGCTGCAGTACGCTTTCGTGCTGAAGGCGCTGGGGCTGGTGTAGGCGGCGGGGCAGTCGAACATGGCTGCACGGCCCAGACCGGCTAGGAGGCCCGGAAGGCCGCCGGCGGCAGGCTCTGCCGCCCGACCTTCGCCTCACGCCGTATATTGCTTGAGACGAGCCCAGACCGACAAGGCGGCCAGCCCGAGAACGAGTTGCATTCCGGCCATTGGGAATACCGTTCCATCGTAAATCAGCCCCTGCATCGACGCGACTGCTGCCGCCGCGCACATCTGCACGAACCCCAGAACCGCAGCGGCAGCGCCTGCGGCCCTTGGATGGGACATCATTACCCCGGCTGCCGTATTTGGGGCGAGGAACCCGCCGCCAAACCAAAAGGCGAACTGAGTCGCCACCACAACGGGGACTGGCAACCAATCAACAAGCCCAAATCCGAAAAGCATCGCGGGCGCGCAAAGCATGATCAAGAGGCTGACCTTGACGCAGCGCTGCATTCCCCATCTGGGAATGGCGTAGCGCGCAGCCGTGGATCCCACGAAAAATCCTGAGATGGCGATAGCGGCGATCACGCCATAACTCGACGGCTTCATCTCAAGACTGTCGATGAAAAAGTACGGCGCACCGGCGACAAAACAATACAGCCCCGCATAGGCGATCGAATGGGTGATCATGAAGCCGAGGAAGCCTCGATGCCGGAAGAGCCCGAGATAGACAACGGGGATTGCTTTCGTCTCAGACGCGGGTGCCGCTACTCTGGTTTCCGGCATGATCAAGATCGTCGAAGCCAGCCAGACCAGGGCAGCGGCGAATGCGAAGACGAAGCCCGCGCGCCAGCTTGCAATCTCCAGAAGCGCGCCGCCGACCAAGGGGGCACCGAGGAACGAAGCGGACATCAGGGCGAACAGGAGGGCCATCGCCTTTGCCGAACCTTCTGCACCATAGATATCCCGAACGATGGCGCGCGAAACGACATACCCCGATGCAGCGCCCAGCCCCTGAATGGCGCGGCCAGCGACGATCAGCCAAAAATTGTCTGCCATGGCCGCGGCCCCCGAACCTGCGAGCGTCAGCACAGCGCCGATGAGGAGGGCGGTGCGCCGGCCCTTGCGATCGGAATAGGGGCCAAAGACGAGTTGGCCCACGGCGAACATGACTGCGAACGACACGATCGTCAGTTGGATCGTCGCCGGCGGTTTGCCGAAAAGTTCGCCCAATGCAGGCATTGCCGGCACGACAAGGCCGGTCGCGGCCTCCCCGAATGCCGCGCACAGCACGAGTGTCGCAAAGACTAGGACGCCTGCGCTGCCGGGAGGCTTGATGGCTGGTGCGCTGGCGAATTGGTTCGGCATCGGCGGACTCCAGGCAGGCGAGGCCGGCAGTCCGGTTTCGTCTGCCAGTCCGCCTTGCAAATTCAGTTCAGTTTTTGAACTTTATGAAATTGGTTTAAAAAAGCAACTGATTTTGGTAGGCTCCAGCATGACCACGGCTAACTACCAGAAGCATCATTGCCCCATCGCCCAGGCAATGGCCGAACTCGGCGATCAATGGACGCTGCTGATCGTGCGCGATGCCCTCTTGGCCGGGCGCTCCCGCTTCAGTGAGTTTCAGGAAAGCCTTGGAATCTCAAGAAATTTGCTAACACTGCGCCTCACAAAGCTCTGTGACGCGGGAATTTTTGAGCGCGTCCCGATTGCGGGCTCGAAGCGCCACGCCTATGTCCCAACGCAAAAGTGTAGGGCGCTCCGCGTCGTAATCCTGGCGATGGGGGAATGGGCCGAGAAATGGGCAAACGATCCGCATATCCATCACCTCGACGTACTGGAGAAAACCACGGGTCAGCCTGTTACGGTGGGATTCTTCCGAAGGGAGGACGGCACCATCGTCGAGCCGGACGCGGTCGATATCGTGCGCCACGGAAATCAAAAGCCGGACCACGGCGGGAAAGACCTGTCTTAGTCTTCAATGCAATAGTAACCCAGCCGAAACCCGCACTATCGTCATTTCCGACGAAGGTCTCTGGCTGCGCCTCGCGATCAGCCGGCCATGGCGGCGCGTCCGGCCGCTATGACAGCCTGAAGGAAGATGCGCTGCAGCATGCCTTGGTGCTAAAGGCGCTGGCGGTTGCCTGACGCAGTTCACATTAGCGTGATGGTTGCGGCGATAGCACTTGATAGATTGATCCGCAAAGGCGTCGACCAGCGTATAGTGCGTGTACATCTCTAGAAAACAGACAGGTGGTTCCCCGATGAACGACATTTCCTTTACCCGCCGTGGACTGCTGGGAGTCTCCGCCGGTATCGCGGCGGCAGCGCCGCTACTCGGCAGCGCCATGCTGAGCCCCGCATTCGCCGCTGCCCCGATGCTGGGCGCCGCCCGTCCGGTCGTTTACCGCTTCCCGCTCGGCAAGTTCGAAGTCACGACGATTTTCGATGGCGGCGTCGCGCTCGACGGCCCCCACCCGATCTTCGGCGCGAACCAGGACGCGGCAGCGGTGGCCGCCTATGCCGAGGCCAACAATCTGCCCGGCACGCGGATGGAAATCGGCTTTACCCCCGTCATCGTCAACACCGGCAAGGAACTGGTGCTGTTCGACACCGGCAACGGGGACCGACGTCGTCCGAACGCCGGCGCTCTGCTGTCCCGCCTCGCCGAGGCCGGCTATAAGGCCGACCAGATCGACGTGGTCGTTCTCACCCACTTCCACCCAGACCATATCGGCGGGATGATGGAAGACGGCAAACCCGCTTTCCCCAATGCCCGGTACGTCACCGGCCAGATCGAATACGACTTCTGGTCCGCGCCGGACAAGGCCGACAACCCGGTCGGCAAACTGGTAAAGTCCAATATCGTGCCCGTGGCGGGGAAAACCACGTTCCTCGGCAACGAGGGCAGCGTTGCCAGCGGCATCACTTCGATCGCCGCGTTCGGCCATACGCCAGGCCATATGGCCTACCACATTGAAAGCGAGGGCAAGCGCCTGTTGCTGATCGGCGACAGTTGCAACCACTTCGTCATGAGCATGCAGCGGCCAGACTGGCACGTGCGCTTTGACATGGACAAGGATGGCGCCGCCGCGACGCGCAAGAAAGTGCTGAGCATGGCCGCCGCAGACCGTATCCTGATCACCGGCTACCACATGCCCTTCCCAGCCGTTGGCTATGTGGAGGCGATGGGCGAAGGTTTCCGCTGGAACGGCGCCAGCTATCAGCCATTCCTGTAGAGCATCGACCGATCAAATGGACTCATTTGATCCGGGTACGATGCGTTAGTTTTGTAAAGTTCGCGCAGATCCCGATCCAACCGAATTGGGATGTGCTCTAATGTCCGCCGCGTCTAATTTCGGCC
>JAPOJR010000078.1 GCA_029978325.1 Alphaproteobacteria bacterium | reverse complement strand
TCAGCCCCATATGCACCATGGCAACGACGCCCTGGCTGCCGACGCCGCCGGTCGCCAGCCCATAAGTTGCCAAGAACAGAAAATACAGCAGCACCGGCGCGGTCAGCAGCACAGACTTCGACTTTTCGCCGGCGACCTTGGCCTTGGGCTCGACCCGTTCGCCCGCCAGCGCATCGCCCTGCATCAGGATCACCACAGCTGCGGCGACGCCGGCCAGCCCGACGATAATAAAGGCCATGCGCCAGTCGAAGGCAGCCGCCAAGCCAACCATCGCGACCGGTGCGACGCCGCCGCCGAAGAAGCCGGAGAACGTGTGCAATGAATACGCCCGGCCAAGCCGCTTTTCCCCGATCTTTGCCGCGATTATAGCATAGTCCACAGGGTGAAACACCGCGTTGCCGACCCCGGCCAGAACGGCGAATACAGCAAAGGTCCAAAAATTGTCCGAAAGGCCGATCGCAGCAATGGCCAGAGCATTCAGGCCAAGGCCTGCAGCCAGCATCTGCCGCGCGCCGATCCGGTCCAGCAGCACGCCTACGGGCGCCTGCAACACCCCGCCAATCCAGGCATAGCCGGCAATCGCACCTCCCAGCATCGCATAGCCAACGCCGAATTCCGCCGCGAACACTGGCAGCATAGGCGGCAGGCAAAGAATATAGAAATGGCTGAGGAAGTGGCCGATGCCGATCAGCGACAGGACGCGGGTCTCGCTGACGGGTTGAGCGGTAATTGCGGTCATTCGGGCAGACCTTTTCTGGCAAACTTGCCGTGGCAACCTAGGACAGCGTGTCAATGCGTCCAAGCCTGTTTTCCGTTTCTGTCGGAAAAGGTCTGTTGCCTAGAACCGATCCACTCTGCAACCTTTGGATGAATTCTCACTTGGCATAGCGGCAACTGCGAGGACTACCAAGGTGCGCCAGATGATCGTGCAAGCGTCGCTGCTGCTGGCCAGTCAGGCGGCACGGCTGGTTGGCCCCGGCCTAGCGATGCTGCTGCTTGCCGGATTCTGGACACCGCCGGAGTACGGTGGGTTCGCCGCTGCCTTTGCAACGGCGAGTGTGCTTGGTCTATTGCCGGCGGCTGGCCTTAGCGCGTGGCTGCTGGACAGAAGCGCACGCAGGCCAGAGGCAGCTCGGATAATGTTGGCCTGCTCTCTGGCGGCACTGGCCCTTTTAACGCCTCCGATTTTAGCGATTGCCTATGCTGCATCATCAATGCTCAGCCTGGCCCCGGCCGACCTGACCCTTTCTCTGACGCTTGTGGCTATGCTGACAGGCGTGGCCGACATAGTCATCGCAGCGCTTAGAGCCCAAAGATTTGAGCAACCCGTTGCTCTGATAGCCGTCCCAGCCAATCTCGCTTTGCTGGGCGGGATTTTGGGTTGGCACGGCTCGGGAGCCATGGCCATAGCGGTGGTGTGGTGCGTGGTGCGCCTCGGGCAATCGCTGGCGCTCGTCTATGCCGCCTGGCGCTGTCTTCCAACGCGGGGGCTCGAAGGTTCCACAGGCCAAGTCCGTCTACGGGAGGCTTTGCCGTTCGTCGCCAGCCAAATGCCAGGCGTGCTCTATGGTCAGATCGATACGATTTTGGTGCGGCTGGCGCTGGGGGAAGCCGCGGCAGGGCTTTATAATGCGGCGCTGCGGCTGCTGATGCTGGCCAGCTTTGCGGCCCAAAGCCTGGCGCAATGGTTCCAGCCAAGGCTGGCGAGCATTGAAGCGGGCTCTCAGTCATGGCAGGCGCTGCGGCGGCAGTTGCGCTTGTGCCTGGGAGCCGTGGCGACGGCGGGCCTGATCGCCTTCACTATGTTTGCCCCGCAGGTATTGGCCATTCTGTATGGCCCTGCGTACGCCGATGCATCCGGTCCGTTGACCGTCGCCGGGTTTGTCCTGGCTGCACGGTGCTTTGTCGCCGCGCAATGGATCGAGTTGACGGCGCTTCGGTTGGAGTCGCACCGGGCGCGGGATGCATGGTTGTTGCTGGGATTGTTTTGCGCGCTGGCTCTGCCGTTCGGCTGGGCGGCTGGTGGCGCCGGCGTGATGATGGCGCACCAGCTGGCGCTCGGGCCGATTGCCGCGTTGAGCGGGCGCAGTTTGGCCCGCGCTCGCCAGAATTAGCCAGGCCCGCTAAAACACCCGCATGACAAAAGTACATCCCCATGTCGGCCTGTTGGTCACCTGCCTGGTCGATGCCATGCGGCCCGAGATCGGCTTTGCCACGCTAAAGCTGTTAGAGCAGGCCGGCTGTAGCGTCTCCGTGCCGGAGACCCAGACCTGCTGCGGCCAGCCGGCCCTCAACTCCGGCGCGCGGGGGGAGGCGAAGACCCTGGCGAAGCGCGTGGTCGCGGCGTTCGAGCCGTTCGATTATGTGGTGGCACCCTCCGGCTCCTGCCTCGGCACGGTCAAGACGCACTATCCGGAACTGCTTGCCGACGATCCGGCGTGGAAACGACGGGCGGAGCAGGTCGCTGCCAAGTCCTATGAGATTCTCTCCTTCCTCTCCGAAGTGCGTAACTGGCGGCCTGAGGGCGTGCGCTTCCCGGCCAAGGCAACCTACCACCACACCTGCGCCGGCCTGCGCGAACTCGGCATCTATGCGCAGCCGCTGAAGCTGCTGGAACAGGTCGATGGCCTGGAAATCCTGCCGCTGGAGGGAGAGACCGCGTGCTGTGGCTTTGGCGGCACGTTTGCGGTGAAGTATCCGGAAATCTCCACCGCCATCGTCTCGGACAAGACCCGCCAGATCGCGGCGACCGGAGCGGACACACTGCTGGCCGCCGATCTCGGTTGCCTGATGAACATCGCCGGCAAGCTCTCCCGCGAGGGGCGCAGCGACATCCGTGTGTTCCATCCGGTCGAAATCCTGGCGGGCATGGCCGACGGCAAGGGAGTCGCCGGCCGATGAGCACCGCCCTCCGCTCCCCCGCCAATTTCAAACGCGACGCGGCCGAGGCTGTCACCAAGCCCTCGCTGAAGATTGCGCTCGACCGCACCACCGGCCTGTTGCAGCGCCGCCGCGTCGATGTGCTGAAGGCCTATCCGGAGTTCGAGGCGACGCGCGAGGTCGCCAAGAATATCAAGGACCACACCCTCGCACACCTCGACCACTACCTGGCAGAGTTCGAAAAGAACGCCACCGCCGCCGGCGCGGTCGTCCATTGGGCGGAGACGCCGGAACAGGCGTGCAAGATCGTCATCGACCTCTGCCGCCAGGCCGACGCGAAATCGGTGACGCGCGTCAAATCCATGCTGGGTGAGGAAATCGGCCTGCCCAAGGCGCTGGCCGCCGCCGGCATCGAGCGGGTCGAGACCGACCTGGCCGAGCACATCATCCAGCTTGCCGACGAGCCGCCCTCCCACATCGTCATCCCGGCCATGCACAAGACGCGGGAGGAGGTGGCCGACCTCTTCGCGCATCACCACAAGGAGCCGAAGATCGATGGCGAGGTCGGCACGCTGGTGGAGAGCGCCCGCGGCGAACTCCGCCCCAAATACGTCGCCGCCGATGTCGGCATTTCCGGCGCGAACTTCCTGATCGCATCGACGGGCACGGTCGTCACGGTCACGAACGAGGGCAACGCGGAACTCACCACCGAGCTGCCGGGCATGCACATCGTCACCGCCGGTATCGAGAAAGTGGTGCCGGAGCCGCAGCACGCCCTGGTGCTGCTGCGCCTGCTGGCCCGCTCGGCGCTCGGCACAGAGTTTACCCAGTACACCAGCTTCTTCACCGGCCCCCGCCGCGAGGACGAGACCACCGGGCCGGAGGCCATGCACATCGTCCTGGTCGACAATGGCCGCACGCAGATGCTGGCAAGCGAGATGCGCCCGATGCTGCGCTGCATCCGCTGCGCCGCCTGCATCAACCACTGCCCGGTCTATGGCGCCATCGGCGGCCATCCATATGGCTCCACCTATCCGGGGCCGATGGGCAGCGTGCTGACCCCTGCCCTGCAATCCCTCGAAGTCGCCAAGGACCTACCGCACGCCTGCACCCTGAACGGTCGCTGCCAGGAGGTCTGCCCAGTCAAGATTCCGCTGCCTGACCTGATCCGCTCTTTGAGAGACGACACCTGGCGGCGCAATCTGGTGCCGAAACCGGCCAAGCTGGCGGTGCAGGCGTGGGCTTGGGTCGCCGTGCGCCCGAGCCTCTACCGGCTGGTATCGGGCTTGGCGAACTACGCGCTGCGGCTTTGGGCCGGACCGCGCGGCATGATTGCAAAGCTTCCTCTGGCCGGTGGTTGGACCCAGGGCCGCGACTTCCCCCGTCCGACGGGCCCCACCTTCATGACGCAGTACAAGCGGAGGCAAGGCCGATGAGCGACGCCCGCAGCCGCATTTTCGCCCGCATTGCGTCTGGCCGTGGCCAGGCTCTGCCCTCGCCCGAGGCCATCGCTGCCGAGCGTGCCGGCCTGGTGCCCGACGCCAGCGCGACCCAGCCGACGTTCACCGAGCAGGACACCCTCGCCCGCTTCGAAGCCATGGCCACCAGCGAGCGCCTGACCGCCACGGTCGCCCACATCGCCTCGCTGGAGGACGTGCCAGCAGCGGTCGCGGCCTACCTTGCTGCCAAAGGCTTGCCTGCCGAAGCCGCCATTGCGCCGGTACTGGCGGAATTGGACTGGAGCGGCGTCAACGCCTCCACCGCCATCACGCCGAACCAGCCGGTCGCCGTGACCCTCGCCGAGGGCGGCGTCGCCGAAACCGGCAGCCTGATCTTCCGCTCCGGCCCGGAAACGCCGATGCTGCACAACTTCCTCGGGCTGCATCATGTCGCCGTAGTGCGGAAGGACGGCATCGGCCGCTATCTGGAAAGCGTGTTCGGGCCGGACGCCCCTGCCCTGCCGCGGATCATGTCGCTGGTGACCGGCACCAGCGGCACGGCAGATATCGAGGCTGTGAATATCCGCGGCGCGCATGGGCCGCGGTATCTGCACATTCTGATGGTCGCCGAATAGGAGTACCGGCGGCGGCAATGATCGGCTGCCGGGGCATCCTATTTGCTAGCTGATCCCCATCAACTTCGCAGCCGTCCCACCCAGGATCGCCACCCGGTCTTCGTCGGTGAGGCCTGGGGTTTCCAGGATCAGGTCGATGGCTGTATCGGTCCAGGGATAGGGGTAGTCCGTGCCGACCATCAACTGGCTGACACCCACTTCCGCCGCCAGGTGGCGCACGCCTTCGGGGCGGAACAGCATGGTGTCGTAATACAGTTGCTTCAGATATTCCGACGGCGCTTTCTCGATACAGCCATGCTCACCGCCCGGACAGAGATCAGGCCGGGTCGGGCAGCCGCGGTCGAACCGGCCGGCATAGGACGGCAGGAACCCGCCGGCGTGGGCCGCGCAGATCTTCAGCCCGGGGAATCGATCCAACGTGCCTTCAAAGATCAGGTGCGACAGCGCGATGGTGGTTTCCAGCGGGTTGCCGATCACGTTGCTCAGATAGCCATTGCCCTTGAACCGATGGCCCAACTGAGACGGCGCGCCATCGCCCTGCGGGTGGATGAAGACCAAAACGCCCAATTCTTCGGCCTTGGCCCAGAACGGATGAAATTTCGGGTCGGCGATCTCGTCGCCGGCGACATTGCCGCCGATAGCAGCGCCGCGCAGGCCGTATTTCTTAACCCCTTCTTCCAACTGCGCCGCCGCCAATTCCGGGAATTGCAGGGCAACCGAGGCGAAGGCAACAAAGCGGTCCGGATTGGCCGCGCAGGCTTCCGCCAGGGCCTCGTTCTGAATCTCGATGATTTTCGCCGCCTGGTCGCGGTCATCGATGCGGTACCAATTCGGGTTTATGCTCAACGCCTCCACATCGATACCCTGCGCATCCATCACGCCCAGACGGATATCGACGGCACTGCCCATATCCAGGTCGGTCCGCAAGCCAGGGCCGCCGAGGCTATGCCCCATCAGAGCGATCGCTTCCGGCACGACGCAATGGGCATGGATATCCACGGTCTTGACCCGCTTGCCGTTGACCACCACCTCCCGGCGCTTGGGCTTGGCGTGCGGGTGCCCATGGCCATGGCCGTCTTCCGGCTGCATGTTGCAGCCGACAAAGACGAGGCCGTCAGTGCTGGTCTGATTTGTCATCACAATCGTCCCTTCAAGAATGCCGTCAGCCTATGGCGGCGTAGGTATCGCGTTCCAAAAGATCGAGCAGGCCCAAAACCTCTGCATCGCAGAACGGCAGGACCTGGGTCAGGATCGTACCGCAAACCCGCTTGGTCGGGTCGATCCAGTGATAACAATTGCCAAGCCCGGCCCACGCCATCGACCCGGCGCTGCGTCCGGTCGGTGCTTGCTCCAGGTTCAGCATAAAGGCTGCGCTCCAGACTTTCGGCAGGCCTGGGAAGAATTCGGCGGGGTTCGAGAGTTGAGGGTTGTGGGTCGGCAATGGCGTGACGCGCAGGTCGCCCATTTGGTTCTCGCGCACCAGCGGCATGGTCTCCGGCTTCAGCAGCGGCGCGCCGCCGTTCAGAATGCATTGGGAAAACCGCATGTAATCGACGACCGTCGAATGCAAACCGCCGCCTCCGCCGTCGAATTCCGGCTTTTCCGCCTTTGGCATCTCGATCGGCTTGAGCGAGCCGTCCGGCTGTCGCGCATGCACCTGGGCCTTGCGCGCCTCCAATGCCGGCGTCGGATCATAGATGGTGCTGGTCATGCCGAGCGGTTGAAAGACCCGCTCCGCCATGTAGGCACCCAGGGTCTGACCGCTAAGCGCCTCAACCGCCTGCCCCACCCAGTCGATGCCGATGGAATACTCCCACTTCTCCCCCGGATCGCGGGCGAGCGGCATCAGCAGCCCAGCCTTCTGGCGCAAGCGCAGACTGGGGACCTTAGCCACCTCCATGTAACGCTTGGCGTTTTCGTTCCAGGTATCGTAGACAAAACCGGACGTGTGCGTCAGCAAACGGCGTAGCGTGATCGGACCCTTTTTCGGCCTCAGGATCGGCTGCCCGGCGTCGTCAAAGCCCTCTAACACCGGGCGGTCGGCAAGCGGCGGCAACAGGTCGTCGAGCGGATCGTCAAAGCCGATTTTGCCGGCCTCCACCTGCTGCAGCGCGCAGACCGAGGTTATGGCCTTGGTCATGGAAAAGATCATGCAGACCGTATCCAGCGTCATCGGCACGCCCGTCGCGAGGCTGCGCACACCCTGGGCGGTCTCATAGAGCGTTTTGCCTTCGGCGCTCTGAACCATGGCGACAACGCCCGGGACACGCCTGGCGGCGACAGCGCCGGCAATCGCGCGATCTATCCGTTCAAACATCGGTGGAACTCCTGGTGGCCGGGACCGGATCGCGGCGCCCCATCGGCGCCGGATCTGAGAAACCGTTGGATCGAGCTAGGCGATGATTTTGTTGACGGCGGCGAGTTCTTCGCTCGACAGCTTCCAATTGGCGGCCGCGGCGTTGGCGTGGACCTGCTCTGGCTTGGTCGCGCCGGCGATGACGCTGGAGGTCGCCGGCTCAGCCAGCAGCCAGGCAAAAGCCAGTTCCAACAGCGTGTGGCCGCGTTCCTGGCAAAATGCCGTGAGCTGTTCGACCCGCCCCCAGTTCTTGTCGTTGATGTATTTGTTATCGCTCTTGGTCGGATCGAGCGTCAGACGCGCGCCTTCCGGCATGACGTCCGGCTTGTACTTGCCGGTCAGCAGGCCGTTGGCCAGCGGGTAGTACGGCAAAAGGCCATAACCATAGCGGCGCGCCACGGGCAGCAGGTTCGCCTCGATGTCGCGCACCACCATGCTGTATTCTTCCTGGGCTGAGATGAAGGGCACCAGGTTTTTCACTTCCGCGGTAAAGCTGGCCTCGACCATCTCCCAAGGTTGCAGATTGGAGGAGCCGATATAGCGGACCTTGCCCTGTTGCACGAGGTCGGTAAGCGCGCGCAGCGTCTCCTCAATCGGCGTGTTGGCGTCGGGGAAGTGCAGTTGATACAGGTCGATCCAGTCGGTTTGCAGGCGTTTCAGCGAATCTTCGACCGACTGCATGATCCATCTACGCGACGCCCCCTTGCGCGGGCCGTTGTCCATGGCGCCGCCGAATTTCGTGGCCAGCACGATATCCTTGCGCTTGGCCCCCAACACCTTGCCCATTTGCGTTTCCGAGCCGCCGAAATCGCCATACCGATCCGCGGTGTCGAACAAAGTGATGCCGGCATCGAACGCGGCATGGATAACAGCGCGGGTCTGCTCCAGGTCTTTTACCCGGCCGCCAAAATTGTTGCAGCCAAGACCGACAGCGGATACGCGCAGGCCGGACCTGCCAAGATTACGGAATTCCATGATGGTAAGGCTCCTTAAGCCAGGTGTTCGTAGACATGCCGCTCCAGCCCATAAAGCAGGTCGAGCACGGCCGGGTCGGCGAACGGATGGTGCTGGGCCAGCACGATGCCGGCAACGCCCTTCTTCGGGTCGATCCACTGGTAACAGTTGGTAAGCCCCGCCCAGGCCAGCGAGCCGGCGCTGCGCCCGGTCGGCGCGTCCTCCAGGTTGGTGAGAAAGGCTGCGGTCCAGGCCTTTGGCACGCCGGGGAAGAACTCGGCGTCATAGGAAAGCGGTGGGTTGGTGGTGATCATCGGGGTCACGCGCAGGTCGCCCATCTGGTTCTCGCGCACCAGCGGCATGGTCTCCGGCTTCAGCAGCCGGCCACCATCGTTCAGCAGTTCCAGCATGAAGGTCATGTAGTCGCCGGTGGTCGAATAGAGCCCGCCGCCGCCACGCTCGATCCGCGGCGGGCGGTTCGGCCCCATCTGCTGCGGCGCCAGCGAGCCGTCCGCCTGGCGCAGGTGCAGCGAGGCCTGACGCGCATACATCGAATCCGTGCGGGCAAAGCCGGTGCTATCCATGCCGAGCGGATCGAAAATCGCCTCCTTCAGATAAACACCCAGCTTCTTGCCGGTGATCGCCTCCATCACCACACCGGCCCAGTCGATGCCGGAGGAATACTGCCAGCGCTCGCCCGGCTCGAACATCAGCGGCAGGTTCAGCTTCGGCTCGTCCGGGTCGATCTCGCGCGGTGTGCCAGTGGTCTCCATATAGCGGGCCATGTCCGGGTCCCACATGAAGATGTTCATGCCGTTGGTATGGGTCAGCAGGTGGCGGACGGTGATCGGCTTGCTCGCCGGGCGCAGTTGCGGCTTGCCGTCGGCGCTCCACCCGGTCAGCACCTGCGGGTTCGCCAGAGCGGGCAGCAGTTCCGCCGCCGGCTGGTCCATAGCGGCCCTGCCCTGCTCGATCAGTTGCAGCATGCCGACACAGGTGATCGCTTTGGTCATGGAGGCGAGCCAGAACACCGTGTCGTCCGTCACCGGCTGGGCATCGCCGACGCGGCGGACACCATGCGCGCCCTGATAGAGCACCGTGCCGTCAGCCCTGGCCGCCATGGCGGCGACGCCGGCGACCTTGCCGGAAGCGACGGCGGTCTGGAACATGGTATCGAGGGAAGCTGTGGAAGACATGGGCAGGCATTTCGCTTTGGGGAAACTCTGGCACTAACGAGAGACGCTTTGCCGGCCCAGATCAAGCCCGTTCCCGATGGGCGGAGGATCGCCCCTTGACCTTTGCCGCTAAACTCCGCTGCCATAGGCCGAAACCGGAGACGCCCGATGCAAAACACCGCCGCCCCTGACGACGCCGCCACCAATGACGCCACCTTCGTCGCTGAAGTCCAAGCCTGGCTCGCCGCCAACCTGCCGGATGATATCCGCGAGCGCTGGCTGAACGGCTCCGCCCTTTTCACCGTGCCGGAGGACGCAATCCGCTGGCAGCGCATCCTGCACACGCAAGGCTGGGCCGCGCCGCACTGGCCCGCGGAATACGGCGGCACCGGCTGGGATGTGCGCCGCCAGCACCTGTTCGAGATGACCTGCGCCGAAGCCGGCGCGCCGCCGGTCATGGCCACCGGCACGCACATGATCGGCCCGGTCCTGATGAAATTCGGCACGCCGGAGCAGAAGGCCCGCTTCCTGCCCCGCGTGCTGGCCTGCGACGACTATTGGTGCCAGGGCTATTCGGAGCCCGGCTCCGGCTCCGACCTCGCCGCGCTCAGCACACGGGCCGTTCGGGATGGCGACGAATACGTGATCAATGGCTCGAAGATCTGGACCAGCCACGCTCACGCCGCCGACTGGATGTTCGCGCTGGTGCGCACCTCGACAGAGGGCAAGCCGCAGGCCGGCATCAGCTTCGTCATGCTGCCGATGGATACGCCCGGCCTCTCCGTCCGGCCGCTGATCACCATCGGCAACGATCACGAACTGAACCAGGTGTTTTTCGACGACGTGCGCGTGCCGGACTCCCTCCGTGTCGGTGAGGAGAACGACGGCTGGACCGTCGCCAAATACCTGCTGGAGTTCGAGCGCGGCGGCAATTTCTATGGCGGCTGGCTGGCAACAAACCTGGTGCGCCTGCGCCGCCTCGCCAGCCTGACCGGCGCGGACCAGGACCCGGCCTTCCTTCGCCGCATGGCCGAGGCGAGGATCGAGGCCGAGACGCTGCATGTCGGCTCGCAACGCCTGCTCTCCCGCATGGAGGCGGGCGGCAACCCCGGCCCGGAATCCTCAGCGGCGAAGCTGCGCGGGTCGGAGGTGAACGAGCTGGTCTCGGAACTGACGATGATGGCCGCCGGCGAATACGCCATCCCGCACGCCCCCTTCGACGCCGCCAACGCGCCCGGCCCGCACCTGGCCGAGGAGGTGGAGGCCGCCAACCGCTATTTCGAGAACCGCGCCATGACCATCATGGGCGGCTCCAGCGAGGTACAGAAGAACATCCTGGCAAAGCTGGTGCTGGGATTGTAGGGCCTGGGCTCTACTCAGGGCACCATTGGAATGTTAGGCTGGCGCAGACACCGAATGCGACCGCCCCAGGGTATAGAGGATGCAGCCCCATGGACATGCAATTCACCGAAGCCGACCTCGCCTTCCGCGACGAGGTCCGCGCCTTTCTCGCCTCGGAGCTGCCGGACGATATCCGCACCCGCTGGCGTGACGGCTCCTTGATCTTCCCGGACCGCGACGATGCGGTCCGCTGGCAGAAAATCCTCTACAACAGGGGCTGGATCGCCCCCAACTGGCCGGAGGAGCATGGCGGCCCCGGCTGGTCCGTCAGCCAGAAGTTCATCTTTGAGTGCGAAACCGCAGAGGCCGGCGCACCGCCGGTGATCCCATTGGGCCTGCGGATGGTGGGGCCGGTGATCATGCGCTACGGCACCGACGAGCAGAAGGCGCACTTCCTGCCGCGCATTCTGGCAACCGACGACTATTGGTGCCAGGGCTACAGCGAGCCCGGCTCCGGATCGGACCTGGCGTCGCTGAAAACCCGCGCGGTCAAGGATGGCGACGACTATGTCATCAACGGCTCAAAGATCTGGACCACCCACGCCCATTTCGCCGACTGGATGTTTGCGCTGGTCCGAACGTCGACAGACGGCAAGCCGCAACAGGGCATTTCCTTTCTTCTGATCCCGATGACGACGCCCGGCATCGAGGTGCGCCCGCTCATCACCCTGGGCGGCCATCACGAGGTCAACCAGGTGTTTTTCACCGATGTGCGGGTTCCCCAAGCCAACCGCGTCGGCGATGAAAACGACGGCTGGACCGTCGCTAAATACCTGTTGGAATTTGAACGCGGCGGCAATTTCTACACCGGCCGCATCAACGTGAACCTGATGCGCCTGCGCAAGCTGGCGCGCGATTGCGGGGCTATCAATGACCCGGCATTCCGCAAACGCCTCGCCGAGTTGGAAGTTGAAGCGCAGGCCGTCAGCGTATCCGAGTTGCGCATGCTATCGTCGTTGACAACCGGCCAGAACCCGGGCGCATCGGCCTCGATCATCAAGCTGCGCGGCAGTGAGGCGACACAGAAGGCGACCGAAATGATCATGGAAGCCGCCGGCCTCTATGCCCTGCCGTTCGAGCAACTCGAAACCGCCATTGACCGGTCAAATGAGTTTGACGGTGTCTCCAGCCCTGACGAGGCAAGTGCCGCGGCCCGTTATTATGGGTTCCGCGCCGCCACCGTTTTCGGCGGCTCCAGCGAGGTACAACGCAACATCCTGGCAAAGCTCAACTACGGACTTTAGGCCACCCGATCTAATCCGACAGGTGAATTGCACAACCAGCCGAGAAAATCGCCTATCAACTTGCACAAGGTCTCCAATAGCGACTAGCATCGGCGGCAAAGGGAAACCACCCAGAAAGGCAGATTATTATGCATGACGTAGTGATCCGTGGAGGCACCATCGTCGACGGCACCGGTGCGCCCAAATTCGTCGGCGACGTCGCGATTGACGATGGCAAAATCACCTCGGTCGGCGGCACCGCAGGGCCGGGCAAAAAGGAATACGACGCCACCGGCAAACTGGTAACGCCCGGTTGGGTCGACGTGCATACCCACTATGATGGCCAGGCGACCTGGGATCCGATGCTGGCGCCGTCGTCCTGGCACGGCGTGACCACGGTGATGTTCGGCAATTGTGGCGTCGGTTTTGCGCCTTGCCGCCCGGAAGATCGCGATGCCCTGGTCGATCTGATGGAAGGCGTCGAGGATATTCCCGGCATCGTGCTGAACGAGGGCCTGAAGTGGGATTGGGAAAGCTTCCCGGAATTCCTGGATGCCGTTGAGCGTCAACCGCGGGCCATCGATGTCGCTGCACAGGTGCCGCACCATCCTTTGCGCGTCTATGTGATGGGCCAACGCGCCATCGATTTTGAAGACGCGACGCCCGACGATATCGAAAAAATGCGGCAATTGACCGAGGAAGGTCTGAAGGCCGGCGCGTTTGGCTTTACCACCAGCCGCACCGAATCGCATCGCACTACCAAGGGCGAGCGGGTGCCTGCCCGCTATGCCAAGGCCGACGAGTTGATCGGCATCGGCAAGGCGTTCAAGAGCGTCGATCACGGCGCATTCGGCATGCTCAACGACTTTGAGGATGAAGCGGGCGAGTTCGAGTGGATGAAGACCGTCGGGCAGGAAACCGGGCGGCCGCTTTGGTTCCTGTTGACCGGTCGCTATTCCGACCCGGATCGGGTGCCGCGGCTGATGAAGGGCGTGCATGACGCGCGCGACGCCGGCGCCAGCGTGACAGCGCAGGTGGCGAACCGCGCTGTGGGCGTTATCCTTGGCCTCTCCACGTCGCTAACCCCGTTCAGCGGCCGTCCCAGCTTTGCTGCGCTCAACGGCCTGCCGCATGAAGAGCGCCTGGCCAAGCTGAAAGATCCAGCCATGCGCGCCAAAATTTTGGCGGAGGAAAACTCGGACGAATTGCTGGGTAAGTTGCCTCCTCTGCAACGGGCCATCGCGACCCGGTGGGACCGCATGTATGTGATGGATGACCCGCCGCAGTACGAGCCGCCGGAGGAAGCGAACGTCGAAACCGCCGCCCGCTCTGCCGGCCAGGAGTCGCAGGAATTCGTCTATGATTTCCTGACGGCCGGCGAAGGCAAGGGCATGATCATGTTCCCAGTGACCAATTTTCACACCGGCGACCTGGAGCCGGTCTATGAGGTCATGCAGGACCCAGCCACGATCATCGGCCTGGGCGATGGCGGCGCGCATTGCGGCCAGATTTGCGATGCCAGTATGCCAACCTTCATGTTGACCCACTGGACCCGCGACCGCACCCATGGCGAGAAATTCCCACTGGAATGGGCGGTGCGGCGCATCACCAGCGAAACTGCCGATTTCTTTGGCTTCAAGGACCGCGGCCGCCTGCAAGCCGGCAAAAAGGCTGATGTCAACATTATCGACTACGATGCCCTGCAAATCCGCCGGCCAGAGGTGATTTTCGACCTGCCCGCCGGTGGCCGGCGCCTGGTGCAACGCGCTGATGGCTATGTCGCAACCCTGGTTTCCGGGGTCCCGATCTTCGAAAACGGTGAGCCCACCGGCGCTTTGCCTGGCAAACTGGTGCGCGCTGCCGCGTAACGCGCAATGCCGGTCGCGCTTGTCATAGCGGCAAGACCGGTGTTTGATTGCATCATGACAGGATGGCATCTGCCCTGCCCCGACGCTGGGTGGATGCCATTCAGGTTCTGAAATTGAACTGAGGTGGAAGTACTCTCATGTCCGAGACCAAAGTAAAACCGGCCGGTGCTGGCCATACCGATCCCAACAAACAGGCCCGCCGCGCTGCGTTCGACCCGACGGTCGCAACCGACAAGCCGCAGGAATACTACGACCGCATCAAGGCGAAGTTTGCTGAAGAGCGGGACAAACGCCTCAATGCCCGCCCCAATGGGCTTAGCCAATACACGTCAGAACTAACCGGCGATCTGGCGAAATACGAAACGGACCCGTGGGCCGAGCAGCAGATCGACCGCGATCCGGTCGAAGAATACTCGGAATGCGTCTTCATCGGCGGTGGCTTTTCGGCCCTCCTCACCGCAGCGCGCCTGCGTGAACGCGGTGTCGAGAGCATCCGCATCGTCGAGAAAGGCTCGGATGTTGGCGGCACCTGGTATTGGAACCGCTACCCGGGCGCGGCCTGTGATGTGTCGGCCTACGACTACCTGCCCCTGCTGGA
>JAPOJR010000077.1:5516-14535 GCA_029978325.1 Alphaproteobacteria bacterium | reverse complement strand
CGCTGACGGATGCAGACCCACGCGGAGGCTATTTCGCCGCCATCGCCTGAACAATAGATCGTACTGGCGTAGCTGGCGGGGCTTCCAGGATCATCGCCTTCAGCGCCTGCCCTTTGTCGCCCAATAACGCATCGTACTTGCTCATCAGGCCAGCGTTGAAATTCGGCGAGTCATGGGCGCCGGAAGGGTTGTCCCGGTATTCCCGAACTACGCCGTCTGCCGTATGAACTTCGACCCATCCAGGGTATTTGGCCGGATAAATCGCGTCCAGGTGCGGATCGCCGACAATCTCGATTCGCTGAGCCAGTTCACAGACATCGGGGGACGCCATCCGTTCTTCGGTGAACTGGTCCGGCAATACCGCTCCATCCAACAGCGCAACCGCAATGCAGTACCGGGCCGACATTTGTGCGAACAGCGATGTGCTGGGGGCGTATGGATAGCCGCATTGCACATCCACCACCTTGGCCAACCCGGTCACTACCCGCTCGCCCGGCAATGGCGCACGGCCCAGCTTCTGGCGGATCGCAATCGCCGCATCGTTATAGGCATGTACCGAGCCGCAACACGAGAATGGTTTGAAGTTCGTGGTCCGCAACTCCCAACGCGATCCCAATCCATCCAGCAATTTCGCGCCGTCGGCATGGTCGCTGAAGGCATTCAGGAACGACCCATCCGCGGTTTCCAACACCTTCGTCGGCCCCGAAAAGCCACGGTAGGCAAGCTCGGCGGCCATAACGCCACTCTGCGCGGCGCGCCCCGGGTGGAAGCGCTTGCTCATAGCGCCGTCCGCATTAAAGGCAAAAAGACCGGACCCCTGGGTGGCGCCGAGACCCAGCGCCCAGGCGGTTTGCTCGCTGCCCAGCCACATCAACCAACTGGCAGCGGCCGCGGCGCCCTGGGGTCCGCAAACCCCAGTTAAATGCCACCCGCGCAGCCGGGCCTCATTTGGGTTCAGCGCTATCGACAACCGGATCATGGTTTCATAGCCAATGGCGATGCCGGCCAAAAGCTGGCCGAGATTGCGGTCATTCGCTTCCGCTACCGCCATCGCCGCGGGAATGACAACCGCGCCGGGATGGAGTTTCTGGCAGAAATCGTCCAACTCGAACGCGTGTGCAGCTATGCCGTTGACGAATGCAGCATCCGAGGTCCGCAATAGCGCCTCACTTTCGCCCCACACAGTCGCGGCGTCGTCTTCATCGGGGGCCGTTGCGCCGAACGCCCAATCCCGCGCAATTTCGGTCCATTCCTCGCCCTGGCCATGAATGCCGACGCCTATCGTGTCCAGCAGCGCCAGCCGCATCGCGCCAAGCACATTTCCGGGTAAGTCGCCCCGATCGAAACCACTGATCCAGTCAGCAAGATCGCGCGTCAAATTCGCCGGCATCGAACCGGAACCGGTCAGGGTATCGGGCATAGGTATCGTCCTTAGTCGAAATCCGATTTCGTCTATCATCTCCGTCTGTGTGGCGAAGCAAACGTGTCACACAGGCGCGCCCGACTAAAGTTCTCAGGCTACTGCGATTCCGCCCCTCGGCGCGCCTGCGGCGACGCTTTTCCAGAGGACGGCATGATCCGCAGGCAAGGCGCGGCTGTTCGGCATGGTCAGCCATAGCCGGTGCAACAGCCGAGCCTGCCCCGCCGCCGCGTCATCCTGAAACGCCGTGCGGGCATGGTAGGTGATGTGGCTGTTGATCAACTGCATGTCGCCGGGGACCAAAGTCATCCGGAACGCCAGTTCGTCAGCGACAGCAGCCAACATGTCCAATGCCTCCCATTGTGCGTCGCTCATGCGTGGCGTGGTCGGCATCAGTTGGGCGGCTTCGACATAGGTGCGGGAGTAATGGCTGGTCAGTTTGCCGGCTTCGACGCCGAACACGGGCAGCGGGTAGACTTCATCGCCGCCGCCGACCTCTTCTCCCAAACGCGAGCGATAAATCGGCTGGTAGAGCAACTCCAGCAGGTCGGGCCGGCGTTCGAGGATGGCGTTATGCACTGCGGCAGTGCTGGCGACCGAGCTTTCGCCGCCGGATGCGGAACGGCGCACCATAAGGAGGCCGACCACGTCGGTTCTGTCCGTGTGATAGCGCAGCAGGCCATTGCTGTACGTACGGGCCTTCGACGAGAGGAATTCGCCGCCGCTCGCATCCTTGACCCGCTCATGTTTGGCCCCCAGGTCGCCGGGTTCGGCCTGAATATCGCGCATCATTTGCCCGGCGTTGTCCTGCGTCACCGGCTGTCCCAGCCAATGGCCGAGCCCCATCCAGATCAGGCGCAGGTCGTCGGGCGCATACCGCTGAACCGGCAGGCCCTGCAACAACACAAAGCCACGACCGTTTTCCAGCGCCTCGGCGACGCCGGCCAGCGTCTCCGCCGCGCGGGACAGAGGGAATGTCTGCCGCGTCACGCCGAGCCAATCCGCGCCGACCTTCTTGGCATGCCCCAGCGCCGCATCGATCTCCGCCAGGTCCGATGCTGACCAGGGCCGCCGCCAGCTTTGGTCGGCCTCCAGATCGCTGCCAGTCCAAACCGAGGGGCCTGTGAAGGGTTTTTGCACGGTCATATTCCCTGGTTCCTCGAAAGTTACACCCTTCACCCTGAGGTGGCGCCCCAAGGCGCCCTCGAAGGGTCTGCCGCACCGCACGCGCCTTCGAGGCTCGCTGCGCTCGCGCCTCAGGCTGAAGGCGAAGAAACCGGATGATGCTCACTCCGCCGCCCGCGCTGCGGGTTGGGCTTGCAGTCCGGGGTTCTTCGCTGCGGAAACGTAGACAAAGCCATCCATCAACCGCCGCTGAGTGCGAAATACGCTTGCCGTCTCCGCATGCCAGGAGCCGTCGCCCAACTGCCGGACATCGGCGTCGACTACGGTGGTGCCGGAAGCCTGACCGACGCGGACTTTATCGCCCGGGCGCGTGACCTCGTGCACCAGAGTGCCGACGATCTTGGCGGCGACCGATGTGCATAGCGCACCCGTCAACGGTATGGCGCGGTGCGGCTGGCCAACCGAGATCATGCGGGCCAACAGGTCCACCTCGTCCGCCTCCATGGTCTTGCCATCCAGGGTCCGGGACGGCATCGGCGGCGCGACGAATGCAACCTTCGGCGCGCTGGTAACTTTGGCCGCCTCTTCAAGGTTGCCGGTGATGCCCATAGCGACGCTGGCGGCGCGGCGCACGGCTTCGAGCCGGTCCAGCAGGGCCAGGTCGGTATCCATCGCCAGCGGCGATTCGTTGCCAGCCGCGCCGACATCCGCAGCCCGCACGAACACGCAGGGATTGGCGGCATCGACCATGCTGGCTTCGATGGTCGAGCCATCCGCCAAGGTCAGCACATCGCGGACATGGCCGGTCGGCAGGATTTTGCCAGTGCGGGCGCCGCCGGGCTTGAGGAAGTCCAGCGATACTGCCGAACCGTGGCCCGCAACGCCGGGCAGAGGAAAATCGCCATCGACGGCGGAAAAGCCATCGTCCACGGCAAACCGGCTGATGATGATCTTTTTCGTGTTGGTGTTATAGATGCGCACCCGGGCCCGATCGCCCTCGACCTTCACCAGCCCCTCGTCTACCGCAAACGGCCCCATTGCGCTGGACATGTTTCCGCAATTGGCGCTTTCATCCACCGTGTCGGCGCTGGGCGATAGTTGGAAAAAGCTGTAGTCGATATCCGCATCCTCACGGGCGCTGGGCGCGACGACGCAAACCTTGCTTAAAGAGGAAATGCCGCCGCCCATGCCGTCGAGTTGGCGGCCATAGGGATCGTTGGCGCCGATGGCGGCGCGAAAGATGTCGGGCCACAACGTTCTGTCCGCAGGCAGATCTCGGGCATGAAACACCAGGGCTTTGCTGGTGCCGCCGCGCATAAAAGTGGCTGGCAAACGGAATTGGCGCATGACAGTCTTTCCTTCCAACAACAGGCGAGGCACTGTCGCGCCAATTTTTCAGAAACGCAACGGAGCACTTCCATACCATGACTTGGCTCGAGGCCGCAGACTGGCCCACTGAATCGCCCGGCGACCGGTTCGCCGCCCTCGTTGACCGGCCCGGCATCCTGCGCGTCCCCGGCGCACACAATGCCATGGCGGGATTATTGGCCAAAAAGCAAGGATTCGAGGCGCTCTATATCAGCGGCGCCGCCATTACGGCATCGCTTGGCATCCCTGATGTCGGGATCCTGGCGTTAGAGGAGCTGTGCTTCTTTACCCGCACGATCTATCGCGCAACGCGCCTGCCGATCCTGGTGGATGCCGACACAGGCTATGGCGAAGTGATGAACGTCATGCGGACCGTGCGCGAGTTGGAGGCAGCCGGCGCTGCCGCAATGCAGATGGAAGACCAAGTCTTGCCGAAGAAGTGCGGCCACCTGAACGGCAAGCAGCTCGTGACGACGCAGGAGATGTGCGAGAAAATCGCGGCGGCCCGCAAGGCCCGCACCCATTTGCGCATCGTCGCCCGCACCGATGCGGTCGCCAACGAGGGGTTGGACGGCGGCATCGCCCGCGCCAAGGCCTATGTCGAGGCCGGCGCAGACTACGCCTTTGCCGATGGCGTGACGGACGCCGCGGGCTTCCGCCGGTTTGCGGCCGAGTGCGGCGCGCCGTTCATGGCGAACATGACGGAGTTCGGCAAAACACCCTACTTCACCGCCAGCGAATTCGAGGCGATGGGCTGCAAAATCGTTATCTGGCCTGTATCCTCGCTGCGGGTCGCGGCCAAGGCGATGGAACGCGTCTATGCCGAGCTGGCCGAAAAAGACACCTTGTTCGATCATCTGGACCAAATGCAGACCCGGGCCGAATTGTACGAAACCATCGGGTACCATGACTTTGAAGCCCTGGACGCCAGCGTTGCCAGGACGGTGGTGCCGGAGGATCGGCGGACCCGGAACTAAAGCCGTGGACTTGCGGCCATTTGCGGCTCTGGGGGACGTCTTTGAAGCGGGATCGAGCGGTTGATCCTTGCCACTACAGCGCCCACCTCGAGACAAACCCAGAGTCCGGCTGCCAAGCCAGAACAGAATATCGAGCTGATCGCCAATGCCAGATACTGCGATGCCCGCCAGATTTTGGGCGCCTATCACCGATGAAGCTGCCGCGCGGGAAGCGTTGAAAATGGGCGGCCTACCGATCCTCGGCCTGGGAGTCAGTCTGCTTTTCCTCGCCCGGACCAGCTTCGTCGCCACCACGCTGCCGCTTGGCTTCATCTCGATCTATCTGGTGCTGGCGGCGGTCTTTATTGTGTTCGCTTTCCGCATTCGCAGCGGAAAAGCGGCGTCCCTGCCCTATCTCGCGGCTGCATTCTTTTGCTTTATCACAGTCGAGTTGGTGTTTTCCTTCATCTATTCCGCCGGATCGGTCGGTGAGGGCTGGGCCGAGATATCGGTGATTCTGACCCACGCCGTCACATTCCTTGCCGCATTCATGGCCGTTCGCGGCGTTCGCGGGTGGCGCTACCTAAAAAATATCAACGCGCCAATGCGGTTCTGACCGTCAGGGCTGCACCGGCTTGCCGTCGATTTCGATGGCGATGCCGTTGGCAACCAGATCGACATGGACATCGCTGACCAAGGTGCCACCATAAATATGCGCGCCGCGCCATCCGATCAGGTGGTTGTCGCCCAGCGCGATGTGCGCGGTGCCGAGACGGAATTTGTTTTCGACGTGGCCGATTTCGCGGGCGAACGGATTGGTTCCCAACCCCAATTCCGCCAGCATCCAGGCATTATCGTCTTTGGCTTGGGCCAGGACGGCTTCCAGACGTTTTGCGGCGCTGCCGCCGCTGATGCGAATGCACCGTCCTTTGACAAACTCCAGCCGGATTGGGTCCTCCAGCAGGCCGAGCGGCGGACCGCCTCCGTTCAGATAGACGGCTTGGCCAAAGCTATCGGCGATAAACACCCCTTCGGCGGTTCCTTCTGCCGGCGATGTCATGGCCTCGCCGGAGGGAAATGAGCCAAAGCCGGTATCGTCTTCAGCGTGACCGGTCAACGGCAGGCTCGGGCGGCAAATGCCAACGGTCAGATCGGTACCATTCGGCGCGGTCACCCGGACGCGAGCGCCTTGCGACACCGCCCGTGCCAACGCAGTCGTCCGCTCCCTCAACTCGGCCGGATCGGCCAGCGAAGCGCCCCGGCCAAAATCCGCCAATGGCGCGTTGTTGATCAACACCTGGCGCTTGCCGGCGGCGAACAGCGCCTCGCTCAGGTCATCATAGGCCCGCGGGAACCGCAGGCTGGTCGCCACAATGGTCAGGTCGGCCCGTTCGACGCCGGCGATGACCGCGGGCGGGTGGCGATAATCGCGCATTACCGCAGGCGCCGCGATCATCGCGGCAGTAACCGCACCCGCGCCGGCGGCATCGCAGGCGCTGACCAGAGCCTCCACAATTTCCGGATATTGGTCTGAGGAGGTCACGATCAGCACTTCCTCCCCAGCCCGGACATTGTCGCTGGCCAGATTCCAGGCAGCGCGGCGAAGTTCATGCTGTGGCATCAACATTCCAGGCATATGGGCGAACCTTTCCCGTTGCCGCTCTGCCGTCAGATCACGCCAGAGCGGGACAATTCGTCGATGGCGGCATCGTCCAATCCCAGCAGCTCGCCCAGTACCGCGTGCTTGTCCGCCCCAATTTCCGGGAAAAACCGCAATGGGCTGGTCTCATACTCGAACAGTCGCAATGGCGAGCTGGGCAGGACCACGTCGCCCATATAGGGATGGTGCATGCGGTTCAGCATGCCGCGGGCGTGCAGATGGCGGTCGTTCATGACCTCTTCCACATCACGGACAGGGGCGACTGGAATCCGGGCCGCCTTCATCTTTTCATAGGCTTCGTCGCGGGTTTGGGTGATGGTCCAGGCCGTTATCATGTCATTGATTTCGGGCTCCTTCGGATTGCGGTTCGGATTGCCGTCATAGGCCGGATCATCCGCCAGTTCCGGCCGTCCGATCAGGCGCGCCAGGCTTTTCCATTGCGCCTCGCTCACGATGATCAACGCGACCCAACCGCCATCCCTGCACTCGTAGCGGCCATAGGGCGTCGTCAGGCCTGCCGACTTGTCACCGCGGCGCGGCGGTATCTCGCCGGTGCGGTGATAGTGCGAATATTCACTGGAGATGTTGAAGTAGATCGCCTCCAGCATCGCAGATTCGACCATGGTGCCGACGCCGGTACGCTCGCGGCCAAGCAAAGCGGTCATCAGAGCGCCATAAAAGTGAATCCCGCCCATGAAGTCGCAGACCTGTCCGCCGGACCGCGCGGGCGGGCCGCCGTCTTCGCCTGTGATGCTCATCATGCCGCTCATGGCTTGAACGGTGTGATCCATGGCCAATTGATCCCAATCGGGCCCATAGCTGCCGTACCCGTTGGCTGAGCCATAAATCAGGCGCGGATTGCGGGCGCGCAGCACATCCCAACCGAGGCCGAGGCGGTCCATTGTGCCGGCGGCATAGTTTTCGATCAGCATGTCCGCCTTCTCGACCAACGACAGCAGCAACTCCTTGCCGCGGGCCGATTTCAGGTCGAGCGTTATGCTTTTCTTGTTCGAGTTCAGCATGGCGAAGGCCAGCGGCGTATCCACGCCCCCTCCCCGCCGCGTACGCTCGCCGCCGATGGGCTCGATCTTGATGACTTCGGCGCCGGCCATCGCCATCAGGAAGCTGGCGTAGGGGCCTTGATAAATCTGGGTCAGGTCCAGAACGCGGATACCTTGCAATGCCTGCGGTTTCATAGTGCGTGTCTTCCCAAATTTTCAGATATCGTTGCCGACAAGGCTAATGCGGAACTGCGGGAAAGCGAAAGGGAAATGACGCGGGTGGGCGCAAGCTGTTCAGGATGGGCCTTGGTTATTCGCGGTGGCGCACTCTATCATTCCGGCAACCAGATCACCCGCGATCCCAATCGGAGCCCGCCGCATGCAACAGCACTATCTGCAATATCACTGGTTCGGTGAGCATCACACCATCGGCTATCGGGCCTTTGGCGACGTACACAATCGCAATGTGTTGCTGTGCGTGCATGGAATTTCCCGCAACGCCCGCGATTTCGACGATATCGCAGAGGCCCTGTCCGACCACTACTATGTGCTGGCGCTGGATATGCCCGGACGCGGCGAGAGCGAATGGCTGGAGGACAAAGGCCACTACGGCTACCCCCTCTACGAAACTGTCGTCGGCGAGGTAATCGAGATGCTGGGCGCCCGGCAGGTGGATTGGATCGGCACCTCAATGGGCGGCGTGATCGGCATGCGGATTGCCTCGATGGAGAACTCGCCAATCCGTCGCATGGTGCTGAACGATATCGGTCCTTTCATTCCGGCGGCCGGACGGCGCCAGAACGGCGCTTCGTTCGGGCTCGACAACCGCTTCGCCAGCGAAGCAGACGGCATTCGCTGGATACGGGAAAACCGGACGGCGTTTGGCCCGTTTACCGACGCGGAATGGGAGAAATTCGGCCGCGATTCATTGCGCAAGATCGGCGACGCAGAATGGGGGCTGGATTATGACCCCGGCCTGGCGGAGACCCGCGCCACGGGCGACTACAACGCTTGGGACCAGTGGGCGAAAATCGCTTGTCCGGTGCTTTGCGTCTGGGGCTTGGATTCGGTCTTGCTGACCGCCGAAACCATCGAACGCATGCGCACCACCGGGCCGAAGGCAGAGGTCTTTGAAGTTGCCGGGGCCGGACACTGTCCCGGTCTTGTCAACGCGGACCAAATTGGCGCGGTCCGGCGGTTCCTAGTAGGCGGATAATAGCCCGCGGCGGGCAACACGCCAGGGCTAATACACAATAGCCTTGGCGGGATTTGGGGGAAAACTGATCCTATTCGATCGATCCATACGGCAAGGGGATTGGCCCCTCGAACGGCCCGACATCCTGTTTCGCTTCAATCAATTTGCGGCGGATTTCACGGGTTTGACGGATGAGGGCTTCAATCTCCTCGCCTTCGCCCCAACGGATCGCGCGTTGCAGGCGCGCCAGATCCTCCTGCATCCGACCGGCTACCTCCAGCAATGCATCGCGAT
>JAPOJR010000077.1:0-5506 GCA_029978325.1 Alphaproteobacteria bacterium | reverse complement strand
CCACATGATCGGGTCGCTCGCCGCAATTCGGGTAAAGTCGCGGAAGCCGCTGGCCGAGAACTTTATGACCTCGTGCTGAAGCACATCTTCCAGATCGCTGGCTGTGCCGCAGATGGTAAAAGCAATCAAATGCGGCAGGTGGCTGGTGATGGCCAGCACCTGATCATGATGGCCGGGCTCCATTAACTCGATCATCGAACCCGCGGCCTCCCACAGGGCCCTGACTTTGGCAATCGCAGCCTCGTCCGTTCCCGGCGGTGGCGTCAGAATACACCATCGCCCTTTGAACAGCGTGGCGAATCCCGCGTCAGGACCGGAATGCTCTGTGCCGGCAATGGGATGTCCTGGTATAAAATGGACGCCATCGGGAATAAATGGGCCCAGGTCGCGCAATACGGACCGCTTTGACGACCCGGTATCAGTCACGATCATGCCTGGTTTCAACACCGGCTTGATCGCTGCACCGACTTGAGCGAACCCGCCGATTGGAATCGCGACGATGACGATATCCGCGCCATCCGCCGCCTCGGCCGCGCTATCATGCACCGAATCGGCAAGGCCCAGTTCCAAGGCTTTTGCGCGGTGCTCCGGATTTCGGTCACAGATCGCCAAATGATTGGCAAGGTTGTCACGCCGAATGACGTGGGCCAGCGAACTGCCGATCAGACCTATCCCAACAATACAGACCCGATTAAACAAAGGGCTATCGGTCATGCCTGCCCCATAAATTCGGTCAATGCATCAACGACAGCTTCGTTGTCGTCCTCCAAGCCGATCGTGATGCGGACGCAGTCCGGTAGGCCGTAGCCACCCATTTGGCGAGGGATAATGCCGTGGGCGTTCAAGTGCGCGATGGCGGCCTGAGCGTCGCGGCCTGACTCTTTAGGAAAGCGGACCAGAATAAAATTGCCCTGGCTTGGCGGCACTTCCAGGCCCAACGCGCGAATCTTCTCGGATAGCCATGGAAGCCAACGGGTGTTGTGGGCGCGTGAGCGGTCCTGGTGAGCCTTGTCCTGGATCGCAGCCACGCCGGCAGCCTGGGCTGCGCTGTTGACATTGAATGGGCCGCGCACCCGGTTCAGTACGTCTGCAATCGCCTTTGGCGCATAGCACCATCCAAGGCGAACTGCGGCGAGGCCATGAATCTTCGAATACGTCCGGCACATTACGACATTCTGGTTCTGCCGTACCAAATCGACAGGGTCACCGTAATCCGCAGCGGTCACGTACTCGACATAGGCAGCATCGAGGACCAGCAGAATATCCTGCCGCAGGCGGGCCCGAAAATCCCGCATGACGCTCATCGGCAGATAGGTGCCGGTGGGATTGTTAGGATTAGCGATGAACACGATTTTGGTCCGAGGAGTAACCGCAGCCAGCAAGGCCTCAATATCTGCCGTCAGGTTGGTTTCCGGCGCAGCGACAGGCCGTGCGCCCACGCTTTGGGCGATAATCGGGTACATGGTGAAGCCGTGAGCCGAATAGACGATCTCATCGCCAACGCCGGCATAGGCATGCCCGAGCAAATTCAGCAACTCATCGGAGCCAGCGCCGCAAACGATTTGGTCGGCTTCCAGACCTTCCGCAGCGGCGATCGCCTCCCGCAGCACGTGCGAGCTCCCATCCGGATATCGCTCCAATGAACCTGCAGCCTCAATATAGGCGTTCCGCGCCGCGTCGCCCGGCCCAAGGGGATTTTCATTGGCGGACAGCACCCGCACCTTGTTATGGCCGGCAAGGTTGTGTCCCCCTGGCACATACGGGGCAATGCCCATGATGCCGGGTTGCGGTTTGATCGGGCCGGTCGGATCGGTCGCCATCGTCTTTGGTCCTACAGTGTCTGCGCGGGATAAAATGTCTGCGCGGGGCTAAAGCGTTTGCGCGAGCGGCATGGCATAGCCGCCAAGCACGCGTATATCCGTGACATTGGGGCGCGCCGCAAGGGCTGCAAGCATCGCACCAGCCGAATCGAGCAAGCCGCTGGTTTCGATCCACGCGAACGATCCGCTGACCAGCGTTTGACCGACGAGGCGCAATCCCGCCGCTTCGGCCATCGCCCTGATTTCCGGCGCGCTGGCGGGTTCATCCAGCCTCAACCCCAGCACCCCGACATCCTGACTGCTGGCATCCGGGGCGAAGGGCGAAAGCACCAGCGCCTGCCCAGCCGTATCGGCCTGAAAAAACGGAAGGCGCGCCACAACCTGCGGCGCGCCCTCTTGAGCGCTCGAAGTTAACATGTCACGCCACCACAGGCCCTCCGCCGCGTCTGAAGCAAGCGGCACGACGGCGGCGGCAATCGACTGCTCGCTCAACAGTGCAAACGCCTGTGTAACCGAATCAACCGGCTCGTAGACTGCGCCCAGTCCAAAGTGATCGCGCGCCAGATCCCAAATCAGCCCCGCGCCGCCGAGAACCGCTATTCGTTGCACGGCCTGGATACGGGTTGCACCCGAAATGATTTCCCGCCAAATGCGTAATAGGCTTGCCGTCGGAAAATCTCCGGCGTGGCTTTTGACCAATTTCCGCAAGACTTCGGCTTCGCGGCCCGGACGGAACGGCGGCGTCACCTCTCCGGCCGCGGTCGCTGCCTTCTTGGCGCGCAAGACGCCTTGGACGACCTTGGCGCGCGCTTGCAAAAGGCGTTGCATCTCGCCATCAATGCGATCTATCTCGGCTCGACGATTGGCGAGGTCCGACGAAGGCTGGGACATTTGACAACTCTGGATTATAAAGGGTGCCAACGTCGCCGGTGATGCACCGGCAAACGTCAGCCATGGCATGTAGACATAAAGCGGCCGCGAGCCGAAATCAAAGGCAACATTGGAACAGCAGTCCTCTCCCCCGGCAAACCACCCCAGCGCCGCCCAACCGGCGCCGCCACGTCCAGGGTCCCGCGCCCTTCCGGGCCACGTGCTGACACTGGACGCCAGCACCCCTTTGCCGCTGGATTGCGGCATCATGCTGGCGCCGGTTACGTTGGCCTATCAGACCTATGGGACATTGAATGCAGAGAAATCGAACGCGATTTTGATCTGCCACGCGCTGACGGGCGACCAATTCCCGGCGGAGACCCATCCGATTACGGGTAAGCCCGGCTGGTGGGAAACGATCATCGGGCCCGGCAAACCGCTCGACACAGACCGGTTCTTTCTGATTTGCGTCAATGTGCTGGGCGGCTGTATGGGCACAACCGGCCCTGCCGACATCAATCCGGCAACCGGTCAGCCGTATGGCCTCAGCTTTCCGGTTATTACCATCGGCGACATGGTCCGCGGCTGCATGCGGGTCGTGGATGCATTGGGCATCGACACCCTGTTCAGCGTCATTGGCGGGTCGATGGGCGGCATGCAGGTGCTGGAAGCAGTCGCTGCTTATTCCGACCGCATTTTCAGTGCGATACCGATTGCGACTGCTGCCTATCACACGGCGCAGAACATCGCCTTTCACGAGGTAGGTCGCCAGGCCATTATGGCCGATCCGGAATGGCGCGACGGCAATTATCTTCTGCAGGGCACATTGCCGCGCAGAGGCTTGTCGGTTGCGCGCATGACGGCCCATATCACCTATCTGTCGGAACAGGCGCTGCAGCGGAAATTCGGGCGGTCATTGCAGGACAGGGAAAAAGTCAAATTCGGGTTCGATGCGGATTTTCAGGTTGAAAGCTACCTGCGGCATCAGGGCCTGAGTTTCGTCGACCGGTTCGACGCCAATTCCTATCTCTATATCACCCGGGCCATGGACTATTTCGACCTCGAAACGAGCTACGGCAACGGGTCGCTGGCCGAAGTTTTCAAGGGATGCAAGACTCGGGTCTGCGTCGTTTCCTTTACCAGCGATTGGCTGTTTCCCACTTCGGAAAGCCGCGCGATGGTGCATGCGCTGAATTCCGTGGCGGCCCCAGTCAGCTTTGTCGAGATCGAAACCGACAAAGGTCATGACGCCTTTCTTTTGGATGAACCGGAAATGTTTCATATCCTGCAAGGCTTCATCGACGGAGCGGCAGCCGCGCGGGGCTTGCCGCAATGAACTCCGCTGCCTCGGAGCTTCGCCCCGATCTGCAGATCGTTGCAAAATGGATTGCGCCAGGATCGCGCGTGCTGGACATCGGCTGCGGATTCGGCGAATTGCTGGCCTATCTCGGACGCGAAAAAGACGTGGATGGCCGCGGCATCGAAATTCGCCGCGCCAAGGTGAACCGTTGTGTCGCCGCCGGCCTGTCGGTCATTCGCGGCGACGCCAACCGGGACCTTTCACTCTATCCGAAAGACAGTTTCGACTATGTGGTGCTGACCCAGGCGCTGCAAGCCATGGAAGAACCCAAAACGGTACTGGAGGAGTTGATACGGGTCGGCAATCGCGCTGTCGTCTCGATCCCGAACTTCGGCCATTGGCGGGTTCGGTTGTCGCTGCTGTTCAGCGGACGCATGCCACTGACCGAGACTCTGGATCAGCCCTGGTACGAAACGAAGAATATTCACCTGTGCACGATCCTGGATTTCCTGGACCTTGCACGCCAGATGGGATTGGTGATTGAGGACGCAGTCGTTCTGAAGCCGGATGGAACCCCGGCGCGGTCGCCCGTCACCTCAGCCCGCGCCAATTTCTGGGGTGAACAGGCAGTATTTTTGCTGCGGCGGAGATAGCGCCGGCACCCGGTCTGCTGGCAGCCTCGGTCTCTAACCCTGCTGTCTCTAACCCCCGCTGCCGCCTATTCCGTCCGCGCCGCCGGCGGTTTGTGTTCCCCCATGTTTTCGGCCTCCCAGTCCGCCAGGCCCGGGGTTTCGGTCGGCCGCGAAGACCGCAGCGCGTTATAGGCGGGCACCTTGGCCAACACCGTGTAGAGGCGGCGCAATTCGTCTACGGCTCGGTCGTGCATATCCACCCGCAAGTCGGTGGAGGCAACAGCGGCATCGACAAATCCGGCGATGCCTCCGGGGCCGATCACTTTCACCCCCGCCGACCGTTCCGTGTGATGCCGTCCGAGTGCATCGGCCTGACCGCCGGCATCGCGCCCTGCCTCCAAGGCCTGTAGCAGGCGCTCGGCCAACGGTTCGCCGTCGCTCATGCGGAACGCCTCGCCCATCGCATCGAGCACCTGTGGTCCAGCCAGGAAATTGCCCATGACCAGATGCCCTTCAGCCAATTGATGGCCGCTCCAAGGCCGGCAGTTAGGCCCGGAAAAGGCATGCAGCGAGCCATCGCGGTGAATGATGCCGATCTGCCGGTGGCCGATGTGCGGGTCAGCAGCGGTCAGCGCCTGTTCGATGGTCGCCATATCCGCGCCGTCACTCAGCATGCGCGCGACAAGCAATCCCAACTCCGGCCGGGCAAACGCCTGCGAGGTCACGATATCGCCCGCCAACGTGGTGAACGGGCACAGGCCGCCAACCGCCAGAGATGCTGTAGCAATGCCGATACCGACCTGGTCGGCATCCGGGTCATGGGCGAGGATGGTAAAGGTCATAGGCGGCATTTCCCGTTGTTTCCGATACTGCGCCAGCCAGCA
>JAPOJR010000076.1 GCA_029978325.1 Alphaproteobacteria bacterium | reverse complement strand
ATGGTCATGTCAACAACATGGTCTACTACGGCTACATGGATACGGTGGTCACGGATTTCATCATCCGCCATGGCGGCCTCGACACTGCGACCTCGCCCGTCGTCGGACTGGTGATCGAGAGCCTTTGCCGCTATCAGCGGCCAATCAGCTTTCCTGACGTGATCGAAGCTGGCTTGCGGGTCGGCAAGCTGGGCAATTCCAGCGTGCGCTACGAAGTTGGCATCTTCGTTCAGGGCGAGGAGGCAATCGCCGCACACGGCCATTTCGTCCATGTCTACGTGACCCGCGCCGACAACCGTCCGACGCCGATACCTGCCGGCATCCGCGCGGCGCTGATGCCGCTGGTGGTCTGACAGGGTGCCCCACATTTTATTTCTATAGAGCTAGAAGAATAGTTGCACATAGGCTCTGCAACGCTTACAGTGTTGTCCATGGATACAATTACAGCCTCCGCGTGCTTGGAAGCGCTGGGTCAACCGACCCGGCTGGATGTCTTTCGCCTGTTGGTGAAGGCTGGCGAGTCCGGCCTGCCATTTGGGGAAATTCAGGAGCGGACCGGCGTGCCGGCCTCTACCTTGTCACATCATCTGGCGACGCTGGCGCGGTGCGGATTGGTAAATCAGAACCGCCAGGGCCGACAGAATTACAGCGCGGCGGCGTTCGCGACCATGCATGCATTAATGGGCTTTCTGACGGCCGAGTGCTGTACGCTATCCGATCACGACCACTCGCACGCGTCGGCAGCAGTTGCCGACCGTATGCTGGTTAGCCAAGAGTAGGGTCCCGCCATGACGAGTTTTACCCCGGCCCTCAACCAGATGGGCAACCGCCTGAAAGGCATCGGCCATGGCTGGATCGGCCTCGCCATCGTCTTTGCGGCACAGGCGGTGGTCGATGCAGGCGCCCTGCCCTCCCGGATCGAGGCTGTGGCGGGCTCGTTCGCGTCGACGGCGCCATTCCTGTTGCTGGCGGTTGCGTTTGCGGCCTACAGCAAGGCGTCCGGCGCCGACTCGTTGATTGCCAAAGCCTTTGTCGGACGCGAAGGCCGCATGGTCATGGTCGCGGCGTTGTTCGGCGCGCTTTCGCCGTTCTGCTCGTGCGGCGTCATTCCGATCATCGCCGCCCTGCTGGCCATGGGCGTGCCGTTGTCCGCGGTGATGGCATTCTGGCTCGCCTCGCCACTGATGGACCCAACCATGTTCGCCATGACAACCGGTATTCTTGGGTGGGAGTTCGCCGTCGCCAAGACCATCGCTGCCGCGGGTATCGGTGCGAGCGGCGGCTATCTGACCATGGCGCTGGGACGGACCGGCCTGCTGACGAACCCGCTGCGCGAGGGCGTCGGCAATGGCGGCTGCGGCGCGTCCAGCGTCCGCAACCCGAATCCGAAGGTGCATTGGCGCTTCTGGGAAGAGAGCGAGCGACGCACAGTCTTTGCCAAGAATGCCTGGAACAATCTGCTGTTCCTCGGCCAATGGCTGGCGCTAGCCTTCGCCTTAGAGGCGGCGATGATCGCCTACCTGCCTCAGGAATTGGTGGCCGGATGGCTGGGCGGGTCCAGTTGGTTTGCCGTGCCTCTGGCCGCGCTGGTCGGCATTCCCGCCTACCTGAACGGCTACGCGGCCCTGCCGCTGGTCAGCGGATTAATGCAGCAGGGCATGACCGTCGGCGCCGGCATGGCCTTTCTGATTGCCGGCGGCATCACCTGCATCCCCGCTGGCATCGCTGTCTGGGCGCTGGCCCGACCGCCGGTCTTCTTCCTCTATTTGGGAACCGCATTCGGCGGTGCGGTCGTTTGCGGACTGCTGGCGCTAGCGGTGCTCTGACGCAATTTCACGCCATCACCATGCTGCGGACCGGCAGGGTTTCCTTGCCGCCGCGGTGGAAACGCCGGCCCTTGGCTTCCGGTTGATCCGAGCGGAAGATCAGGTCGTCGAACGGCTCTCCCGATTCATAGCGCGCGATCAGTTCCTCCGGGTCGAACAACTCTCCCGGCGGGTTCGCGGCAAACCCCGCCGTTTGCATGTAGCGGTTGGCAAGGTCTGCATCCAAAACGTCGATTTGGAACTCCAGATTATTGCCGTCGGGATCGTCGTAATACATCGACAGCGTGATGCCGTGCCGGATCGGCCGCACCGGCAGAATTCCGCGGGCCTTCAGGCGCTTATAGGTGTGGATCAACTCGTCGATATTGCGCCAGGCATAGGCGACGTGAGCAACACCGGGTCCGCCCTTCGCGATCCTGCCATCCGACCCTGCGGGCGGCGGCCCCAGATTGATGATAGCAACGCGGTGATGCTCGTCATCATAGGTCATGAAGCAATACTGGTCGTTGCGGTGCGAGGCTTCGGCCTCCAATACGTTCAGATACCAATCGACCATTTCATCGAAATGGTGCGTGCGGAAGACGACGTGGCAGAAATTGCTGGGGGAAACCATGACAAATCCTCCTTTGCGGTTAACCGTGGTAAAGCAGAGTGTGCATAACGCTTTGGTCGAAGGGCGGCGGTTCTTGCCCGAGCAGGGCCTGCATATAGACGGTGGCCAACTGCTCGCGCGCGGCGGTGCCATGATTGCGCATCGTCATCAGGTCACGGAAGAACAATTGCAGCGGGTTGCGCATTGCCGCGGCGTGAGCGCCCGCATGATGCCAGACCCACGCAGCGCATCGATCGACGCAGCCGAAAGTCGCCCGACCGCATCGGTCTCTGCCTGACGGGCAGCGAGTCCGGGAAGTATGGAGTCGAGCTGACAGATCAACAGCCGACCGGCGTCGCAGGCTGGCGTTGCATAGCGCACCGCATCCGGGGAACTTGGCCGCGCGCGCCACTTTCCAATCCCAACGTGCGGCATGCCGGCCTCCCGTCCGGTCTGGAGTGCCGTCATTCAGCGGCGCGGGCCTGCGCCCTTTCGGCGTCGATCGCCGCTGCGCCCTGCCGCATGCGCGGGATCAGTTCCTTGCCGTACTCAAGCGCATCCTGCAATGGCTCGAACCCGCGTAAAAGAATTCCCTCAACTCCCAGCTTGTAATATTCGAGGCAGCTTTCCGCCACCTGTTCCGGCGTTCCGACCAGACAGGTGGAATTGCCCACCGCCCCCGTCGCCTCTGCAATGGCCATCCAGAGCCGCTCGTCATGGACTTCGCCTTGCGCCGCCGCCGCCAGCAACCGGTCGCCGGAGACGCTGCCCGGCGGCACAGCTCCACCGCTGCCATGGGCTTTAATGTCGGCCAACATCTTTCGCGCTTTGTCCCAGGCCTTACCTTCTGTTTCGGCGATGATCGGGCGCAGCGAGATATTGAAGCCAGGCTCCTTGCCGAACGGGCGTTCGTACTTGGCGCAGCGGGCGCGGAAATCCGCGATCCGCTCGGCCACCATCGCGCGGGGTTCGCCAAAGATGGCAAAGATATCGCAGTGCTCCGCCCCCATCTCCAGCGCTTCCTCCGACGAGCCGCCGAACAGGACGGGCGGCGTCGGGCGCTGGTACGGCAGCACGTCGGACGTGCCGCCCTGCACCTTGTAAAATTCGCCGTCGAAGTCGAACCGCTGCCCAGACCACTCTTTGCGCATAATCGCAACATACTCGCCAGACCGGCGATAGCGCGTCGATTTATCGGACCAGTCGCCATCCTTCGCCATTTCAGCGTCGGAGGCGCCGGTAATGATATGCAACCCCATGCGCGGCAGACCGTCGTCCGTGACCCACAGATTGTCGAAGGTCGCAAACTTACGCGCTGCCAGCGTCGGGGCAACAAAGCCAGGGCGGTGCGCAATCAGGTATCCGAGCCGCTCGGTCTTGGCGGCGCAATAACTGGCGACGCCGAAGCCATCGGCAGAGCCGGAGCTATAGCCGACCAGGGCCCAGTCGAAACCCGCTGTGTCGTGCGCTTGGGCAAAGTCGCGGGTGTATTCTTTCGAAATACCGCCGGTAATAATGTGCACCGTCGTCTCGCCCGAGGGAGGGGCGACGCCGATCATGCCGGTGATGCGGACGGGCATTGTATGGTCCTCCGAATGTTTGGTGGTAGGATGCCGCAACGAATAGCCCGGATGCAACGGAAACCGTATCGATGACCCCCGAAGACATTCTCTCCCACCCGCCGCTCACCCTGTCCCAGGCACAGCGGGAAGCGTATTTCCGCGACGGCTTCGTTGCCGTACCTGGCGTGGTGCCGCCGGACACGCTGGCCCGCATTCGGGCAAAGTCCGAGGAATTTCTCGACAAGAGCCGCAGCGTCAGCGGCCGCCACGAATTCTTCGACCTTGGCCCCAATCATTCGCCCGAGCGGCCGCATGTGCGCCGCCTGCGCAAGCCTGTCGATGCCGACCCGTATTTCTGGGAGGTCGCCGCGGGCGACGTCATGACCAGCGTCGCCGCCGATCTGGTCGGCCCGGACGTAAAGTTCCATTCCGCAAAGCTGAATTACAAATGGCCAGGTTCCGGCGAGTTGGTGAAGTGGCACCAGGACATCAACGCCTGGCCGCACACCAACTATAGCCCGGTAACACTGGGCATTCACCTGGACGACGTCGGCGAGGATGAAGGCCCTCTCGCCTGCGTGCCGGGCAGCCACGAAGGGCCGCTGTACTCGCAGTTCGGCGCGGACGGCAACTGGACCGGGCACCTTTCGGCGCAGGATGAGGCCAAGGCCAACCTCGACAGCGCGGTCAACCTTACCGGCCCCGCCGGTACGGTCATCGCCATCAACTGCCGCACCATCCACGCTTCCTTCGCCAACCGCACCAACCGGGTGCGCCCGCTCTTGCTTTATGTCTATAGCAGCGCCGACGCCTTTGCCTGGGCAGTATCGCCAACACCGACCAGCCATTCCGGCGAGATCGTCCGGGGACAGCGCGCCAGATTCGTCCACATGGACTCCCGCCCCTGCGAAGTGCCGCCGGAATGGGACAAGGTCGGGTACAACTCAATCTTTGCTGCACAAAAGGCCGGAATGTAGCGGCATCAGGCATTTTGCTGTTTTGGGGGCTTAGGCCCCCTTGATAGCTGCCCACTCCGCCCGCATCCACTCGACACAGCCAATGGCCTGGGCAAACAGCGAGTATTTGCAGCCCTCGCCATAGTCGGGGCCAGGGATGAACTCGGTCGAGATCTGGCCGAGTTTCTTTGCAGGATCCTTAGCCCGGTGGCGCATCAGCATGCGGATTCCCTCTTTCCAGGGCTCTAGCAGGCTTTCGTCCCAATCGGCATGGTAATCACCGGGGGCAGGCTTCACGAACGGGTATTGAATGCCGCGACCGACGGCGCCGTTCTCATGCCGGCCGGTGAGATTCTTCGGGTTGTTCGGCACGGCGGCGCGGGCATGGCAGTGGCGCACCCAGCCGGCGTCAATCCATTGGGCGATAACATTGCCCGGCTGAAACGGATCAAGCACCAAGGCCCCGCTCTTTACCTTCTCATCGGTGCCGAAAATCTTCTGCTCGTCCGCGTTTCCCATCTTGAAAATCACATGGCTATGGTCGAGCGTCATGTTGAACTCGCCGCCGCGTTTTTCGACCATCTGCCCGACTTCGGCAACGCGGGGAAAATCCTCCGACCACATGTTGACGTGCACCTCAAAGCAGGGCTGGCAGCCATACTTCGCGCCAAGCTCTGACCAGCGGAAATAGGCGTCCACCACCTCCTCATTCGTCACAACATGGCCATCGGCATGCAACAGCTTGATTTGCGTGTTATGGACGACGGAGCCCATGCGCTGACCCACTGCCAGATTATGCGCAATCCGCTTTTCATCGTCCGGATTGCCAAGCTGGTAGAACCAGCCACCAGCCCGCACCGGCAGGCCGTACTGATCGCGGCCCTTCTCAAAATCCTCGACCTGGTCGGGGTCCGGCGTCTTATCGACATAGTCGAATACCCCAGCCTCCTTGACCATACGGAACCGCTCCAGCACCGGCGGCATACCGTCAGCAAAGGCATGCATGATGCCGTTGGTCTGTATGCCGAATTGAAGGTCGTCTGCCATGATTGTCCCTAACCGCTAAAGCCGCATGCGGAAATCGTTGCCGCCATGCAGGTCGCGCCCGCCCATAAGATACAGCGTGCGGTTGGAGTGGTCGGTGATGCCCATGTCGCGCGCCATTCTCGCCGCCTCGTCCCGGTCGAACAGGCTGGTGGTCGGCATATAACGCAGGGTCATGCCGCGGCGCGGCTTGGCCGAATGGTTCGCCTCCGAGCCGTGCAGAATATAGACGTCATGCAGCGAGACCTGCCCGGCCTTCAACACCATGTCGACGGCCTTGCTCTCGTCGTACTCGTCGGCATTCAGTTCCTGATGCAGCGTGACGTCATTGCCACTGTAGGTGTGGTGGGCGCGCAGCCGCTGGTCCTTGTGGCTGCCCGGAATAATGCGCAGGCAGCCGTTTTCCGGCGTCGAATCGTCGATGGCGATCCAGACCGTACAGGTGGCCAGCGGCCGGATCGGCCAATATTCGCCATCCTGGTGCCAGGGCGTGCGCTTGCCGCCACTCGCGGGCTTGGCAAAAAAGCTGGAATTCCACAGCGCGAAGTTTGGCCCCAGGACCTGCCCCACCATCTCCAGGATATCCGGATGGCGGGCATAGTTCAGAAAAGCCAGGTCAAAGGCCAACAGGTGGCTGCAATAGTTGTAGAATTCTGGATGCTTGGCTACCAGGCGGGAATGGCGCTCGCGCAGGTCGGTCAACTCGTCTTCCGTCAACGAGAATTGCTGCGGGATGACATAGCCATCCTGGTGGTACTGGGCAATTTGGGCATCGGTTAGCATCGGGGTCTCCTCAAAGGTCCGGCCGTTTGTCGGCCCAGGGCCGCGCTTGCTCAAAGGCTGCGGCGGCCTGCAAAACAGTAAGATCATCAAAACGCGGGCCGACAACCTGCAGGCCGACCGGCAATCCCGCCGTAGTGAAACCGCAGGGAATCGAAGCCGCCGGCTGGCCAGTAAAATTGAACGGATACGAGAACTCGGCCCACTGCACCCAGTCCCATTCGTGCTGCGGCCAATGCTCTGGGTTCAGGCGGTCCGCCGGGAACGCCGCGACGGAAACCGAAGGCGTAATCAGCAGGTCATAATGTTCCATGAACCGGTGCCAAGCCTCCATATAGGCAAGCTTGCGCGCGCGCATCGCCATGTATTCCAGGGCAGTATGGCCTTCTCCGGCCTTGATGCACGCGACAAGGCCGGGATCGAGCTTGTCCTCCCATTCCGGCAACAGGTGCTTGAAGCCAGCGGTTTCGTGCACAGCCCAAAAGAACCGAATCAGCTCAGGTCCATCCTGGGCAAAGGCAAGGGCAGCGTCGCTGACCTGCTCGACCTGGCAGCCCATCTCCTCAAAGGCGGCCACGCCGGCCGCTACCAGATCGGCAACCTCGCCATCGACGCGAGCGTGGCCAAGGTCGGGCGAATACGCGATCTTCAATCCCTTCAGGTCGCGCCGCAAACCGGCGGCATAGTCTGCGGGCGGCGCCTCAAGCGAATAGTGATCCCAGGGATGCGGCCCGCTCATGACCTGCAACATCAGGGCGGCATCCCCAACTGTCCGCGTCATCGGCCCGTTGTGGCTGACCTGGTCCATATTGCCCACGGGCCAACTGGGCACCCGGCCGAAACTGGGCTTTATCCCGAAAACGCCACAGAAATGCGATGGCATCCGGATCGAGCCGGCCCCGTCCGAGCCCTGGTGCAGCGCGCCATAGCCGGCTGCGGCGGCGACGCCGGCGCCAGCGGACGATGCGCCAGCGTTGTAGCCATGCTTCCAAGGGTTATGGGTAATCCCGGTCAGCGGCGAATGGCTGACGCCCTTCCAGCCGAATTCCGAGGTGGTGGTCTTTCCCAGCACAATCGCGCCTGCCTGGCGCAACCGCGTTACAAATGGCGAATCGGTCCCAAAGACTTCGCCCTTCATCGACAATGAGCCGCGCTGGGTTGGCAGATCGGCAGTGACCGCCAGGTCCTTGATCGTAACAGGCATCCCAGCCAAAGGTCCGACCGTGTCGCCACGTTGGATAGACGCTTCGACCGCATGCGCAGCCGTCATCACTTTGTCGCCATCCAGCGCAACGAAGGCATTGAGCGTCGGCTCCAATGCCTCGATACGCTCCAAAACCGCTTCGCAGAGCTCAACCGGCGACAGCTGTTTCGACCGGATCAGGGGCAACAGGTCAGTTGCCGGGGAAAAGCACAAGTCGTCGGATGGCATTGGCAGCTCCATTTACCGTCGGCAAGAGTGATACCCTAACCCCCTCAAGGCTATGTTGTCGCGTATTGTTACGCGTTTCGTGCTATTTTGGGGCGGCAAACAGTGCCGGATCGAGCTTTAGCCCGATTTGCAGGCGGCCCAGCACGGTCTTACTGTAGCGGCCCTGTTCGTCGTATACGCCCCAGTCAATCAAGCGCCATTCCGGCTCGCGCTGGAACTGCATAACCGCCTGTCCCGCTGCAACATTGCCCCGCTCAGCCAGAGCGATGAATACGTTAGCGCCCCGCTCATCGACTTCCAGCACCTGGATCGGGCCTTCCGGGCCAGTCTTCGGATCCAGCAGAAAAGTTAGCGGAGTTCCCGCGGTGGATACCTGAACGACCGTACCGTCACCGCCGTGGAACGTCGTCTTGGCTCCATCGACCAGCAGCATATAGTTCAACGGGTCCCCGAACTGCAGGCGCACGGCATGGCGGCCCCGGTCCATAAAGATAAAGCCGTTGGTATTCCCCTTTGCCGTGACAAATTCGAAACTCGCCGAAAGCGTCGTAACCGATTTGAGATAAGCGGCAGCTTCGGATGCAACTTTCTCTGCCGCTGCACCTTTCACGACCCGGGCCTGAGCCGGTTGCAGCGCAACCGCAACCAACGCCGCCAGCGCCAACACAATCGCGCGCCTTCGCATCACCATGATCGCTCGATCCAATTCATTTCAGAGTGGCCCTAGCCGGGCAACCAGTAGCATTGCGGCCGGCAGAAAGACAGGTTGGCTATGTCGGCCGCATGGCCGTCAGCCGGCATAACCATCGGCGGCATCCCGCGCCCGCGCCGCCACATCGCGGAAGGCCTTGTCGCCATAGCCGCCGCCGCCGGGTGCCTCGATCACGACCTGGGAGCCTGCCGGGGCGTCGAACGCGCCCTTGGAGACCAGTGCGCGCTCGCGTCCGTCCGGCAGCCTCAGCTTGATCTTGGCGGCGGCTCCCGCCTCGCCGCCGCAGACGCCGAAGGGGGCGGAGCGGGTGCGTTCGAAGCAGACGGTGGCGCGGCTGGTGTGGTCGAGGACGGTCCAGGCGCGCTCCGCGCCGCAGCCGCCGCGCCACTGGCCCTCGCCGCCGCTGCCCGCCGTGATGGCGTAGTAGTCGACGCGCAGCGGGAAGCTCATCTCCAGCACCTCGATCGGTGTGTTCATGGTGTTGGAGATGCCGGCGGCGATGGTGTTGATGCCGTCCTTGCCGGGACGCGCGCCGGTGCCGCCCTTGATGGTCTCATAGGAGACATAGCGGTTGCCGTTCCGCGGGTCCTGGCCGCCGAAGGTGACGACGGCGCTGGTGCCCTGGCTGCAGGCCATGACATTGTCCGGCATGAACTGGCTGAGCGCGCCGAAGGTCATGTCGCAGACGCGGTGGCTCATCTCGTGGTTGGCGTAGACGACCGGCGACGGGAATTCCGCATTCACAACCGAGCCCTTGGGCGCCGTCACCGAAATCGGCCGCCACGCGCCGGAATTGGCGGGGATCAGGCTTTTCGGGTCCACCACCATTTTCAGCGCCGTAAAGACACCGCTGGCGGTGACGCTCAAAGGCGCGTTGATCGGGCCCGGAACCTTGGGGTCGGAGCCGGCGAAGTCCACGGCGATGGTGTCGCCTTTCTTGGTGATCTTCATGCGGATCCAGAAGATCTCGTCGTCGTCCGCGCCATCCTCGAACACGCCGTCGCCGTCGCAGAAATCCTCGAAGCTGGCCTCGCCATCCGGCAGTTCGGCCAGCATCAGGCGCATCATGCGCTCGGAATAGTCCATGACCTCCGCCATGATCGCCTTCAGGCCGTCCGCGCCATGCTTGTCGGCGAGGGCGGCGAGGCGCTGGCAGGCGCGGCGGCAGGCAGCGACCTGGGCGCGGAGGTCGCCAATGCGCTCCTCCGGCGTGCGGACATTGGCCATGATGATGGCCTCGATGTTCCGGTCGATCTGGTGGTTGCGGTAGAGCCGGACCGGCGGCAGGCGCAGGCCTTCCCCGTAAATCTCCGTCACCGCGCCATAGGAGCCGGGGGTGGCGCTGCCGACATCCGGCCAGTGCGCGCGGACACAGGTATATCCCAGCAGTTCGCCCTGGTGGAAGGCCGGCATCACGACGTTCACATCCGGCAGGTGCGAGCCGCCGAAATACGGGTCGTTGTGGATGAACACGTCGCCGTCCGCCACATCGTCCTTGAAGACCTGCACCACGGCGCGGACGGCGTCCGGCATGGAGCCAAGGTGGATCGGCAGGTCAGGCCCCTGCGCCACCATGTTGCCGGTCACATCGAACACGCCGCAGGAATAGTCGCCGGCGACCTTGAGGATCGGCGAATAGGCCGTCTTGGCGAGCACAATCTTCATCTCCTCCGCAATCTTGGCGAGGGAGTTTTTGACCACTTCGAAGGTGGCGGGGTCGAATTTGGAGGACATGGTTTTCTGCCTCTGTTGCTCGTCGTTACGGGCCTAGCCGATGCCGGCGGGGAGGATGGTTTTGGTCTGGTTCGTGCGTGCCACGCCGCCTTCGAGGCTCGGCTGTGCCGAGCGCCTCAGGCTGAAGGGAGGGTGGGTGGTCTTCATCTGTCTTCATCCTGAGGTACCGCCAGAGGCGCCCTCGAAGGGGCCGTATCTGCGCGGCACGCCGCCTTCGAGGCTCGGATGCGCCGAGCACCTCAGGCTGAAGGGGGACGAGCACATCAACATTCTTCACCCTGAGGTGGCGCCGCAGGCGCCCTCGAAGCGGCCGTTTCTGCACGGCACGCCGCCTTCGAGGCTCGGCTGTGCCGAGCACCTCAGGCTGAAGGGAGGGTGGGTGGTCTTCATCTGTCTTCATCCTGAGGTACCGCCAGAGGCGCCCTCGAAGGGGCCGCTTCTGCACGGCACGCCGCCTTCGAGGCTCGGCTTTGCCGAGCGCCTCAGGCTGAAGGGAGGGTGGGTGGTTTTCATCTGTCTTCACCCTGACGTGGCGGCGGAGGCGCCCTCGAAGGGTCTGCGTCAAGCGCGCGGCCGGCCCGGCGTTTGGCAAGTTGATGGATCGAACCCCAATCAGATCGGATCAGGGCCTCCTTTTTGGCGCGACTCCATCTCTTGATCCGTCGTTCAGCATCAAAGGCATCGGTGTAGCGTTCAAATGTCTCTGCCCAGACCAGATCGACCGGTCGCCGCCTTCGCGTGTACTCCCCGCCAAACCCCGCATTGTGTTGGTCGAGCCGATGATCGATGTTGGCGCCCTTGCTGCTTCCGACATAGTAGCTGCCGTCTGCGCATTTCAGCATGTAGACCACCGCTGCATCACCCGACATTGGCAACCCCCAGGAAACGGCCTTCGAGGCTCGGCTGTGCCGAGCGCCTCAGGCTGAAGGGAGGGTGGGTGGTCTTCATCTGTCTTCATCCTGAGGTACCGCCAGAGGCGCCCTCGAAGGGGCCGTTTCTGCACGGCACGCCGCCTTCGAGGCTCGGCTGTGCCGAGCACCTCAGGCTGAAGGGAGGGTGGGTTGTCTTCATCGTTCTTCACCCTGAGGTGGCGCCAGAGGCGCCCTCGAAGGGGCGGCTCAACCGGAGGAAGCCGGCCTCGTCCACCTCGCAGCGCCAGCCGGGCTGGAGGACCAGCGTGCTGTCGAGCGACTCGACGATGGCGGGGCCTTGCAGCACCTGGCCGACTGCCAGCCGGGCGCGGTCGTGCACCGGTGTCTGGATGCGGCCGGTGGAGGCGAACCAGGCCGGGCGTTCGGCTTTCAGGCTGCTGCCGTCGCCGGTCGCTTCGGCGAAGTGGGGCTGGCCGAGTTTGCCGACGGCGGAGAGGCGGAGCGTCACGATATGCACAGGCTCCGCCTCGTTCTTGTGGCCGTAGGTGCGTTCGTGCGCGGTGTGGAAGCCAGCGGCGAGGCTTGCGAGCGTCGCCGCGCTGATCGGACCGTCGGGCGCATCCACGGTCAGCTCGTAGGCCTGGCGGCCATAGCGGAGGTCAGCCTGGCGCACCAGTTCCTGCTTTTCTGCGGGTACGCGGGCGGCGTCCAGCATGGCGCGGCCTTCGGCGGCCATGTCGTCCCAGATCGCGGTCAGATGCTCCGGCGTCAGCGACTCCAAAGGCGCGTAGATGGTGCGGGCGTAGTCGCGGCGGATGTCCGCGCCCACCAGGCCGAGGGCGGAGAAGGCGCCGGGGATCGGTGGCACGATCACCTCCGGCACGTCCAGTTCCTCCGCCAGGGCGCAGGCGTGCAGAGGGCCGGCGCCGCCGAAAGCGACCATGGCGAACTCGCGCGGGTCGTGGCCGCGCTCGACCGAGACCATGCGCAGCGCCTCCGCCATGGCGTTGTTGACGATGGCGCGGATGCCGGACGCCGCCTGCTCGACGCTCTGGCCGAGCGGTTCGGCGATCTTCTCGCGCAGCGCGGCCTTCGCCGCCCCGTAGTCGATGGGCAGGCCACCGCCGAGCAGCGAGGTGGCGTCCAGATAGCCCAGCACCAGGTTCACGTCGGTAATCGTCGGCTCCGTCCCGCCCTGGCCGTAGCAGACCGGGCCGGGCGCAGCGCCGGCGGAATGCGGGCCGACGCGGAGTGCGCCCGCCGGGTCGATCCAGGCGATGGAGCCGCCGCCGGCGGAGACCTCCGCCAGGTCGATCACCGGCACGCGGATCGGGTGGCCGGTGCCGTGCAGCCAGCGGCTTTGCGAGGCGGACGAGCCGACCTCGTATTCCGCCGTGGTCTCGACGCGGCCATTGTCGATCAGCGATGCCTTGGCCGTGGTGCCGCCCATGTCGAAGGACAGCAGGTTCGGGCGCTGCAATTGCTGGCCGATCATCTGTGCGGCGATCACGCCCGCCGCCGGGCCGCTCTCCACCGCCGCCGCCGGCATGGCGAGTGCGGCCGGCACGTCCAGCACGCCGCCGGCCGAGCCCATCACCATCAGGTCCGGCAGGCCGAGCGAGCCTGTCGCCTCCTGCAACCGGCGCAGATAGCTCTCCAGGATCGGGCCGACATAGGCGCAGACAGCCGTGGTCGAGGTGCGCTCGAACTCGCGGATTTCGGGTAAGACTTCGGAGGAGAGGAATACGGTGACGCCGGGCAACCCCTCGCGCAATGCCTTGCCGACGGCCTTTTCGTGCGCATCGTTCTGGAAGGCGAACAGCAGGGAGACAGCGACCGCCTCCACCTGCAGGGCCTTGAGTTGCTCGACCAACGCCGGCAACTCGTCCTCGGCGAGGGGGATGACCACCTCGCCGCCGGCGCCGATGCGCTCCGTCACCTCCAACCGGCGGTGGCGGGGGACGAGCACGGCGGGCGGGTCCTGGAACAGGTCGTAGAGGTCGGCGCGGGCGGAGCGGCGCAGTTCCAGCACGTCACGGAAGCCGCGGGTCGAGACCAGGGCGATGCGCGCCCCTTTGTTCTCCAGCAGCGCGTTGGTGACAACGGTGGTGGCGTGGCTCAGCAGCGTCACGTCGCCGGCGGGCAGGCCATACTTGGCCAGCGCCTCGTTCAGGCCGTTGAGCACGCCGCGGCCGAAATCGTCCGGCGTCGTGGGGGTCTTGGCGATGCCGATGCGGCCCGAGGCCTCCTCGATCATCGCAACGTCGGTGAAGGTGCCGCCGATGTCGACACCGATGCGCCAAGTCATAAATCCTCCGGCCTTTCGGTTCCAGCAATATGGCGGAGAGTTTGCGGCTTTGGCGACCGCATGACCAGTCCCTTACTCCATCACGGCAAGGCGCCCCACGACAAATCCGCAACCGCGCGCCTAGGCCTTGGCCGGAGACTCAAAGGAAAAGGCCACTCCGTGTCAACGAAGTGGCCTTATTCGGGTCAAACACCCATAACCTTGAATGCTATCAGTCCCTGCGGCGCCCATACCGGACCGCAGCCATGGCCGCGAATCCCGCCGCCATTAGCGGCAGAACCGCCGGGGCCGGCGCCGCCGCCGGGGAAAATGCCGTAATCAAACGAGCCCAATCGCCGGGCGTGGATGCAGACCAGTCAATGGTCGTGTCGGTGCCATCAAAGCTAGTCGCATCGCCGGTCTCGAGGCCACGGCTCGTAAACGTGTTATAGTTCAAGCCCGGCAGGCCGAGAATCGGATCGCTCGACGCAAGGTTGGCGTCAGCAAAAATAAAGGCAAAGACCTGAGAATCGAGGGAAATTGTCGTCTGAACAGAGCCGGATCCATTCGGATCCCACTGGATATAATGGCTAGAAACAATTGTCCCTGCGGCGAGGAAGAAATCGCCACCTGGGGCGGAGCTGACAAAGGATGCGCCCGTGTTGAACACACGATCGACGCGCAAGGGCGCGGCCAGCACAACGTTCTGGCGCTCATCCCAAGCAAGCAACACATCGTCGTTGGCGGTAGATACGACAGGGTTCGGCGGCGTGGCGGTAATGGTGCAGGCCGCGCCCTTGCGCG
>JAPOJR010000075.1 GCA_029978325.1 Alphaproteobacteria bacterium | reverse complement strand
CATAATGGCAACCCTGTTGCTCGGAAAATGATTTCAAAAAAAGCGTTCGCTACTTCCTTACGGATCAACTTTTCATCAATCCGACAAAATATTTGCCGTTTCAATACCGGACGCTTGCAGGCGGATGGTTGCGAAGATTAGGATTTTGACAGGCTAGATTGCTTCAAATACGTCAGGCAAAACGGAGGAATATTCCATGCGATTGGAAGGTAGAGCCGGCATCGTAACCGGATCGGGCCGCGGTATCGGACGCGCAGTCGCCGAGCTTCTGGCAAAGGAAGGCGCCAGCGTCGTCGTCAACGATCCGGGTGTCGGCCGCAATGGCGAAACAACGGAGGAACGCCCAGCAGACGAGGTGGTGGACGCCATCAGATCCGCGGGCGGCAAGGCCATTGCCAACTACAGCTCGGTGGCGGAATACGATAGCGCCGGACGGATGGTGCGGGAGTGCACCGACGCATTCGGCAAGATCGATTTCGTCGTCAACGTTGCCGGGATGCTGCGCGAGCGCATGATCTGGAACATGACCGAGGAAGACTTTGATCAGGTGATAAATGTGCACCTGAAGGGCCATTGGAACATGTGCCATCATGCCATCAAGGTGATGCGTGGACAGCGGTATGGCCGCATTGTCAATTTTTCGTCAGATGCCTTCAAAGGCTCGGTCGGCCAGTGCAACTACGCCGCCGCGAAGGCTGGCATTATTGGCCTGACGCGCACCATCGCGCGCGAGTGCGGCCGCTATGGCATCACGGCGAATGCGATGTGCCCGATGGCGGCGACGCGCATGACCGTCAACGATGCGGTCATTGCCGGCTGGAAGCGCCGGCTGGAACGAGGATTGCTGACCCAGGCGCAATACGAGGCCCGCATGGCGATGCCGGGACCGGAATTCGTCGCTCCTATGGTGGGCTATCTTTGCACAGAGGAATCCGGCGACATCAACGGCCAGATTTTCCATGCCGAACGCTCATTGATCCACACATACTACTATGGTGAGGAAGCCCGCTCGATCTACAAATACGACGATGGCGGCATGTTCACCGTCGATGAACTGGTCGAGACGGTGCCTGGCTCTCTGATGGCAGGCATTCCCAATATCGCGCCGAAGGAAACCGAGGAGTAGGCCGCCGATTTTCGCTGTTGATCTGTTCAGGCCGGATTGCCACAAAGGGTGCCCGATCTTTTTCCCAAAGGGATTTGCCCGATGCAATTCGGCCTTACCGACGATCAGCGTGCCTTGCAGGAAACCGCGCGGCGGTATGCGCGCGAAAAGTTGGCGCCGAATTATCAGGTGCGTGAAGCCGAAGGCAAATTCGACCGCGACATGGTGCTGGAAATGGGCGCCCTCGGCCTGATCGCGCCGGACCTGCCGGAACAGTACGGCGGGCTGGGCGTCGATAGCGTAACCGCCGGCCTGCTGATCGAAGAGATCGCCTATGCCGACCTTTCGGTATCCTACGTCCAGTTGCTGACCATGCTGTGCGCCGGGGTTCTGGCGCGCCATGCGAGCGAAGATCTGGCGGCGGAATACCTGCCGCAATACATCGACGGTCGGAAAATGATCGCCCTTGGCCTTACAGAGCCGCGCGGCGGCACCGACGCTGCCAATCTGATCCTGCGGGCCAGGCGTGACGGCGACAGCTATATCCTGAACGGCGAAAAGGCGTCGATCTCATCGGCGGCGCAGGCGGATCATTGCCTGGTGGCGGCACGGACGGGGGAGGTCAGCGATGGCGCGCGCGGTGTCACGGCGTTTCTGGTGGATTTGCACAGCCCGGGCGTGACCCGGTCGGCCTATAACGACCTGGGCTCCATGGCGATTGGCCGGGGCTCGATCTGGTTTGAGGATGTGCGGGTGCCGGCGCATATGATGGTGGGCGAGGAGGGGGCGGGCTTCTCCAAGGTGATGCAGGGCTTTGACTACTCACGCGCGCTGATCGGGCTGATGTGCATCGGGCCGGCCCAAGCCTCGCTGGATGAGACGTGGCCGTATACGTTGGAGCGGCAGGCTTTCGGGCGTCCCATCGCGGAATTTCAGGGCGTCACGTTTCCCCTGGCGGAATTCGACACGCAATTGCAGGCGGCGCGCCTGCTGTGCCACAAGACGCTTTGGCTGCGCGACCAGGGTATGGAGCACACCAAGGAAGCGGCCATGTGCAAGTGGTGGGCGCCGAAGCTTGCAACCGATACAATCCAGCAATGCCTGCTGACGCATGGTCACCTCGGCTACTCGATGGATCTGCCGCACCAGCAACGCATGCGCGATGTGCTGGGCTTGCAGATCGGGGACGGCACCGCCCAGGTTTCGAAAATGATTATCGCGCGGGAGACGGTCGGTCGGCAATCGGTGCAATACGCGCGGAAATGACGTTCGGTCCAGTTGATCGCGGTTTTAGGCACTCCATATTCGACGGATGCAGCAAGTGGACACACAGAACAGTGCCAGGCCGTCATTGCGGGGCCGGATCGGTCGTTTTCTCTGGCGAACGGTGCCATTGATCGTGCTGGCGGGCGGCGCACTGGGGTTTGCGGCGCTCTATTCCACGCGCCCACAACTGGCGCAGCAAGTCGTTGCCGAAAAAGTTTGGGCCGTACGCGCCGCCCCGGCGCATCTGACCACCGTGAAGCCGACTTTGAGCTTCTATGGTGAGGTGATTGCAGGTCGGGAGGTGGAACTGCGTCCGCTTGTCGGCGGCCGGGTGGACCGTGTCGGGCAGAATTTTCAGGATGGCGGACGAGTCTCGGCGGGCGAAATCCTCATCGAAATCGAAGCCTTTGATTACGAAGCCGCTGTTGCCGAAGCGACCGCCGACCTGGCGGAGGCGCGGGCAAGGTTGCGTGAACTGCAAACGGACGTTGCGTCGGGCAATGCTATGCTACAGCAGGAGCAGACCGCCAAGTCGCTGCGGCAACGGGACGTGGATCGCTATGTGCGTCTGCAACGGCAGGGCGCCGCAAGTGTCCGGGCCTACGACGACGCCCAAATGGCGTTGCTGGGCGCTTCTGAAAAAGTCATCGAACGCGAGTTTTCCATAGAGCGGCTGAGCGCGATACTCGCGCGGCAAGGCGCGGTGATCGACCGCCTGGAAGTCAAGGCCAAGCGCGCCGCCCGCGATTTGCACGAAACCAAACTGGCCGCGCCATTTGCCGGGTATTTGACCGACATCGGCACCCAGGTCGGCAAGCGGATTGGACAATCCGACAAAGTTGCAAGGTTGATAGACTCGTCCAGCCTGGAAGTTCGGTTCTCGCTGGGCATGCAGTATTTCGGCGAGTTGACCGCATCGGGCAACCTGGTCGGTTTACCGGTTGACGTCATTTGGAATTTACATGGTCAGGCGCGGCGGTTCACAGCGGTAGTTGAACGGACCGGGTCGGAGATCGACGCCTCCAGCGGTGGAATATCGGTGTTCGCCAGAATTACAGGAGGGCAGGCGCTAAGCCTGTTGCGGCCGGGGGCATTTGTCGAAGTCGAGGTCCCTGGGCTAGCCTATCATAACGTTGTGCGATTGCCGGATACCGCCTGGCACGATGGCAAGGTCCTGGTTGTCCGCGACGGTCGTTTGGTTGCGCGCGAAGCCCAGTTAGCGCGGCGTCTCGGGTCGGATATCCTGGTCCGGGGAAATTTCGTTCCGGACGATGTTGTCCTCGTGACGCCTATCCCGGGTGCAGTCGAAGGAATGCGGGTCGACGTCGTGGCGCAGGATGGCGCTGGTGGATAAGTCCGCTCCGTCAGACCAAACTTTGGGCCGCGACGACCCTGACAGGGATTCGAAGTCAGGCGGGCTGCTGAGCTTTTTTGCGCGCCACCGGACTGCCGCGAACCTGGTGATGCTGATCATGTTTCTGGCTGGGGCAGTTGGACTCAGCCGAATGAATACCCAGTTTTTTCCGGACTTTGGCCTGGATTTCGTATTGGTCAACGTGCCTTGGCCGGGGGCCAGCGCGTCGGACGTGGACGCCAACATCGTTCAACCGATCGATCGGGAGGTCCGCTTCCTGGACGGGGTTAAGAACGTCATCTCCACGTCGCGAGAGGGTTCTGCCAATGTGCTGGTCGAGTTCGAGCCGGGAACCGACATGCAGTCGGCGCTGGCCAACGTCGAAACCGCTGTAGCCCAAGTCACAACTTTGCCGGAAGACAGCGAGGCGCCGACGATCCAGCGGATCGTCCGGTACGACACCATTGGGCGGTTGCTGTTGTCGGGTCCGATAGACGAAAAGGAATTGAAGCGTCTCGCGAAACTGGTGCGAGACCGGCTGATCCAACGGGGTATCGACCGGGTCGACCTATTCGGTGCGCGCGACGAGGAGATTTTGGTCGAAGTCCGCCCAGAGGTATTGCGTGCGCTGGACCTTTCCATTGCAGACATTGCCGGGAGGATTGGCGCTACCAGCCAGGATTTGCCGTCCGGCGACACCAGTGGCACGGTCGAGAAACAAATCCGGTCGATTGGCCTGGTGGAAGATGCATCAGGCGTTGCTGCAATCGAAGTCGTCGCTCGTGCCAATGGCGAAAAGGTCAAGGTGGGCGATATCGCGACCGTGCGGGATACCTTCGACAGCGATGGCAATACCGCCTGGCAACGGGGCAACTTTGCGATCAGCATGAATGTCCAGCGTGCCACAACGGCCGACGCATTGAAGACCGCAAAGGTGATGCGCGACGCAGTTGCGGAGCTGCGGGCTGAAATGCCCCCGGGGGTTAACCTCACGCTTTACAATGAATCCGCCAAACTGATCGAAGGCCGCATCAATTTGCTGGTCAGCAATGGGATTGGCGGCCTGATCATTGTCCTGCTGGTGCTGTTCGTCTTTTTGAATACCCATGTCGCCTTGTGGGTCGCCGTTGGCATTCCCACAGCATTGTTTGGCGCAATGGGCGTGATGCTTTTGACGGGACAGAGCATCAACATGGTCAGCCTGTTCGGCATGATCCTGGTGCTGGGAATCGTCGTGGATGACGCCATCGTCGTCGGCGAACATGCAGAGATGCAGCGGTCGCGCGGATTGCCCAGTCTGCAGGCATCCGAATTGGGGGCCCGCCGGATGGCTGCACCGGTGTTGGCGTCGATTTTGACGACGATAGCGGCGTTTCTGCCGATGTTTTTGGTTGGCGACGTGATCGGCACGATCATTCGGGCGATCCCGATGGTGGTCGTCGCCGCACTTGTATGCTCGCTGATCGAATGTTTTTTGGTGCTGCCAGGGCATTTGCGGCATGCATTGGCGGGCGATCCGACCAAAATGCTGCGGGCCCGCGTTGTGTTCAATCGCGGCTTCGACCGGTTTCGCGACCATTGGTTTCGAGCCCTGGTGCGGGCGGCGCTGCGCCGTCGCTATACCACTATAGCCACAGCGATTGCGACTCTGGTCATTGCGGTTGGCCTGATCGCTGGTGGACGAGTCGGATTTACCTTCTTTCCGACGCCGGAAGTGGATGTTGTTTTGGGCAACGTCAAGTTGGTCCCCGGTTCGAGCCGCGAGTCGGTGCGGGAGGCCTTGCTTAAAATTGAGGCCGCCGCCTATGAGACAGCGGCGGCGCTGTCGCCCGACAAGCCGCTGATTGTTGCCAGCGTAGCCAATGTCGGAACGCACCAGGGCGCCGATGGCCCGGGCGGTGTCGCGCGCGGCCAGACCTATGGCTCTCTTTTCCTGCAACTAACCGAATCGGAAGAGCGCGACGTGCGCACGCCGGCATTTGTTGCAGCCTGGAAGCAACGCTTGCCGCAGATTGCCGATGTCGAGACGCTGAGCTTCCCCCCAGTGGGCGCCGGCCCGCCTGGGCGCGAGATCGATATCCGCCTCTTCGGCGGCGATCCTGCGGTTTTGAAACAGGCGGGCGGCGAGGTTCTGGCGCTGGTGGCGTCTTATCCCGGCATTTCCGACCTTGAGGATACGTTGCCGTACGGCAAGCAGGAGTTGATCCTGAGCCTTACCCCGGCGGGAAGGGCGCTGGGCTTCACCACGCAAAGCGTCGGGCGGCAGGTGCGGGATGCGTACGAAGGCGCAATCGCCAAACGGTTTGCCCGTGGCGACGAAGAAGTGCTGGTGCGGGTCCGGCTGGATGCGAAAATGTTGGAGGATCAGGCGCTCGACGATCTGTATCTCCGCAGTCCATCTGGTGCTGAGGTGCCGTTGGGGGAGGTCGTGACGACAACCACGCAGCGCGGGTTCGCGACCATCCGCCGGCAGGATGGCTTCCGCGAGATCGCTATCGCTGGCGAGGTCGATGAGACGGTGACGACCAGCCAGAAAGTCCTGGGTGCTTTGGAGCCCGAAATTGCGGCGATTGCGGTGAAATACGGTCTGCAATACCGGTTTGCCGGCAAGGCCGAGGAGCAGGCCCAGACCTTTGGCGATATGAAGATCGGTGCGCTGACCGGTCTGGCGCTAATCTATATTATCCTTGCCTGGGTTTTCGGCAGTTATTGGCTACCGCTGGCGGTCATGTCGATTATTCCATTCGGGATGATCGGCGTCAGTTTTGGCCATTTTCTGATGGGCTATGACCTGACATTCTTATCCATGGTCGGAATGCTTGGCTTGTCCGGTATCTTGGTTAACGATTCGATTGTGCTAATTTCAACCATAGATGGAAAAACACGCGAGGGACTTCCACTGTTCGACGCAATCGAACAAGGCACCTGCGAACGGTTGCGCGCTGTGTTGCTGACCTCTCTCACAACAATTGGAGGACTGGTGCCGCTGATCTTTGAAACCAGCGTGCAAGCGCAATTCCTCATTCCCATGGCGATCACCATTGTCTTTGGTTTGGCGATATCGACGGCTCTGGTGCTTGTGGTGGTACCTTCATTGGTTGCGATTGGATCGGATGTTCAGCACGTGGCACGCATTTTAATGGGGAACCGGGCCGCTTCCTTCTCCCGGTCCGATAGTTCGCTGGCGGAAAGGGGACCGGCGGAATGAGTGACGACGATACTATCCGGCGTTCGATAGCGGATTGGATCATGCAGGCGGCCTTGCAGGGTCTCGGCATGCCCAAATTGATTGAGGGTACGTCCAACCGCCTGTTGGCTGCGGGGGTGCCGTTGTCCCGCAGTCATGTCAGCTTTCGTACGCTGCACCCGTCGTTCGAGTCCGTTTCGCTCGTGTGGTACCGTGGCCGTGGGATTTCGGAGCAGGAATTTGCCCATGGCGCCGGTGATACGCGCTCTTGGATGCAAAGCCCGTTCCATTTCATGGTCGATAATGGCATCGGCCTGTTGCGGCGTCATTTGGTCGGCAGGAGCAAAGTCCTCGACTTTCCAGTGCTGACGAATTTGACCGATGAAGGCTTTACGGATTATCTGGCGATTGTCGTTCCTTTTGATAGTCCTGATATCTCCGTTGGCGGCAACAGGCGCGACGGCATAGCAACGTCATGGGTGACCGATCGCGACGGCGGTTTTTCCGATATGCACCTGCTTATCCTCCAAAACGCAGTGCAACGCCTGGCCGTCGCTTGCAAATTGTCTATCCGCGAGCAGATCGCGCGGAATGTGGCCGACGCCTATTTGGGCCAATCTGCCGGGCGCGAAGTGTTGAATGGCCACATCCGGCTCGGTGACTATGAGAACCTTACCGCGGTGGCATGGTATTCTGACCTGCGGGATTCGACCGGTCGGGTTGAGCGTTTGGGGATGGAGCGGTATCTCGCGTTGCTGAACGGCTTTCTCGGCTGCACGGCCGGTGCTGTACAGGCCTATGGCGGTGAAATCCTGGCGTATCCGGGCGATGCCGTGCTGGCGATTTTTCGCAATAATAATCCAGCCGAGGCGGCGCAATCTGCCATAGAGGCAGCGGCGGAGGCTCGGCGTCGCCTTTTCGACGTCAATTCAAATCTGGCTAGCCTGGGCCAGGAACTAATAGAGGCGGGGCTGGCCGTGCACCGCGGCTAACTAGCGTTCGGTAATATTGGCACCGGTGGCCGCCAGTCCTTCACCGTAATCGGCCCTGCTATAAATGTGGTCAATCGATTGGAGCAGATGACCAAGACCCAACCTTATAAAGTTATCATCTCTGAGACGGTCGTTGATTCGTTGGGGCAGGATGATCGGCCGGTTTTGCACTCGCTTGGTCGCCAGGCGGTTCGCGGCAGCGGGTTCGCGTTGACCGCCTTTGGAGCGACCGATGAGACAATGTTGCGGTACAAAGCTCCCCCCGGCTACATCGAAACTATTCTATCCTTCACTTCCCCGTCTTTAGAGCCGGCCTAGCCGCTCAACGTACCCGTTGCCCGCAAATGGATCGGAAACACCCTAATGATCTCGCTCGATGGTCAGAAAATCTTCATCACTGGATGCGGTTCCGGAATTGGTGCCGCGACAGCTAAGACTCTGGCAGAAGCCGGGGCCTATGTGATCGCTTCGGATATCAATGGTGATGCCGTCGCCGGCACGGTCGCTGCGATCCATGCCGCCGGCCATCAGGGTGAGGCGCAGGTTCTGGACGTTTGCGATCCGGCGGCAATTGTCGCGATGGCGGATGGCGTCGCCCAGGCGCATGGGCCAATGGACGCTATCGTTAACGTTGCCGGCTGGGACAAGGGCCAGCCGTTCATGGATAATACGCCGGAATTTATCGAAAAGATCGTGCAGCTCAACTATTTGGGCCAGGTGCGCGTCTGTCAGGCCTTCTTGCGCCCGATGGTCGAGGCTGGCCGCGGTACGGTGATCAACGTCGCCAGCGATGCCGGCCGCGTCGGCAGCCTGGGTGAGACTGTCTATGCCGGTGCGAAAGGCGGCGTCATCGCCTTCACCAAAAGCCTTGCGCGCGAGATGGCCCGCAATGGCATCACCGTGAACTGCGTTGCGCCGGGCCCGACCGAGACCGCGTTGCTGGCCGACATGCCCGAACGGATCCAGGAGGGGCTGAAGCGGGCCATTCCCATGCGCCGCCTCGGCCAACCGCAGGACATCGCCAACGCCATCCTGTTCTTTGCCAGCAGTCGCGCCAGCTACATCACCGGTCAGGTGCTGAGCGTGTCTGGCGGCCTGACGATGAACGGCTAGCGGGCCTGCCTGCGCTCAATCGTGATTTGCTCTGTTGCCCCGGTTTGGGACTCATAAGCCTATGGCCTTTCGTCGTCCTACGATTTTGACATCCGTGTTGGCGCTGCTCGCCCTGGCCATCATGGTGGCCTTGGGCCTGTGGCAGTTGGAGCGGCGCGAGTGGAAGGAGGCGTTGCTGGCGACGATAGACGCACGTCTACAGATATTGCCCGAGCCGCTTCCGGCTCGTCCAACGGCGGATTGGGAATTTCGGCGGGTGCTGGTCGAAGGTCCGGTTGCGGGCGGCCAATGGTTCCGGTTCCCCGGGCGCACTAAAGACAAAGACGTCGGCGATGCGTTGGCCCTGCTGTTGCAGCGGGAGGATGGCACATATGTGGCCGTGGAATACGGTTGGGTCGGCTTCAATGCCCCTCTGCCGCCAGTGCCGTTGGTGCTGGCGGTGGAGGGGATATTGCGGCAGCCGCAATCGCCCGGCCTGTTCACCCCGTCGAACGATGCGGCGCGGAACGCTTGGTATCAAACCGATCCGGCAATGATGGCGCAGGCGGCGGGGTTGGATCCCTCGAAGGCTTTGCCGCAGTACGTCAAGCCGTCCGACTGGGTGCCGTCTCTGCCGAACGACCATTTGCAATACGCCATTACCTGGTTTTCGCTCGCTGGAACCTTTTTCGTGATTTTTGTTCTGTTTCACCGCAGGAAACGGGAAACCGCATGACTCCCTACCAGACACTTGAGCAGACCTTCGCGCGGGTCGCTAAGGTAAACACAGCCGCGCGCAAGCTGGGTTGGGATCAGCGCGTGATGATGCCGCCGGGAGGCGCCGCCGACCGGGGGGAGGAACTTGGGACGCTGGCGGCGGTGGCGCACGAACTGGAAGCCTCGCCGGCGGTTGCGGAGGCGTTGGCAGCGGTGGACCTGGGAAAACTCGACGCCTGGCAGGCAGCAAACGTGCGCGAAATGCGCCGCCGCCATGTGCATGCAGCCGCCGTTCCCTCGAGCCTGATTGAGGCGCGGGAAACTGTGGCTGCACGCTGCGAGATCGCCTGGCGCGCCGCCCGCCAGTCGGGCGACTTTGCTAGCCTACTGCCGCTTTGGCGCCCGGTGGTCGCCAACATGCGGGAGGTTGCTGCTATCAAAGCCGAGGCGTTGGGCGTCTCGCCATACGATGCGTTGATGGACCCCTATGATCCAGGCCGCCGCTCGGTGCAGGTGGAGGCGCTGTTTGCCGACTTGGAGGTTTTTCTGCGCGATGCGTTGCCTAAGGTGCTGGAACGTCAGGCGCGCGAGCCAGCGGCCAGATTGCCGGTCGCGCATTTTCCGGCGGACCAGCAACGTGCGTTGGGCCGGAAGCTGATGGCGGCAGTGGGGTACGACTTTCACCATGGCCGCCTCGACGACACAACTCATCCGTTTTCGACAGGCAGCAGCGATGATGCCCGTGTCACGGCCCGCTGGGACGAGGCGGATTTCATCTCTGGCCTGATGGCGGTGCTGCATGAGACCGGGCACGCGCTCTATACACGCGGTAAACACTCGGACTGGCGCTGGCAACCGGTCGGCAGTCACCGCGGCATGACGCTGCACGAAAGCCAGTCCTTGGCGATGGAGATGCAGGTGGGCCGCTCGCGCCCCTTTGCCGAATTCTGGGCGCGGTTGGCCCGGGATACATTTGCGGGGCAAGGGCAGGATTGGAGCGCCGACAATCTGCATCGTTGGGCCACGCGAGTCGCGCCGGGGTTTATTCGTGTCGATGCTGATGCTGTCACCTATCCTATGCACATCATCTTGCGGTTCCGCCTGGAGCAGCAACTGGTGGATGGTTCGCTTGATCCGGCTGATGTGCCGGACGCTTGGGATGATCAGATGGAGGCGCTGCTGGGCATTCGCCCGCCGAACCATTCGTTAGGGTGCCTACAGGACATGCATTGGTTCGATGGCGCATTCGGCTATTTCCCGACCTATAGCCTGGGCGCAATGGCGGCGGCCCAGCTTTTCCAGGCTGCCGAGCGCGCAACGCCCGGCTTGGAAGGCCAACTTGCCCAGGGCGACGCCAGCGCCGTAGTGGCATGGATGCGGCAGCACGTGCATCGGGTCGGTTGTCTCTACGAACCGGATGATCTGCTGGCAAAGGCCACCGGCAGCGTCCTTAGTTCGGTCGCATTCAAGCGGCATATACGCGAACGTTACCTGTAAGCGGTTGATCGGCAACCCGACGGGGCCGATATTGGGTCGTGGGTGTGCGTGTCTTGAGTTCGGACAGTGCTGCATGTGCTGCGCCTGATCCGGCGAACGGCTGAAAGGGTGGAGATTGATGACTGAGAGCTTGAACAGGCGGGCCGTCATTTTGGGGATGATTGGCGCAGCGGTCGCATTGAGTGGCTGCGCAACCGATGGCGACGATTACCGCGGAGGCGGCCGGAATTGGCGCCGCGAAGAAGAGATTCGCCGCCAGCGCGAGCTTGAGCTTCAGCGCCAACGCGAACTGGAGAGACGGCGCGAGCAGCAACTGGAATACGAGCGCCGCCAGGCATATGAGCGCCGCCGTCAAGAGCAATTGGAGCTTGAAAGGCGCCGGGAGCTAGAGCGGCGCCGTGAAGAGCAGCGGTTGCGGGAAGAGCGGCAGCGGAGAAATAGTCGCCGCGACGACCCCCGCCGCGACGACCCCCGCCGTGACGATCCCCACCGCGATGATCCCCGCCGTGACGATCCACGCAGGGATAGTCGCGATAACCGTCCAAGCCGGGATGACGCAGATGCCCGGGCACGGGCACAGCGCGATGCCCTGCGTCGGCAGCGCGAACGGCAGGCGGAGCAAGACTGCCTCTATAACAATAGCGGCCGCCGGTTATCCCCGCGCGAGCAGGAACAGCAGCGTGAATGCTATGAGAAAGCACTGCGCAAGGAGTTGGACAAGGAAGGCTGATCCGTAGGGAAGGCCCGCGACCGGTAGCCGGCTCGACAGGGCCGGCTTGGCGCGGCATATCTGAGGCCTTGTTCCGGTAAGGCTGGCATTGTCATGCGCTATATCTCCACCCGTGGCCAGGCACCCAGCCTGGGATTTGCCGATGTAACCCTCGCGGGGCTCGCCAGTGATGGCGGCTTGTACGTGCCCGAATCCTGGCCGCAGATCGGGGCGGAGATGCAGCGGGATTGGCGGAACCTCAGCTATGCCGAGCTCGCCGTCAATGTTATGCGGCCCTTCATTGTCGGCGACATCCCGACCGCAGCATTTGCCCGGATGGTGCACGACGCCTATGCCACGTTCGGGCACCCGGCGGTCACGCCATTGGTGCAGCTGGATAGCAATCTCTGGCTTCAGGAATTGTTCCACGGCCCGACGCTGGCGTTCAAGGACGTGGCGCTGCAATTGCTGGGCCGCCTATTCGACCACATTCTGGCCCAACGCAGCCAGCGCATCACCATTGTCGGGGCCACATCCGGCGATACAGGGTCCGCCGCAATCGAGGCTTGCCGCGATCGCGAGGCCGTGGATATTTTCATCCTGTTCCCGAAAGGCCGGGTCTCGCCGGTGCAGCAACGGCAGATGACGACGGTGCCCAGCGGCAATGTGCATTGCATAGCGGTGGAGGGCACGTTCGATGATTGCCAGGACCTGGTAAAGGCGCTCTTTGCCGATGCGGCCTTCCGGGATGAGGTTAATCTCTCTGCCGTGAATTCGATCAATTGGGCGCGGGTGATGGCGCAGACGGTCTATTACGCCTATGCCGCCCTGCAATTGGGTGCGCCGGACCGCAAGATTGACGTGGCCGTTCCGACCGGCAATTTCGGCAATATCTTTGCCGCCTATGGCGTGAAGCAGATGGGCTTTCCGCTGGAGCGGTTGATTGTCGGCTCCAATCGCAATGATATATTGACCCGTTTCTTCCAGGCGGACGACATGAGTTTGCGCGCGGTCGAGCCTAGTCTCTCGCCAAGCATGGATATTCAGGTCTCCAGCAATGTCGAGCGTTTGCTGTTCGACCTCTATGACCGCGATGGCCGTGCGACGGCGGAAGCTTTGGCCGAATTGCGCACTAAGGGCCGCCTGACGCTGGGCGAGAACCGCCACGCAGCGGCCAAGGCTACGTTCAGCGCTGCAAGCTTCGATGACGCAGCCATTCTCGCCGGCATCAAATCCTGGCAGGAGCGATCTGGCTATGTCCTTGATCCGCACTCTGCCGTTGGCGTGCTGGCGGCGGAGGCCTGCGCGCCGCAGCGGGACCGCCCTCTTGTCGTCGGGGCGACGGCCCATCCGGCCAAGTTCCCGGACGCCGTGGAGCGCGCGACGGGCAAGCGGCCAGCCCTGCCGGACCGCCTTGCCGACCTGTTCGAGCGCGAGGAACGGTTGACGGAGATGGCGAATGACATCCAGGCGCTGCAACGGCTGGTGCGTCAGCGCCGTAGGGGGTAGACGAAAAAGCCCGGGGGTGCCCGGGCTTTTTGCGTTCGGTTCACCTAAGTGGGCGAAACCTCTAGTCCAGCAGACGCAACGGCACGTTGCGTGGGCCTTTTACCTGGCCGCCGGCCCATGTGACGCCTTCGGGGCAGGCCATCTCAAAGTCCGGGAAGCGCTGGAACCACAGGCGAAGCGCCACCTGCAATTCCATCCGCGCCAGGTTCGAGCCGGCACAGCGGTGAATACCGGTTCCAAAGGCGATGTGCCGGTTTTGCTGGCGGTCCAGGATCACTTCGTCGGGGTTTTCGAATACGGCGGGATCGCGGTTGGCGGCGGGGAATGTCATCAACACCTTTTCGCCAGGCTTCATCGAAACGCCTTCGAACTCAATCTCTTCGGTGACCTTGCGCGCCATGGTGACCGGCGAATAGAACCGCAGCAGTTCTTCCACCGCCGTCGGCAGCAATTCGGGCTCGGCAGCGATACGATGGCGGTCCTTGGCGTGGGTCGAGAAGTGGAACAGCGCTGCACCGATGCTGGACCACGTGGTGTCGATACCAGCCACCAGCAGCAGGTTGCAAATGCCGGCGACCTTATGGTCGGACAGCTTCTCGCCATCGACCTCCGCCTCCAGCAGGCTGCTGATGACGTCGTCTTTCGGTTCGGCCCGGCGTGCTGCGACTTCCTCGGCGAAGAAGTTCATGATCTTGTGACGGGCGTTGCGGCGCAATTCCGGGTCGGTCTGGCCGAGTTCCAGCAACTCCTGAGTCCATTGCGTAAATTCGTCGGCGCGCGCCATGTCGATGCCCAGGATATAGGCGATCACCCGCGGCGGGATTTGCTGGGCGTATTCGACAGCGCCATCGCACATCGGATTCCCTGCGGCCTTGCGCGCCTCCAGCTTGTCCAGCAGGTCGTTGCACAGGTCTTCGGTCATCTTCTGATAGCCGGCGACCGACTTCGGTGAGAAAAATGGCAGGATCAAGCGCTTAAACGGGGAGTGTTCCGGCGGATCTGCGGTGATCGGCGGGTTTTCTGTGCCATAGCGTTTAAGTTCTGCGATCAATTCTTCGCGCAGCACTGGGTCCGGCGGGATGACGGTGACGGTCTTGGATGAGAGCGCCGGGACCATGTTCGCCAGTTTCTGAATGTCCTCGTACTTGGTTGGCATCCACGAGCCGCCCCAGCGGGTGGTGTGCGCCACCGGGCAGCGTTCGCGCAGGTCCGCCCAAATCGGCGAAGGATTGGTCGTGTATCCTTCGTCCATCACGTCGTAGTCGGTGGCCCAATCCTGCACCGGACACCCGCCCTCATTGCGGCTGAGTTTGGCTTTGGGCTTCAGGTCGTCTGACTTAAAATCGTCGGGCACGGGGCGTATTCCTCTTGGCTATTCGGCTTCATCAACTACGGT
>JAPOJR010000074.1 GCA_029978325.1 Alphaproteobacteria bacterium | reverse complement strand
CTCCTATTATCAAGCGCCGAGAAGTGTTATGGTTCGCCGTCGAATGTGAGGCGCGATGGCTCGAAAAATCCGGTTCCGTATCCCAAAGCGAATGTTGGCCATTGCCGCGGGACTGGTGGCTTTGTGCCTCGCTTTGGTGATTCGCTGGGCCGATCCGGGCGCGTTGCAACTGGCGCGCCATCTGGTCTTCGACCAGTATCAGGTATGGCAGCCTCGCGCATATCACCCAGCGCCGGTTCGGGTGATTAGTATTGACGAAGAATCCCTGAACCGCCTTGGCCAGTGGCCCTGGCCACGGCACTACATTGCACACATGCTGGACAATCTGACCGGACTTGGCGCAGCAGCGATTGCGTTCGATATTATTTTTTCCGAACCGGATCGAACGTCGCCCAGCCGGATTTTGGCGGATTGGTCGATTGACGCGTCGCACCGGAAGGCGCTGGACGCGATGATGGTCGATTTGCCGGACCACGATGCGATCCTGGCGGAATCGATCACCCATTCGCCAACGGTGTTGGGGATGATTCTGCAGCCAGGCGTCAGCGAACCCTTTCCGTTCAACCGCCGCGCTGGGTTTGCCGGACATACCGATGTCATCAACGCCATTCCCCGCTATGGCATGGCGACCAGGAACCTGCCGATATTGGAAGACGCGGCGACCGGCATTGCAAACTTTGGCTATTCGCCGGAACGCGACGGCATCGTGCGACGCATTCCACTCCTGGGGCAAGTTCACGACTTGGTGCTGCCGACCATTTCGATAGAAGCCCTACGCGTAGCGCAGATCGCCACCACGCTCATCGCCCGGTCGGCCAGCGCTTCGGGCGAATATCGCTTTGGGTCGACAATGGGTCTGCACATGCTGCGCGTCGGCCAGATCGAAGTTCCAATGACGGCGGATTCCCGCTTCTGGGTGCACTACACCAAGCCGCAACCAGAGCGGGAAGTTCCGGCATGGCAGGTGTTGCTGGAGCCGGAAAAACTTCAGGACAAGATTGACGGCCAGATCATCTTGATCGGCGCGACCGCCGCTGGCCTGCGAGACCTGAAGGCGACGCCGCTGTCCGCCGATCTTCCGGGGATATTCGTCCACGCTCAGGCATTAGAGCAGATGATCCTTGGCGAACATCTGATCCGGCCCGGTTGGGCCAATGCCGCGGAATTCCTAGGCCTCGCCTTTTTGGGCTTGCTGTTCACCTTTGCCTTACCATGGCTCGGGCCGATCTGGTGCGCGCTGATCGGGGCATTGTTCGCCGGCAGCGGCGCCATTGGCTCATGGCTGGCCTACAGCCAATGGCAGTTGTTGGTCGATCCGCTTTATTCGATCCTGGCCGCCACATTGGTCTATATCGTAGTGACTGCGACCCAGCATCTGCTGAGCGAGCGGGAACGCATGCGCGTCCGCTCCACTTTCGGCCGCTATCTGTCCCCTGCCCTGGTCAAACGCATGGCGGACACGGGTGAGGAGCCGCAACTGGGCGGCGAGTTGCGGCAACTCACGCTGATGTTCTGCGACATCCGCGGCTTCACGCCGATCTCGGAAAGCATGACGCCAATCCAACTCACCCAATTCATCAACAAATTCCTGACGCCGATGACCGATCTGGTGCTGGAGACCCACGGCACCATCGACAAGTACATGGGCGATGCGATCATGGCGTTCTGGAATGCGCCTCTCGACGAGCCTGACCACGCCTCGCTGGCAGTAGGCGCCACCCTGCGCATGCGCAAACGCCTGGCAGAGCTGGAGCCTGTCTGGCAGCAAGAAGCTGAAGCCGAAGGCCGCAAGCTGCCGCCAGTCCGCATCGGCATGGGCATCAATACGGGCGAGTGCGTCGTCGGCAACGTCGGGTCAGACCAGCGCTTCGACTATTCCTGCCTCGGCGACAGCGTCAATACCGCATCGCGGCTGGAAGGCCAGTCCAAAACCTATGGCGTTGACCTGGTCGTCGGGCAGGACTCCGTCGCGCTGGCCCCCGGATACGCCTATCTGGAATTGGATCTGATCCGGGTGAAGGGCAAGCAGAACGCGGTCCGCATCTTCACGGTTTTGGGTGGACCGGACATTGCTGCGACGCCGGTATTCCAGACGTTCAAGGCGCACCATGACCGGATGCTGGCGGCCTACCGGGCGCAGGACTGGGCCCTGGCGACCCAGTTAATCGCCGAGCGCCCGGCCGAGCCCGATCATGGGATTCCGGGCGGCCTTACCGGGCTCTATGCCGAATATTCCGCACGCCTTACCGAACTTGCGATGGACCCGCCCGGTCAGGATTGGGATGGCGTCTACGAGGCTAAGAGCAAATAAGCAGCGCGGCGCGAGGAATTTCGCACCTTTCAGACTGACAAACGCGCGGTCCGGGGATACTAACGCATTCCCGCCTGCGGACTGTGCAGGCCAACCCGATAACAATGGACCCGGTGCTGGTGGCGTCCTCCCAATCCCTGATGTTGATCCTACTGCCGTTTTACTGCACGCCGATCCTGTCATTCCTCTATCGCATGCTGAATGCGCTGATCGCGCCGCATCTGGTGGCGGAATTCGGGCTGTCGCCCGCGGAGTTGGGTTTCATCACGGGCGCGTTCTTCTTTGGCTTTGGCGTGATGCAACTGCCATTGGGCATCCTGCTGGACCGATACGGCCCAAGGCCGGTGATTTTGGCACTCTATGCCGTCGCTAGCGTTGGCGCTTTGCTGTTCATCTTTGCTCCCGGTCCCGTCTGGCTGATCCTCGGTCGGTTCCTGATGGGGCTAGGTGCCGCCGGCAGCATGATGAGCGGCCTCAAAGCGGCCAGGGTCTGGGCGCCCGCCGACCGGCTGCCTTTCATCTCCGCTAGCCTGTTCGCCATGACCGGGGTAGGCGGCATGCTGGGGACCGCGCCGATGGGCCTGCTGGTAGCAGAAATCGGCTGGCGCGGCGGCCTGGGCGTCATCCTGGGCTATAGCGCCGCGCTGATGCTGCTGATCGCGCTTCTGGTGCCGAGCGTGCCCAAGCCGACGGAGGTCCGATGGAGCACCCAACTGCGAGAGTTGGGTCAGGTGCTGCGCTCGCCGCTCGTCTGGCTGGTCGCGCCGCTATCAATTGCCAGCGTCGGCACCAATGGCGCCTACCTAAGCCTCTGGTCGCCAATCTGGCTGCGCGATGTCGCTGGCTTTAGCCAGCTGGAACAGGAATGGGCATTGTTCGTCATGATGGGCGCGACGATGGCTGGCATGCTGACCACCGGCACCTTGTCGCAACGGCTGCTGCGGCGTGGTCAGAGCGGCATGCCGGTGGTGCTGGGCGGCGTTGTAATTTCCTTGACCGCACAGACGCTGGCGGCGCTGGAGATCGCCTCGCTCGCCTGGGTGATCTGGCCGGCGTTTGCCTTTGGCTCGGCCTCCATCGTCGGCCTGTTCGCATTGTTGGCCCGCCGGTTCGACCCGGCGATGGCCGGGCGGGTCAACACTTCGATCAACTGCCTGATGTTCGCCGGCAGCTTTGCCGCGCAATGGGGCGTTGGCCTGATCATCAATCAATTCCCCCTTGCGAGCGCCGGACATTACAGTCCGGCAGCACACCAGACCGCCCTGTCGGTCATGCTGGCCATTCAGTTGGCAGGATTGCTGTGGTACGTGCTGCGCAGGCATAAGATGGACCCCGTATAAGGAAACACTGCCCCATGACCTACACCGCCAAGCCCGTCGGCGAGAACCGTTACCGCGAGAGCCTGGGTCGCTATTTCGAGGATTTTCAGGTCGGCGATGTCTATGAGCATCGGCCGGGACGCACCATCAATGAAGCGGATAATTCATGGTTCACGCTGTTGACCATGAACACCCATCCATTGCACTTCGACCACGAGTACGCCAAGCATACCGAGTTCGGCAAACCGTTGGTCAACAGCGCCTTCACCTTGAGCGTCGTGGTCGGCATGAGCGTGTCGGACACCTCGCAGAAAGCCATAGCCAACCTGGGCTGGGACAAGATCAAGCTGACGGCGCCGGTTTTCGTCGGCGACACGATCTATTCCGACTCGGAAGTGCTGGACAAGCGCGAGAGCAAAAGCCGCCCGCATCAAGGCATCGTCACGGTCAAGACCCGCGGCCTGAAAGCCGACGGCACCGTATTCATGAGCTATGAGCGCTCGTTCCTGGTGCCGTTCCGCGGCCATGGCATCGAGGATAAGGCCGGCTATTGACGCCGGCCCCGCAGCCGTCAGATCGCGCCTTTTGCCGGGTCCCACTGGTTCCAGTGCACCACGGTATCCAATGGCGGCCGCTTCGCCGGCTTAAACTCGGTGCCGATGGTATAGGCGACCGGCAAAAGGCCGACCTGCATCAGGCCGTCCGGAATGCCCAGCAGCGCCTGCGCCTCGTCCTGGTGCGCAAGATGCAACGTCGTCAGCGCCGAGCCCAGGCCGCGGGCCCGTAACGCCAACTGGAAGCTCCACACCGCCGGCATGATCGAGCCCATAACGCCGGCCCAAACCCGGTGCGGCGGGTTCGCCGGCAGGTGGTCGACCCGGATGCAGGGAATGACGTGCACGGGCACTTCGTGCATGTGGTCTGCCAGGTACTGGGCAGAGTCGTACACACGGCTATCCTGAGCGCGTCCCTCCACCTTAGCCTGCTCGCCCGACTCTTTCAGGTAAGCACCTGCGCCGCGGCGATAGATATCGGCCAGCGCCGCCCGCTTGGCCGGATCGGTGACGACGATCCAGCGCCAACCCTGGCGGTTGCTGCCGGTCGGGGCCTGCAAGGTCAGTTCCAGGCAATCACGGATCACCTGGTCCGGAACCGGCTTTTTCAGGTCCAGCCGCTTGCGGACAGCGCGGGTGGTGGAGAGCAGGGCGTCCGTGATGGCGAGATCGTAGACACTCATAAGACAGATATTCCTTCCTGAGCGGTTGTTCGACCCCAGAAGAACACAAAACGGGCGGCCTGCGAAGGCCACCCGTTCCTTGACGCGGCGCGCCAGGCGTCAGCCGCGCAACGGAATTATTCCGCCATGACCTGCTTTTTGGCTTCAACCAACAGGTCATCCATCTGCTTGCGCACCTGATGGTTGCTGGCCTGGATATTCTTGCCGTTCAGGTCCGCCAGCACTTTTTCCAGCACGTCTTCATCGCCAGGCTTGTCGAAATCGGATTGAACCACTTCGCCCGCATAGGCTTTGAGATCATCGCCGGCCAGTCCCATCAATCCGCCGGCCCACTCGCCCAGCAGACGGTTGCGGCGCGCCGTAACTTTGAATTGCAGTTCCTGATCGTGCTGGAACTTGGCTTCAAATTGCTTTTCGCGGTCGTCGAATGAGCTCATGCCGTATGGAACCTTTTGCCGGTTGTTAGGTCTTTGTGCCATATAGCGTCCCATACCCGTCCGAGCAATGCGTCCCAGGCTATCATTTCCATGTGCACTGTCGTCACCCTTCGCCGCCCAGGGCATGAATGGCCATTATTGATGGCCGCCAACCGCGACGAAATGCAGGGCCGCCCCTGGTCGCCGCCGGCGCGCCACTGGCCCGACCGCCCGGGCACCCGCGCAGGCAAGGACCATGAGGCCGGCGGCTCGTGGCTAGGGGTCAACGATCATGGTGTGGTCGTTGCCATCCTGAACCGCCGCGGCTCCCTGGGCGCAGCGGAAGGCAAGCGCAGCCGCGGCGAGCTGGTGCTGCGCGCCCTCGACGCCCCCAGCGCTGCAGCTGCGACAGCGGACTTGTGTACGATCAATGCTGGCGCGTATCGCAGCTTCAACATGGCGGTGGCCGACGCGGAGGAAGGATTTTGGCTCAAGGGCTTGGGCGAAGGCGCGGTCGAAGCCACCCCCCTGCCCGACGGCATCGGCATGTTGACCGCCTGGGATTTGAACGACACAGCAATGTCGGAGCGCACGGCATTCTACCTGCCGAAATTCCGGTCCGCAGCCGCTCCCAGGCCAGAAGCCGATGACTGGGATGCCTGGCGCACCTTGCTCGAGTCGACCGAGACGGCGCCCGGGGTCAAGGATGCCAATGGCGCAATGACCGTCGATACGGGCTGGGGTTTCGGCACAGTATCCCGTTCGCTGGTGGCTTTGCCGCGGGCCGGAAAGCCGGTCTGGCATTTCGCCAGCCTTCATCCCGAAGCGACGGCGTTCCAACCCGTGCAAGGGTGATGTGAAGACCACTGTCCGCCATCCGGAGAGAAAAATGCGAGCACTGACCCTTTCCGCACTGACCCTTTCCATTGTCGCCGCCCTGATATCCGGTACGTGCTTCGCCGGTGAACGGATCGCAGGCTCGAACGCCTATTTCCTGAATGAACAGATATGGAATACAGGCAAGGGCACCGGGTTCTGGATGCAGAACAATTTCGGCACCTTCGAAGTGACGGAAGGGCCTTTGGACCCAGGGCCGGTCGAATGCCATGGATCGGGATTCTGGACCGAGTTCGGCGCAAGCGTCACTGGCGACGGTATATGCATCTATGGCAACGGCCAGGATACCTTCACCTTGCGCTACACCTCCAACCCGGGCCGCGCCGCGACGTGGGAAATTATTGACGCAACCGGCAAGTACGCCGGCATGACCGGCTCCGGCAAAAGTGCGACGCGGCAGACCGATGAAGGCATCAAGATCCGCATCCGCGTCACCGACTGGGTCGGCGAAGTGGAATTCCGCAAGTAGCATCCGCGACCGCATAGGCGATAGCGCACCGGCGGGTGGCGTGGTAGGAAACGGTTTCGCAAACATTTTGCTCTAGGACACCACCCATGGCCCGCGGCAGGCGTATCTATGAGGGCAAGGCCAAGGTCTTGTATGAAGGCCCGGAACCCGGGACGCTCATCCAATATTTCAAGGATGACGCGACCGCGTTCAACGCCCAGAAACACGCCGTCATTACCGGCAAAGGCGTGCTGAACAACCGCATCTCCGAATTCATCATGATGCGTTTGCAGGAAGTTGGCATTCCCACCCACTTTATCCGTCGCCTCAACATGCGCGAGCAATTGATTCGCGAAGTGGAGATCGTTCCGGTTGAAGTGGTGGTGCGCAATGTCGCCGCCGGCAGCTTTGCCAAGCGGTTCAACCAGCCCGAAGGTACGCCGCTGCCGCGGTCCATCGTCGAATATTATTACAAGTCGGATGAGCTGGGCGATCCGCTGATCACGGAAGAACACATCACCGCATTCAACTGGGCCAGCCCGCCGGAATTGGACGATATGTTCAATCTGGCCTTGCGCATTAACGACTACCTTTCCGGCCTGTTCATGGGCGCGGGCATGAAGTTGGTCGACTTTAAGGTTGAGTTCGGCCGCCTCTATACGCCAGAAGATGTGCGCATTGTCCTGGCGGACGAAATCTCGCCCGACAGTTGCCGGCTGTGGGACATCAAGACCAACGACAGCATGGATAAGGACCGCTTCCGCAAGGATCTCGGCGGCCTGCGCGAGGCCTACCAGGAAGTGGCGCGGCGCTTGGGCATCCTGCAGGAAATGGGGCCGGCCGAAGTGACGTCGTTAACCGAAGCATCGGGCGACAGCGCCAACGACGACGATTCGAAAACCGCCTAAAGCGACCGAGAGGCGACATATGATACGGGCAGAAGTTCGCGTGATGCTGAAAAACGGCGTCCTCGATCCACAGGGTCAGGCGACCCGCAAGGCGTTGGCCCACTTGGGCTTCAGCGATGTCGAAGCGGTGCGCCAGGGCAAATTGATCGTCCTTGATCTGAACACCGACGACCGCGCCGCAGCCGAGGCGGAAGCCCGGGCCATGGCGTCGAAGCTGCTGGCCAACCCGGTGATCGAGGATTTCTCGGTCGAATTGCTGGACGCCTGATCCCATGAGTTTGCGCGCAGGCGTGGTGGTGTTTCCGGGGTCGAATTGCGACCGGGACGGCGCCGTTGCACTGGCCATGGTGGCCGGTCGCAAGCCCAAGATGATCTGGCACCAGGATACAAAGCTGCCGCCGCTGGACCTGATCTTCCTGCCGGGTGGCTTTTCCTATGGCGACTATCTGCGGTGCGGCGCCATTGCGGCGCATTCGCCGGTGATGCGCGAAGTGGTGGCGGCGGCGAAAAAGGGTGTGGCCGTGCTGGGTGTCTGCAACGGCTTCCACCTGCTGACCGAAAGCGGCCTGCTGCCGGGCGCATTGATCCGGAATGCCGGCCTGAAGTTCGTCTGCCGCAGCGTTGACCTGACGGTTGAACGCACGGATACGCCCTATGCCGGACGCTATACCCAGGGCCAAAGCCTCAGCATCCCGGTCGCACATGGCGATGGCAACTACACCGCGGACGCGGATACGCTGGCCCGTTTGAACGACGAAGGCCGCGTCGCCTTCCGGTATCGGGACAACCCGAACGGCTCGGCAGACAATATTGCCGGAATTTACAACGAAACCGGCCGGGTGCTTGGCATGATGCCGCATCCGGAGCGGGCGGTGGAGCCGATGTTGGGCTCGTCCGACGGCCTCGGCCTGTTCCAATCGATTGCGGAAGTGCTGGCATGACGACGACCCGCCGACGGACGACACGTAAAAAGAAATCCGCTCCGGACCTGCCGGACGTCCAACCTTCGACCGAAGCGGACGGCATCGCCCAAGGCCTCAGCGCCGAAGAATACGCCCGCGCTGTGGAGATCTGCGGACGGCCGCCGAATTTGCTGGAGCTTGGCATTTTCTCGGTCATGTGGAGCGAACATTGCTCTTACAAGTCATCGAAAAAGTGGCTGCGGCAATTCCCGACCGAAGCGCCGTGGGTAATTTTGGGCCCTGGCGAGAACGCGGGTGCAGTTGATATCGGCGATGGCCTGGCCGCCTGCTTCAAGATGGAAAGCCATAACCACCCCAGCTTTATCGAGCCCTATCAGGGTGCTGCGACCGGGGTCGGCGGCATTTTGCGCGATGTCTTCACAATGGGCGCCCGCCCGGTGGCGATTCTCAACGCGCTGCGCTTTGGCGACCCCGACCATCCAAAGACCCGGCATCTGGTTGCGGGCGTCGTGCGCGGCATCGGCGGTTATGGCAACTGCGTCGGCGTGCCGACCGTCGGCGGCGAATGCGAATTCGACCCGGCCTACAACGGCAACCCCTTGGTCAACGCCATGGCCGTCGGCATTGCGCCGGCTGATCGCATTTTCACCGCCAAGGCTGAGGGCGCCGGCAATCCGGTGGTCTATGTCGGGGCCAAAACCGGCCGCGACGGCATCCATGGCGCCACCATGGCCAGCACGACATTCGATGACGAGGCCGAGCAACAGCGGCCGACTGTACAGGTCGGCGACCCCTTTACCGAAAAGCTGCTGATCGAAGCGTGCCTGGAGCTGATGGCCACCGATGCCATCGTCGCCATACAGGATATGGGCGCTGCGGGCCTGACATCCTCCAGCTTCGAGATGGCGAGCAAGGGCGGCCTGGGTGTTGAACTGGCGCTGGACCGCGTGCCGATGCGCGAGACCGGCATGCGCCCTTACGAGATCATGCTTTCCGAAAGCCAGGAACGCATGCTGATGATCCTGAAGCCCGGCCAGGAGGCCGTGGCAGAGGCGATCTTCACCAAATGGGAGCTCGACTTCGCGGTCATCGGCACGCTCACCGATTCGGGCCAGATGGTGCTGACCTGGAATGGCGAGACGGTTGCCGATGTGCCGATCCGGCCGCTGGCAGACGAATCGCCGGAATATGACCGGCCATGGGTCGAGACCGTGCCTCCTGCGCCGCTGGATCGGGCCAGCCTGTCGCCGCTCGGCGACTGGAAAACCGCGCTCACCAAGCTGCTGGGCAGCCCGAACGGCTCGTCCAAACGCTGGATATGGCAGCAATACGACCACATGGTGATGGGCGACAGCATGGTGGTGAATGGGGTCGGCCCCGGTGGCGACTCGGCACTGGTACGCATCCACGGCACCGCCCGCGCACTGGCGCTGACCAGCGATTGCACACCGCGCTATTGCCAGGCTGATCCGCGCCAGGGCGGCATGCAAGCGGTTGCCGAGGCCTATCGCAACTTGTCCGCCACCGGCGCAAAACCGTTGGCGATTACCGACAACCTGAACTTCGGCTCGCCGCAACGGCCAGAGATTATGGGCCAGTTCGTTGGCTGCACCCAAGGCATGGCCGAGGCCTGCGAGGCGCTGGACTTCCCGGTCGTTTCGGGCAACGTTTCGCTCTACAACGAGACCAACGGACAGGCGATTCTGCCCACACCGGTGGTTGGCGGCCTGGGCGTGCTGGACGATCTGAGCAAAGCGGTCAACATCGCCTTTCCGGCCGGCGGCCTGGAATTGGTCCTGATCGGCGAAACCGATGGGCATTTGGGCTGTACCGCCTACCTGCGCGACGTGCTGGGCCGCACCGGCCCGGATGCCGGCCCGCCGCCGCAGGTTCGGCTGGCTATCGAAAAGCGCAACGGCACGTTCGTGCGCTCGATCATCGGCAAAGGGCTGGTGGCCGCCTGCCATGATCTCTCCGATGGCGGACTGCTGGTCGCGGCGGCGGAAATGGCGCTGGCGAGCGGCATTGGCTGTTCGCTGAACATCACTGAGGTGAGCGCAGCCATGCTGTTTGGCGAAGACCAGGGCCGCTATATCGTTGCGACGGCGCATGCCAGCGCCGTGCTGTCCGCAGCCTATGCCGCCAATGTTCCCGCCGGCAAATTGGGGGTAACCGGCGGCGATGCGTTGACACTGAACCGCGGGCGCTCAATATCTCTGCAGGATCTGCGCGCATCGCACGAAGGCTGGCTGCCGTCCTATGCGGACAGCGAAACTTAAGCCCCTGATTATCAGACCGGAAGGAACGATCTCATGCCCATGGCCGCCCACGACATCGAGGCTCTGATCAAAGAGGCATTTCCCGATGCCCAGGTGACGATTCAGGATCTGGCCGGCGACGGCGATCACTACGCCGCGCAAATCACCTCTGCAGCGTTCAAGGGTAAAAACCGGGTGCAGCAGCACCAACTGGTCTACAAAGCCCTGCAGGGCCGCATGGGTAACGAATTGCACGCGCTTGCATTGCAAACGTCGGTGCCCGATAACATCTCATAACAATCATTATCAGTCGCATTTGCCCCCAAAGGAGGCTGCTGCAATGTCCAACGCAACCCATGACAAGATCCAGGCCGCCGTCGACAGCAACGATGTCATGCTGTTCATGAAGGGCACGCCAATGTTCCCGCAGTGTGGCTTCTCCGCCGCCGTGGTGCAGGTGTTGAGCCACCTGGGCGTGCCGTTCAACAGCGCTAATGTGCTGGAAGATGCCGAACTCCGCCAGGGCATCAAGGAATTTTCCGCCTGGCCGACCATCCCGCAGCTCTACGTCAAGGGCGAGTTCGTCGGCGGCTGCGACATCGTCCGCGAAATGTATGAAAGCGGCGAGTTGGAAGACCTGCTGAAGGAAAAAGGCATCGCCAGCCAGGCGGCCTGAGACCGTCAGGTTCAGCCGGAGGAGTAAGCCATGCTGCAACTCCGCCCCAATTGCGAATATTGCGACAAAGATCTGGCGCCGGATGCAACCGACGCCATGATCTGTAGCTATGAGTGCACGTTCTGCGCCGATTGCGTCGAACGGCATCTACATAATGTCTGCCCGAATTGCGGCGGCGGCTTTTCGCTGCGACCGATCCGGCCGATGCAGGCGCGGCGGGCTGGTGTCAGCCGACGCCACCAACCGCCATCCGAAACACGGGTGCATCTGAAGCACTCAAAGGAAGACATCGCCGCTTTCTCTGCGAAATTCGAGACCGTGCCGCCCGACGCCCGTTAGAGCCGATCCACGTTTCCGAGGACCGGCTCTATTACTGTGACGCCTGCGCCTGTCGCTATTCCGCCGCTACAGCTTTGGTCGATGGATCGAGGTGCGCCACTTTCGGCCCGACCTCGTTTTTGATCAATGTCAGCGAGTTCTTCCAGACCTCCGGCGTATCCGCATAATCGAAGCCGAACACCAACAACTGGCCGAAGCCGCCGACATCCTCATAGACCTGCTCGATTTTCTCGGCGACGGTGTTGGGCGAGCCGATCAGCCAGTTGTGCTTGGCGCAGTATTCGACCGTAACGTCGCTGTCCGGCACGCTGGGGTCGTGCTTCAGGTATTCCAAGAAGCCGAACTGGGCCAACAACGGCAGGAAGTATTCCCGCATCATCCGGCCCATCGGGCCATTGACCGCCAAATCCCAGGCCTTCTGATCGGTCTCGGCGACAAAGATCTCGCGCACCATGCGCCATTCGCCACGATCCGGCGTGCGGCCCGACTTGCGCGCGCCTTCCTCGACCGCGTCCCAATGGCTGCCGACATAGGCCGGGTTCAGATTCAGGCTCATCGGCATATAGCCGAACTCGCCCGCCATTTTCAGGGTGTCGGAATTCTTCGATAGCCCGGCGACGCCGATCGGCGGGTGTGGCGTTTGCAATGGCTTGATATGCGGCCGCAGGAAGCCAAACATCTCTTCGCCCTTGGTGACGTGCCAGAACTTGCCCTTGTGATCGAAGGTCTGCTCTGTCCACATTTTCAGGATGATGTCCAAAGCCTCGCGCGTCATATCGCGGTTTTGGCCGCTCATGCCGTCGACATTGAACATGGTCCAGTCGCTGGGCAGGCCGGATGCCGCGACGCCGAAATTCAGGCGGCCTTCCGAAAGGTGGTCGAGCATGGCGACACGGTTCGCCAACTCAGCCGGGTGGTGGTACGGCAGCAGGAACCCGCCGGGGCCGATGCGGATGTTTTTGGTTTCCCGCAGCGACTGCGCAATCAGCAGGTCCGGGCTTGGGTGCGGTTCCCAAGGAGCCGTGTGGTGTTCGCCAATCCAAATTTCCTCATAACCCAGCTCGTCGAGCCAGCGGAAGGTCATCAGGTCATAGTCGTGACCAGCCTTCAAGCCCCGCTCCGGCGGGTGGGAGGGCATGGTGAAATAACCGAATTTCATGGAATTTTCCTCCTGAGGTTGTGGTGCCTATTGCGAGCACAGCCGTGATTGAGTGTGCCAGCCTCGCCCCGTGCTGGCGAGCGGATTTTACGGATAGCCCGCGCACCGCCACGACGCAATTGTCGAACGGCCTTTCGGTCCGCTAGTCTGACCGCTTTTCAGACAATGGAGCTAGCGCCGATGACAGCGTATCTCATCGTACGGGCCGAGGTGCGAGACAGCGATCGCGCCGCCTTTGAGACATGGTATCAAAACGAACACTTGCCGGACGCGCTGAAGGCCTTTCAAGCGACCAGCGCCCGTCGCGGCTGGAGCGACGTGACCCCAGGCGTCCATATCGCGCTCTATGAGTTTGCCTCGTTAGCCGACGCCCGCACCGTCATGGGCAGCGCCGCCATCAAGTCATTGATCGCGGAATTCGACCGGGTCTGGCAGGATCGCGTCGTACGTACGCGCGAAGTGATCGATATCGCACAGGTATTGTAACGCGAACTTCTTCCCCGGCGGATGAACGGCCAGGCCTTATCCGACAGGCCTTATCCGCCAGGCCTTATCCGCCAGGCCTTATCCGCCAAGCCGAACCCGCAGCACCTGCCAGGCCCGCCCCATGGTCGGCGCATTGATTCGGGCATCGAACAGGTTCCAGTCCGCCTTCCGCATCCGGTCTTGATACAGCCGGCCCAGTCGGCGATAGCCGCGGAACAGCGGCGGCAACGGCCCGCTGGCCGGCCAATGCGATTGGGCGGATGCAGCCACCGCCGCCACAAGCTGTTGCCATCCAGGCGGCAAGGATGCGGGGTCCAGTTCGTCCAGTTGCACACGATGCTCTGTCAGCAAAGCGGCTGGCAATTGGTGACGACCACGCCCGAGCATCTGCGGCAAGCTGCGCAGCACGCCGATCTGCGCCCAGGCCGCGCCGATCCCCGCTGCCGCATCGGTATCCGTCAAGCCCAGCGCCTGCGCCTCCAATCGCGCAAATCCGCCGCCGACCTGCCGGGCCCAGCGCTCCAGGTCGGCCATATCGCCCGGTGGCCCGTCCTGTTCCGCCTCCCGGCCCTGCAGGATCGCCTCGACCATGGCCAGATCGAAGCTTGTGCGCTCGTTCGCCTCCGCCAACGCCTCGACCACTGGGTGGCGGCGGGGCGAACCGGCCGCGATCTCAGCCCAAGCATCGCTCCACCATTGCCGCCGGATAGCGCCCAGCATCGGCTCGCTGACCCGTTCCGGAATGCGTTCCACTTCCCAGTTAAAAGCCGCGAGCGCCCAAAGCGCCGGCCGCTGAGCCTCGGGCGCCAATTCGGCCAGCAATAGCCGATCAGGATCGGCTTTGTGCACCACGTCACGGCAATGCAAAACCGCAGGACTGAGAACCACTCTCGACATGCGTCCATCCGCGTCTTAAGTAGTGGCGCTAAGGCCGCGTCTGGCCTTGACGTGTTTCATTGCTAATACCCGCAGCTTCCGAAAAGGGGATTTCCCATGGCCTTTACCTTGCCCGATCTGCCGTATGCGATCGACGCGCTTGCTCCGTATATGTCCCAGGAGACCCTGGAGTTCCACCACGGCAAGCACCATCAGACCTATATCACCAACCTGAACAACATGATGAAGGGCAACGAATTCGAGAATGCAGCGCTCGAAGACATCGTCCGGAAAACCTATAATGTTGCCGACAAGGCTGGCATCTTCAACAACTCCTCCCAGCACTGGAATCACATCCTGTTCTGGGAATGCATGAAGAAGAATGGCGGCGGCGCCATGCCGGGCGAGCTGGAAAAGCGCATCAAAGACAGCTTTGGCTCGGTTGACGACTTCAAGGCCCAGTTTGCCGCCAAGGGCGCCGGCCAGTTCGGTTCCGGCTGGGTGTGGCTGGTTTCGACCGCCAATGGCAAGCTGGAAGTGACCTCCACGCCGAACGGCGTCAATCCGCTCTGCTTTGCCGGCCAGAAAGCTCTGCTCGGCTGCGATGTTTGGGAGCACAGCTACTACATCGACTACCGCAACCGCCGTCCGGACTACCTCAAGGCATTCTTGGACAATATGGTGAACTGGGAATTTGTGGCGCGCCAACTGTAGGCCGCAATCAGCGCTAAACCAATTGCCGGCCCGCCTCCTCTTCGAGGCAGCGGGCCGCTTTGGTTCAACCAAGGCACCGACTTGCAAGTAACATTTGATATTCAAACGTAAATTGTACGCATAAATAGAAATGCGGTCGCAACCTACATTCAAATTTAGCACAACCTTATGATTTTTTTCATGGATTCAAAATAAAAGTAATTTTCAATCAACTTATAATGAAGAAATTCTCTATGGAGGTTCTAA
>JAPOJR010000073.1 GCA_029978325.1 Alphaproteobacteria bacterium | reverse complement strand
TTACCGGACTGAAAGTATTTTTGCGAGAATCGTCATACTCGGCCTATCACTGAACTTCTTCTTCTATGCGTTCATCAATATGGCGATGGTTATGGGGCTGATGCCAGTCGTCGGAGTTCCATTGCCGATGATCTCCTATGGCGGCACAGCGATGTTGACCCTCATGATCGGATTTGGCTTGGTGCAGAGCGCGGCGATGCAACGCTCTCAAACCTAACGCCAAAGCAACGAACTAGAAAAGTTTGATGCCTTGGCGAGAATTTTACCTCGACAAAAGTCAAGCGGACTGGTAGCAAACGCCCCTCGTTCGGGTGCTTAGCTCAGTCGGTAGAGCAGCTGACTCTTAATCAGCGGGTCGTAGGTTCGAGCCCTACAGCACCCACCAACGAACCGTCCGAGGTCTGGCCAGCGGCTTGCGCCGACGCAGTGCCTTCTTTCGCGACCGACCGCTCAATTCGGCTGTTGCGGGCCTGATCCATGACTTTTCAACACATCGGTGTAATTGGCGCGGGCTCCTGGGGCACGGCTTTGGCCCTTGTCGCGGCACAGGCAGGCCGCAAAGTCAGTCTTTGGGCCCGCGACCCAATCCACGCTACAGATATGGCCGCCACGCATGCCAACACCCGGCATCTGTCCGGATTGACGCTGCCGCCTGCGATCACGCCGACCTGCGAGCCAGACGCCCTGCGCGACGCCGACGTGATTTTGCTGGTAACGCCTGCCCAAACGATCCGATCGATTGCCGGCTTGTTCGCTAACATTCCTGCCAAGACCTGCCCCGCCGTCATTTGCGCGAAGGGCATTGAGTTCGACTCCGGCGCGTTGATGAGCGAAGTTGTCGCTGAGGCCATGCCTGGCCGCTGCATCGCCGTGCTTTCAGGCCCAACGTTCGCCGGTGAGGTTGCGCGCGGCCTGCCGACCGCCGTAACCCTGGCCTGCGCTCAGATAGACATCGCCGAGCGCCTGACGGAGAGCCTGGCGACGCCAACTTTTCGCCCGTATTTCAGCGACGATGTCGTTGGCGTTGAAATTGCCGGCGCGTTGAAGAACGTCATCGCCATCGCCGCCGGCATTCTGTTTGGCCGCGGCCTGGGTGAAAACGCCAGAGCCGCATTGATCACCCGCGGCTTAGTGGAAATTCAACGCCTGGCGATTGCCAAGGGTGGCTCTGGTGCCACCGTCATGGGCTTGGGCGGCGTCGGCGATTTGATGCTCTCGTGCGTCTCCACCCAATCACGCAACTTTGCGTTCGGTAAACTGATCGGCGAGGGAATGCCTGTCGCCGCAGCCCTGGCGCGCCCGGATATCATTGTCGAAGGTGTTCACACCGCGCGCGCCATTCCCAGGCTGGCAAAAGCTATGGCCGTAGATCTGCCAATTTGTTCCGCCGTTGCGAACGTGCTGCACGGCGGCGGCGACATCGACCGCGAAATGGCCGGCCTGTTGTCGCGCCCACTACGGGAAGAAGGGCTTCGCAACTAGGCCATCCCGCGATCGATTCGATAAATGAAAGCAACCTTCAGCTATCGGTCGATCGTCGCCGCCATATAGAGCTTATAGGCCTGCTCGTGCGCTGCCCGCGCGGCAGCGGACTCCGATGCCGCGGCAAGCCGTTCCTCCCGATGGTAATACCCGAACCGGTCCTGGCCCCGCACCAGCAAGGCGCTGTTTACCGGCTGCGTCATCGGCTTCACATGCGCGGGAATATAGCTGACGCCGACGCCGATGCGCCGGTCGCCCGAGCGGTTCGGGCCGGAGCAATGCGGCGTGTGCGTGTGGTGCAGCGACATGGATCCCGCGGGAACCGGCACCAGCACGCCGTCGCCTTCGCCGAAACGTCCATAGATTCCCTTGCCGCGGCGGATCAGATGGTTCGGCTGCGGATCCTCAATGTGAGGCAGGGCGCCTTCCCTATAGACGCCTGGCACCATGCGCATGCAGCCGGCGGCCTCGCTCGCATCCGACAGCGCCACCCAGGCCGTGACGTGCTCGGCCGGCGAGAGGTGGAAATAGTCGTCGTCCTGGTGCCAGATGATGACAGCGTCGGTATCCGGCTCCTTGATGTGCATCGTCAGGTGGTAGCAGAGAATATCCGGCCCGATCAGGTCCTCAACCGCGTCCAGCACGGCGGGGTGATGCACAATGGCGTCGGCCCAGTCGAACAGAAGGTGGGACTTGGAGCGTTCCGGAAAGGTCAGGTGCTTGCCGTCGCGGCGCTCGAAATCCTCCAGCCCGGCCCGAAAGCGGGCCACTTCCTCTGGCGTGAGCACGGGCACAGGGCCGGTAAAGCCATCATCGCGATACTGTTGTACCTGGGCGGCGGTGAGTTTCTTCGGCATGGGGGCCTCGTTCTTGTCAGGCAGCAGTGACGATCAGATTGCCATAGCGATCCACCTTGGCAGTCTCGCCCGGCAAAATAACCGTCGTCGCATCCAGTTGGGTCAGGATCGCCGGGCCTTCGATGCGGACGCCGGCGGAGAGCCTGTTGCGCTCGTAGATCGGTGTCGGCACCGGCCCCTCGTCGAACCAGACCGGGTGCCGGTCCACCAGCGCCTCCGCCAGAGAGCCGCCGGTTTGGCGCTCCACCAGCCGCGGCCGGGCGAGGTCGCAGGCGGCGGAGACGCGGAGGTTGACGATCTCCACCACCGTGTCGCGCTGGGCGAAGGTGTAGAGCTGTTCGTGCAGGTTGTGGAACCGCTCGACCGCCTCTGCCGCACTCGCCTCGGTGACGGGGCCTTCCGGCCAGTCCACGGTCAGTTCGAAGCCCTGGTGGCGGTAGCGCAGGCTGGCGGAGCGGCTCTTGCGGTGGGCGTCGGCGGGGGCGTTCTCGCGGGCGAACCAGGCAACGGCCTCCCGGTCGAGATGATCAAAGGCGTCGGCGATGCGGGCGCAGTCATAGGGCGGTGCCTCAACGCAGGTCTGGGCGTAGTCGGCGCGCAGCGTCGAGACCACCAGGCCGATGGCCGACAGCACGCCGGGAGAGGGTGGCACGACGATGGTTTTCATGCCCAGCAGGCGCGCCATCTCGCTGCCGTGCAGCGGCCCGGCGCCACCGAAGGGGATGAGCGCGAACTCCCGCGGGTCCTCGCCGCGCTCGACCGAGATGACGCGGATCGCGCCGACCATGTCGTTGTTGGAAATTGCGAGGATACCCTTCGCCGCGTCCTCAATGGAAAGGCCCAAAGGCCGGGCCACGTCGCGCTCCACGGCGGCGCGGGCGGCGCTCACGTCCAGGCTCATGCTGCCGCCCAGCAGCGAGGGCGGCAGGCGGCCCAGCACCAGATGCGCGTCGGTGACCGTGGCGCGCTCGCCGCCCTGGCCATAGCAGGCGGGTCCCGGATGCGCGCCGGCGGAGCGCGGGCCGACGGTGAGCGCGCCGGTCGCGGTCAGGCTGGCGATGGAGCCACCGCCTGTGCCGACCGTGTTTATGTCGATCATGGGGAGGGCCAGCGGCCACTCGCCGATCTGGCCGCTTTCGGAGAGGCGGAACTGGCCATCTTTGATCATGCTGATATCGGCGGAGGTGCCGCCGATGTCGATGCCGATGACGTTTTTGAAACCCGCCGACTCGCCGACAAAGCCCGCGCCAACCACGCCCGCCGCCGGGCCGGAAAGCGCGGTGTAGGCCGGGGCCGTCCGCACCTCCGGCGCGCTGACAACGCCGCCGTTGGATTTCATGATGAGCAGCGGGGCGGTGACTTTCTCCTCCGCCAGCCGCTCCTCCAGCCGGGCAACATAGCGGGAGACGGCGGGCATGACGTAGACGTTCAGCACCGTCGCCATGCTGCGCTCGTACTCGCGCACCAATGGCAGCACGTCGGAGGAGATCGAGACCAGGGCGTCCGGATGTTCGGCCAGGATCAGGTCGCGGGCCTGCTGCTCGTGCGCGGGGTTGGCGAAGCTGTGCAGGAAGCAGACAGCGATGGCGGTGATGCCCCGGTGTTTCAACTCGCGGGCGGCGAGGCGGACGGTTTCGGGGTCGAGCGGCGTCAGGATGGAGCCGTCGGCGGCAGTGCGTTCGGTGACCTCGAAAATGCGGTCGGCGGGAACCGGGCGGGTCGGCTTGATCCAGGAGAACAGGTTGGCGCGGCGCGGGATTTCCTGCCGCCCGATCTCCAGCACATGCCGGAAGCCTGCGGTGGTGAGCAGGCCGGCCTCGGCCCCCTTGCTCTCCAGGATCAGGTTGGTCGCGACCGTGGTGCCATGGAACACCTGGCCGAGGTCCGCAGGACTGATTCCCGCCTGCTCGACGGCAAGGCCGATGCCGGTCATGAAGCCGCGGGAGGGGTCGTCCGGCGTCGAGGGTGTCTTGGCAGTCCAGGATTGGCCGCTGTCGCGGTCCAGCAGGGTGACGTCGGTAAAGGTGCCGCCGGTGTCGATGGCGATGGCGTAGCGAAGGCCGGGAGCGTCGCTCATTCCGCTGCCTCCAGCGTCTCCAGCGAGTCGCGATAGCCCCTGCGGTGGAACAGGCCGGTGACTGGCGGCCGGTCGGCCCGGCGGGCCTCGGTGGCGGCGGCATCGACCGAGCGGCCATCGGCGCTGAGGACGACGCCATAGTCGCGCGCGGCGGCTTCGGCGCTGACATAGCCGTTCAGGACGTCAGCCAGCACGCGCTCCGGCTCGCGGTCGAAGGGATGGCCCCAGCCGCCGCCGCCGCCGGTCTCCAGCCGCAGCACCTCGCCACGCTTCAGCACGTTGCCGTCGCTGAAGGGGTTGAGTTCGCGCTCCTGCGGCGTGCCGGGATTGACCACCGCCCGCCCGCTGCCGCCGTTCCGCCCGCCCTTCACACCCCAGGTTGGCTGCTGCACGCCGTCAATGCGGATGGAGAAGGTGGCCTGGTCGGCCAGCACCTCCACCTCTCGCACCACGCCCGCTCCGCCACGCCAGCGGCCTGGCCCGGCGGAGTCCCTGTTCACGCCATAGGCGCGCACGCGGATCGGGTAGTCGAGTTCCAGCATCTCCGCCGGGAAGTTCTCCTGCGCGATGTAGTAGACGCTGTCGATGCCGTCGGCGTAGGGCCTGGCGCCATAGCCAACGCCGAGGCCGTCCGACATCAGGAAGGTGTTGCCGTCCTTGTCCAGGCCGCGGGCGAAGTAGATGACATAGGCGCAGTTCGCCGCCATCGACTCGCCGCCCGCCGCGTTCACCAGCCCCATGGTGGAGGACAGGAGCCGCATCATGGTGAGGCCACGCTGGCCCAAGGGCGCCGGCCATTTCGGCTGTAACAGGCTGCCCTGGCGCAGCACGATCTCGTCAATCGCCTTGCCGGAGCCCCAGTTCAGCAGCAGCGTGCGGTCGCCGCCCAGCAGATACATGCCCATCATCGCCCGCGGCACTGCAGGATTGACCAGGTAGTTGATCGGACCCGGCGCCTGGTCGTCGCTAGCGGAGAAATCGAGCACGGCGCGGCCGTTCTCCGAGACCTGCAACTGCATCCGCATCCAGAACGGCCCGTTGCCGTGGCCGTCATGGTCGAGCGCGTCGGCAAAGCTGTAGGTGCCGGGCGGGAAGGTCTCGGCCAGGCGCTTGCGCGCGGCCTGCTCCGACCGGTCGGCCAGTTGCACGAAGGCGTCGGCGATCACCGCGCGGGGGAAGCGCTCCGCCAGTTCCTTCATGCGCTTTTCGCCTAGGCGCACGGCGGCAATGCAAGCGCGCATGTCGCCGCGCACCATCTCCGGAAAGCGGGTGTTGCGCTGGAAAATGCGCATCAACTCCTCGTTCACCACGCCGTCGCGGGCGAGGCGGACGGGCGGGATGATGACGCCTTCCTGGAAGATATCGGTGCAGTCCGGCGAGATCGAGCCGGGACGCATGCCGCCGATATCCGCGAAATGCGCCCAGCTCTGGGCAAACGCCAGGATCTCGCCATCGACAAAGATCGGCTGCACAAACACCTGGTCCGGCGAGTGCGAGACCGCGCCCTTGGAGCCATAGCAATCGTTGTACCAGTAGAGGTCGCCGGGGCGCATGGTCTCGATCGGGTAGTGCTCGAACACCGGGCGGACCGGGTCGCCGAAGGAGGGGCGGTAGGCGCCGACGATCAGGTCGCCGTTGTGGTCGAACAAGGCGACGAAAAAGTCTTTCTTCTCGCGGATGAAGCCGGACATGGCCGTGCGCTCGATCAGCGCCTCCATCTCCTTTTGCGAGGATTGCAGCGCGCCGCGAATGACTTCGAGCGCTACGGGATCGCAGGCGGCTAAAGCGACCTCAGGCTCCAGTGCTACATTCATGACGCGACCTCATGGTTGTCAGCGGATGGCCAAGGCCACCTTCGGCAACAGCCTAGCGCTTCCGTCCGGGCGCTGCCAATGGCCGCGTCAGCGCCAACACGGCAGTTGGGTCTACTGCGCCGGCACCGTCGCCATCCTGCGCCGCCATTGCCGCAGCCAAAGCGCCGCCGCCATCGACAGCACCAAAAGCGGCAAGGCGCCGAGATTGACCCAGGTCCAGCCGAAAGCATCCATCAGAGCGCCGGACGACACCGCGCCCATGGCCACCACGGAGAAGATGATGAAATTGGTTGCCGCTTGAGTCTTGGCCCGCTCTGCCGGCCGGTGCGCCTCGGTCAGCAGATTGGTCGAAGCGGTGAAGGCAAAATTCCAGCCCAACCCCAACAGCGCCATCGCAGCCCAAAAGTTCAACACGTCCTCGCCAATCAGCGCAATTCCGATACAGACGGCCTGCAAACCGATGCCCATGGCGATCACACGGGTTACACCCAGCCGCTTGATGATCGAGCCGGTAAAGAACCCTGGCGCGTACATAAAGAAAATATGCCACTCGATGACCAGCGCCGTTGACGAAAACGCATGGTGGGCGTGGTGCATGGCCAACGGGGTGGAGGTCATCAGCAGGTTCATCACCGCCTGCCCCACAGTGGCGCAGAGCGTCGCGACGATAAACACCGGCTGGCGCATGATCTGGCCGATGGGCCGGCCGCCATCCTTGGCTTCTTCCTTGGAAAGCTTGGGAATATCGACGGCCATGACCACCAGGCCGCTCATGATTGTCAGGCCGATCAGGAACATGTACGAGGCCATAAAGGGCCGGTCGGCCACCATGGTCTCGCCCAGCTTCGCCAGTTCCGGCCCGACGAAGGCCGCCACCAGCCCTCCAGTCAGCACCAGCGAAATCGCCCGGCTCTTAAAGTCATCCGACGCCACGTCCGCGGCAGCGAACCGGTACAACTGGGCAAAGCCGGAGAAAAACCCGAACAGCAACGCACCCAGGCAGAACATGAAAAATCCCGCGGTCTCAATACCCCAGACACAAGCGATCCCGCCGGCCACGCCGATAGCAGAGCCCACCGCAAATCCCGGTCCACGGCCGATCCGGCGCATCAGCAACGATGCGGGAATGCTGGCCGCAGCCGTGCCGACAACGGCCAGAAAAATCGGCACGGTCGACAAGGACTTGTCCGGAGCGATCTGGTAGGCGATCAGCGGGCTCGTCGCCACCAACAGCGAACGTCCGGAATTGTAGAACATCTGGCACGTCGCCAGCACCGCCACATTGCGCCAATCGCGGCGGGTATTGTGTTGCGGACTCGTACCGTCGCTCATCGAAATCATTACCTGCAAATGGGTGGCTTGGGCCATTTGACGTTTATGCTAGGCGTCCCGCTATCGCCCGTGCAACCCAGGCAAAGTGCGCACCGTTGACACCGACGTTCGCCCCTTGCCATTGTGGCGGCCCATTCAGGAGGAAATACCAACATGTCTCGCGTTCACGTCATCGCCGTCATCACCACCAAGCCCGGCAAACGGGACGAGGTGCTGGCCCTGTTCCGCGCCAATGTTCCCGCCGTTCTGGCCGAGGATGGCTGCATCGAGTATGGCGCCACGGTCGATTGCGCCGACGCCGGATTCGCCACCAAGTATGGCGCCGATACCTTTGTCGTCGTCGAGAAATGGGCCAGCCTGGCCGCTCTGGGCGCCCACGCCGCCTCGCCCCATATGAAGGCCTATGGCGCGAAGACCAAAGATATGCTGGCCGACCGGGTCATCCATGTGATGTCTGACGCTTAAAGCAGAGACGCTACATCCACCCCCGGCGGCGAGCCGCTGGCCGGGGTCGACATTCGGCCTCGCATCTGGCCCTTATCATTGTCGCCAAGCTCGGCTATACCGCTGCGGTTCACCAGTTTTGCGCAGCGAAGGTTTCCGGCTTATGGGTAATGTGACCGTCGTCGGCGCCCAATGGGGCGACGAAGGCAAAGGCAAAATAGTCGATTGGCTATCCGTCCGCGCGGACATCGTCGTTCGCTTTCAGGGTGGCCATAACGCTGGCCATACGCTTCAGATCGGCGATGCCACTTACAAGCTGTCGCTACTGCCATCCGGCCTGGCGCGCGGCAAGCTGTCGGTAATCGGCAATGGCGTCGTCATCGACCCATGGGCGCTGCTGGCGGAAATCGACCGCGTGCGCGGCCAGGGGCTCAAGATTACGCCCGACATCCTGCGCGTCGCCGAGAACGCCACGGTGATCCTGCCGTTCTACGGCGCTATCGACCAGGCGCGCGAGAAAGCCCGCGGCAAGGGCGCCATCGGCACCACCGGCCGGGGCATCGGCATCGCCTACGAGGACAAGGCCGCCCGCCGCGCCATCCGCATGTGCGACCTGTCCGAGCCGGAAACCCTGTCCCTCAAGGTCCCGACCCTGCTCGATCATCACAACGCCTTCCTGCGCGGCCTTGGCGAGCCGGAGGTCGATGCCGGCGAATTGCTGGCCAAGCTGGCCGAAGTTGCGCCGAAGCTCGCGCCTTACATTGAGCCCACCTGGCGGCGCCTGCATGACGCCCGCAAGGCCGGCAAGCGGCTGCTGTTTGAGGGCGCGCAAGGGGCGATGCTGGACATCGACCACGGCACCTTCCCCTACGTCACATCTTCGAACACTGTCGCGGCAGCGGCCTCCAGCGGCTCCGGCGCGGCGGCGGATGCCGTCGGCTATGTGCTGGGCATTACCAAGGCCTATACCACCCGCGTTGGCGGCGGCCCCTTCCCGACCGAACAGAACAACGCCATCGGCCAGCGCCTGGGCGAGCGCGGGCGAGAATTCGGCACGGTCACGGGCCGCGCCCGCCGTTGTGGCTGGTTCGACGCCGTCATGGTGCGCCAGGCGATCCAGGTTGGCGGCATCGACGGCATCGCATTGACCAAGCTCGACATTCTGGACGAAATGCCCGAACTGAAAGTCTGCGTCGCGTATGAAGACGCCTCGGGCAAACGCTATGACTACCTGCCGTCGTCGATGAAGTTGCAGGCCGAGTTAACGCCGGTCTATGAGACGCTGGAAGGCTGGAGCGAAACCACCTACGGCGCGCGCTCCTGGGCCGACCTGCCGGCGACCGCGGTCAAATACGTGCGCCGCATCGAGGAACTGATCCAGGCGCCGGTCGCCCTGCTGTCCACCAGCCCGGAACGCGACGACACGATTTTGGTGCGCGACCCGTTCGCGGACTGAGGCAGCCCCAGCCTCAGCCGACCCGCGCCATCGACGCTCCATCCACCGGCAATTCGATGCCGGAGACAAAGCGCGCCTCGTCGGATGCCAGGAACAAGGCCGCATTGGCGACGTCCCAAGCGTCGCCCATCCGGTTGTTGAGCGGCACCTTGGCGTGCCGTTCCGCCTCGATATCCTGCCGGCTGCGGCCGGTAAACTGCATCCGCCGGTCAACCGCCATCGGCGTGTTCATCAGCCCCGGTAGGATCGCGTTCGCCCGCACACCCCGGTCCGCGTTCTGAATGGCGAGCTGGCGGGTAAACCCGACCATCGCCAATTTGCTGGCGGGATAGGTCACGGTCGGATGCCCGGTCCAATAGGCCGAGGCGGACGAAATGTTGATGATTGAACCCGCGCCTTGCGCCCGCATGATCGGCAGAGCATGACGACAGGCCAGAATGCAGCCGAATAGGTTGATCTCCATGATCTTGCCAAAGGCTTCGGCCGTGACGCTGTCCATCGGCGCATCGCCGAACTCGACGCTGACGCCAACATTGTTGTCCAGAATATCCAATCGGCCCCAGCGCTTGCCGCAAGACTCGACCGCGGCCTTCAGCGAAGTTTCGTCGGTGACGTCCGCTGCCGCGGCTTCCGCCACGCCGCCCTTGTCGCGGATCATGGCTGCAGTTTCCTCCGCCGACGCCAAGTGCCGGTCGACGCACAGGACCCGTGCGCCTTCTCTTGCAAACGTCAGCGCCGTCGCGCGCCCGTTGCCGATGATATCCCCGGTCGTCGGCCCCTGGCCCGCACCGATAATCACCGCCGTTTTGCCGTCAAGCCTCATAGCCTTCCTCCCATTTCGGAAATTCGGGTACTCATTCACGCCAGAAAAGCTATCGTGACCCCAGCGAAATGCCAAACCTTCGCGCGGGCCAGCGCGAAAAATCAGGGAGAAACTCCATGCAATCCATCGACGGTAAAATCGCCTGGGTCACGGGAGCCGGCACAGGCATCGGCCGCGCCGGCGCGTGCGCGTTGGCGGCGGCGGGGGTGACCGTCTACCTCTCCGGTCGGCGCGTGCCGGAATTGGAGGCGGTCAAAGCCAGGATCACTGCCGCGGGCGGCAAAGCGGAAGTCGCGCCGCTGGACATTGTCGATGGCGCTGCCTGCTATGCCGTGGTCGACCGCATCATGAAGGAACAGGGCAGGCTGGATATCGTGGTGAACAGCGCCGGCCTGAACCGGCCGAAACGGAGGTGGAAGGATATCGACCAGGAAAGCTTTCACATCGTCGTCGATGTCGACCTGAAAGGCGCGTTCAATGTCTGCCACGCCGCCATCAAAGTAATGCGCCCGCAACGGGACGGCCTCATCATCAACGTCTCCTCCATGGCGAGCCAGGGCCGCAGCGGCGGCGTATCGGGCTTCCCCTACGCGGCGGCAAAGCATGGCATGAACGTGATGACCGAGAGCATCAACGATGAGCATGCACATATGGGCGTGCGCGCCTGCGCCTTCTGCCCCGGCGAGGTCGCGACCGAAATCCTCGACAAGCGGCCGAAACCGCCCAGCCCGGAAGAACGCGCGCGCATGGTGCAGGAAGAAGACTGCGGCGAGACCATCCTGTTCGTCTCCCGCATGCCGCGGCACGTGTGCGTCAATGAAATCCACGTCTCGCCCCTGTGGAACCGCGGCTACATGGGCTCGCCGGATTTCACCGTGACGAGAGACGACTAACCGCAGCCGCAACAGCCTGGAGCCGCAGCGGCGCCTGCGTTACAGTTTCCGCCAACATGCCCTGGCCTGGGCAGTCTTCCGCGGGAGTTCACAACGCATGAGCAAGTCAGAGTCCAAACCGGCCGCCGTCGATGTCGTCGTCGTCGGCGCCGGTTTTTCCGGCCTTTATCTGATCCACAAGCTGCGCGGCCTCGGCCTTTCGTTCCGGGTGTTCGAGGCCGGCAGCGGCGTCGGCGGCACTTGGTACTGGAACCGCTATCCCGGCGCGCGCTGCGACGTGGAAAGCATGCAGTATTCCTATTCCTGGGACCCGCAGTTGCAGGAAGAATGGCGCTGGAGCGAGACGTTCGCGCCGCAGCCGGAAATCCTGAAATACGCCAATCATGTCGCCGACCGGTACGATATGCGCCCCCATATCGAGTTCAACACGCTGGTTGAGGCGGCCGAATTCGACGAGGCCACCAACCGCTGGTCGATCAAAACCAGCCAGGGGGAGACGGTCTCCGCCCGTTTCTGCATCATGGCGACCGGCTGCCTGTCCGCACCGCGCGCGCCAGAGATCGAAGGCGTCGAGAGCTTTGCCGGCCCCACCTATCACACTGGCCAGTGGCCGCATGAAGGCGTCGATTTCTCCGGCAAGCGGGTCGGCATCATCGGCACCGGCTCGTCCGCCATTCAGGCGATCCCGGTCATTGCCGAGCAGGCCGGCCACTTGACCGTGTTCCAGCGCACGCCGAACTATTCGATCCCGGCCCGCACCACGCCGATGAACGACGACTACGAGCGCGAGTGGAAGGACAATTACGCCGCGCGGCGCGAAATCATGCGCCACACCGCGGCCGGCAATTTCTACGAGCGAGCCGCAATTTCCGCCGGTGATGTCACGCCGGAAGAACGGCAGCGCATCTTCGAGGAACGGTGGGCCATTGGCGGCACCCGCTTCATGACCGCCTTCAACGACCTGGCTACCAACGCCGAGTCGAACGAGGCTGCGGCGGAATTCGTGCGCGGCAAGATCCGGGAGATCGTTAAGGACAAGGCCACGGCAGAACGCCTGATCGCCAAGGACTACCCCATCGGCACCAAGCGTATCTGCGCCGACAGCCATTATTTCGAGACCTATAACCGCGACAATGTCCGTCTCGTCGACATTACCGAGGAACCGATCCACCGGATCACTCCGACCGGTGTGGTGGCCGGGGCGGAAACGCACGAGTTCGACGCCCTGGTCTATGCCACCGGCTTCGACGCCATGACCGGCACGCTGCTGCGGATCGACATCAAGGGCCGCAACGGCCAGACCCTGAACGACAAATGGGAGGCCGGGCCCCGGACTTATCTGGGCCTGATGACCGCCGGATTCCCCAACATGTTCATGATCACCGGCCCCGGCAGCCCGTCGGTGCTCTCCAACATGATGGTGTCGATCGAACAGCACGTGGATTGGGTCAGCGACTGCCTTGCCAACCTGACCCGCCAGGGCTCAGAGGTGATTGAAGCCGAGTTGGCTGCCGAAGACGCCTGGGTCGCCCACGTCAACGAGGTCGCCTACAAGACGCTCTATCCAAAGGCGGCCAGCTGGTACATGGGCGCGAATGTCGAGGGCAAGCCGCGGGTGTTCATGCCCTATATTGGCGGCGTCGGCGCATATCGCGACAAATGCGATGCCATCGCCGCCGCCGGCTATAAAGGCTTCCTTATGCAGGGCCCACGCGCCGCAGTCGGGGCCGCGGCGGAATAGGCCACGGCCAAGAAGAACGGGCGCGGCCGTCGCGGCAGCGCCCTTTCTCTTATTTTTGTACGCCCAGGATGGACTTGCTCATGGCGCGCGGATCGCGCATCGGCCAGCGCCCCGCATCCACATGGGTGATGAAGTCAGCGACGATGCGGTTGAACTCGTCCGGCTCCTCGATGTTGATGGTGTGGCCGCAATTGGCCATGACCACCAGCGCCGCGCTGGGAATCGCCTCTTTCATCAGCAGGCCGGGCAAGAGACACGGCCAGTCCTCATCGCCGGTCAATACCAGCGTCGGCGTGGTGATGCCGGCCATAGCGCCTTTCAGGTCGAACAGCGATGGCCGCTCTGCCTGGACGCCCCGCATGGTATTGGCGGACCCCAAAGCGGAATGCGTCGCCAGCTGGTCGCGGAATTCCTGCCAGCCGCGGCGGTTCTTGTTCTGGAACTGCACCCGCGTCGGGCCGAGCGAATAGGTGTCGGCAAACGATTCAATGCCGGCGTTCTGGATCAGGTCTGCGGTCGCGTTTGCTTCGGCCTTGAACTGGGCGCGCTTGTCCGGCTCCGCGCCATAGCCGCAGCCGGCGACCGTGATCGACAGCGCCCGGTCGGCATGATGGATGCCGAAATGCAGTGTCGCGAAACCGCCCATGGAGAGGCCGACAATGTGGGCCTTGTCGATGCCAAGCCCGTCGAGAATGGCAAGAATGTCCAGCCGCGCCCGATCCTGCGAATAACTCGCCGGGGTTGGCGGTACGTCGGACGGCGGATAGCCGCGGGCATTGTAGGCAATGGCGCGGTAGCGCATACCGAAAGTGCGGAGCTGCGGCTCCCAGCTGGTCATGTCGCCGGCAAACTCGTGCACAAACACGACCGGCGTGCCGCTGCCGGTCTCCTCATAGGCGAGCTTGACGCCGTCGTCGGTGGTTACATAGGGCATGAAGTAAGGTTCCCAGGAGTCCAATGTATGAAACGCGCCGGATGATGCCGGCAACCGCTCGGCTGTTGCAAGCGTTGCGTGGCTACCGCCCCAGCACCGCCATCAGTTCCCGCCACTCGCGCGGGCTAAGGCCGCTGCCTTTTTGCTCCACTGCCTCGCCGGCCAGCATGCGCTTTACGACGGCCAGACCCGGCGCAGACACTTCTACAGCGCCCAGGCGGTAGTCCTCGAACGCACGGCAGGCCAACGGCACCCAACGGCGGACCATATCCAGCATGACGTCGGCAAAGACGCGGATTTCATACTGCGCATGGGGATCGGCGCGCAGCGACAGGAAGTGGAACAGGTTGTGCAGGTCGCACTTCCAGTACCATTGCGTATAGGTGGAAAGCGGCAGGTTCATCCGCGCCAGTTCGCGGGCGAGCCCCTGGCCTTCGGGGTCGTAGCCCGCCGCGGTTTCGTCCTCGTTCAGCATGGCCTCGTAGTGGTCGAACGCCTGCGTCGCGTCGTCACGCAACCAGCGCAATGCCCTGGCGGCCTCCTCGCCTTCCAGCACGTCGCCGCGGCCCTGGCGGTTGCTGGACGACTGCGCCGCCAGTTGCGCTGGCGCCGGCACGTAGAATTCCCGGTCCAGGACGCTGTAGCGGGCGGAGTACTCGTTGACGTTGGCGGTACGGTGCCGGATCCACTGGCGGGCGACGAAGATCGGCAGTTTGACGTGGAATTTGATCTCACACATCTCGAACGGGGTCGAATGGCGGTGCCGCATCAGATAGCGGATCAACCCTTCGTCTTCGCTGACCCTTTTCGTGCCGCGGCCATATGAAACGCGCGCCGCCTGCACGATAGCAGCGTCGTCGCCCATATAATCAACGACCCGGACAAACCCGTGGTCCAGCACCGGCACGGCCTCGAACAGGATTTCCTCCAACGCCGGCACCGTGGCGCGGCGGGTCTCTGCGGCAGCGGTGCGAGCGTCGGCCAATTCCTGGGCTTGTTCGGTGGTGAGGGGCACGGCAGCGGCCTCCACGAATATGCGTTCCGGTCTACCTTCCTATAGCCACCCTCTTCCCTTCTGAACACCAGCGACCTATATACGCTATGTCAGGTCGCACCTGACTATGGCGATAAACGGTGCGTGGAATAAGCGTTTCGGACCCGGGGGCGGTACCCGGCGCCTCCACCAAAACACTTTTAGACGAGAGTCTTTTTATGGGGGCGAAATAGGATCGACAGGCAGTGAATAGGAAAGTGGAGTTGTCCGGATGTAAGCTCGGTTAACGCGAACAAACTTTATAAATGCAAACGAAAACTTTGCACCTGAAGCGTTCACTTCTTTAGACATGTCTATGGACAGTGAACTTATCGCCGCTTAATAACCGGTGAGCTTCGCGGTATGGT
>JAPOJR010000072.1 GCA_029978325.1 Alphaproteobacteria bacterium | reverse complement strand
GGATGATCTAGAAATATTTTCTAAATTTTCGCATATATGCGGCTGAGGTTCGTCGAACCGTCCGCCAGCACCGTGCGTGTAGGAGAGTGTTGCATGCGGCATCTGCCGATTTCCCTGGACTTGCGCGATAAGGTCATCGCCATCACCGGTGCTGGCGCAGTCGCGCTGAGCAAGACCCGGTTGCTGTCGAAGACCGAGGCGGCGCTCTGTGTCTATGGCAGCGAGCCGGCTGCTGAGTTTGTCCGGCTGGCGTCGGAGGGACGGCTACGCCTGGTTCCCCGCCCTCTGACCGCGCACGACCTTATGGGCAAGGCACTGGTCTACGCGGCCAGTGGCGACGCGGCGGAAGATGCGCGGATCGTGAGTCTGGCGCGGGCGTCGGGCGTGCTGTGCAATGCCGTCGATAATCTGGACGCCAGCGATTTCCTGACACCGGCGATTGTCGATCGCGACCCGGTGACGGTCGCCATCGGAACCGAGGGTTGCGCGCCCGTGCTGGCGCGGCAGATCAAGGCCGAAGTCGAAGCCCGCCTCTCGCCAAACTTGGGCATTCTGGCCCGCGTCGCCGAGCGCTTCCGCCCGCAGGCCGCCGCCTTGCCCGGCGGATCGGCGCGGCGGCGGCTGTGGTCGCGCTTCTTTGCCGATGTCGGGCCGCGTGCCTTGGACAATGGCGGCGAACCGGCAGCCTGGCGTGCGCTGGAAACACTGGCTGCCGCGGCGCAGTCGGAGGAGTCTAAAGCAGGCCATGTCCACCTGGTTGGCGCCGGCCCCGGCGATCCGGAACTGCTGACACTCAAGGCCCGCCGCCTGCTACATGAGGCCGATGTGGTGATCTACGACCGGTTGGTCTCGGCGCAGGTGCTGGAGCTGGCCAGGCGCGAGGCTCGCCTGATCTCGGTCGGCAAGACGCCGGGCGGCCCCAGTTGGAAGCAGGACGACATCAACGCTCTGATCGTTGCCGAGGCCCGGACCGGCGCACAGGTTGTGCGGCTGAAATCCGGCGATCCCGGCGTCTATGGCCGGCTTGATGAGGAAATGGATGCGCTGGATGCAGCCGGCATCGCCTTCAGCATTGTGCCCGGCATTACCGCGGCGACCGCAGCGGCGGCCTCGACAAAGGTGTCGCTGACCCGGCGTGGGCGCAACACGGCGCTGCGCATTCTGACCGGCCACGATGTCAACGGCTTTGTCGAGCATGACTGGCGCGCCCTGGCGCTGCCGGGTGCGACGGCGGCGATCTATATGGGGGTCGCCGCTGCCAAGTTTCTGCAAGGCCGGCTGCTGATGCACGGCGCGAGCCCGGCAACGCCGCTGTGCGTGGTCGAGAACGCGTCTGCCCCGAACCAGACCATTACCGCCGCCACCCTTGGCGACCTAAGCGAGCAAATGACGGCAGCGGGCGTCAGCGGCCCGGCGATCCTGTTCCTGGGCCTGGCGCCGCGTCGTGCGCTGGCTGCAGTCGCAACTTTATCCCCCTCCCCAACAACAGCCCTGGCGGCTGGAGGTATCCGATGAGCAAAACCCCTGCGCTTCAAGTCGTGACCGCGAATGACCTGCTGAACGGCGACGTGGTGTTCCTGTCCTCCGGCGGCTGCTGGCGGCGTGAGCTTCAGCACGCAACGCTGGTCCGGACTTCCGGCGACGCCGATTTCCTGATGGCCCAGGCCGCGCAGCATGAGGCCTATGTCGTCGGCCCGTACCTGGCCGAGGTCACGCAGGACGACGCAGGCCGGCTGGAGCCGGTGCATTATCGCGAGCGCATCCGCACCCTCGGCCCCAGCAATCGCCCGGACTTGGGCCGGCAGGCGGAAGGCCTGGCAGAGGTGGCACATGTACCGCTATGACGAGTTCGACGACCGTTTCGTCCGCGAGCGTGTCGCGTCTTTCCGCAGCCAGGTGGAACGCCGCCTGTCCGGCGCGCTGACGGAGGATGAGTTCAAGCCGTTGCGGCTGCAGAACGGGCTCTATCTGCAATTGCACGCTTATATGCTGCGGGTCGCCATCCCGTATGGCACGCTGAACAGCCCACAGATGCTCCAGTTGGCGATGATTGCCGAGCGCTGGGACAAGGGTTACGGCCATTTCACCACGCGCCAGAACATCCAGTTCAACTGGCCGAAATTGCAGGACGTGCCGGCGATCCTGGAGGCGTTGGCGGACGTCGGCATGCACGCCATTCAGACCTCAGGCAATTGCATTCGCAATGTCACTGCCGACCACTTTGCCGGGGCAGCAGCGGACGAGATCGAAGACCCGCGGCCGACGGCGGAGATTCTGCGGCAGTGGTCCAGCGGTCACCCGGAATTCGCCTTCCTGCCACGCAAGTTCAAGATCGCGGTCACAGGCTCGCCCAACGACCGCGCGGTGACCAAGGCGCACGACATCGGCCTGCGCATGGTGCGCAACGCGGCCGGCGAGCCGGGGTATGAGGTGATCGTCGGCGGCGGATTGGGCCGCACCCCGATGATCGGCAAAGTCATCCGCGAGTTCCTGCCCAAGGCGGATTTGCTGGCCTATCTGGAATCGGTGCTGCGGGTCTATAACCTGTACGGCCGCCGCGATAACAAGTACAAAGCCCGCATCAAAATCCTGGTGCACGAATCCAAGCTGGAAACCATTCGCGCCGAGGTCGAGGCCGAGTTCGAACGGCTGATGGCCGAGGAAGCCGGCCCGACTCGCGCGCTTTCCGCGGCAGAGGTTGCGCGGATCGAGGCCTATTTCGCGCCGCCGGCGTTTGACGATCTGCCGGACAGCGATGCCGGTCTGGAGGCCGCGCTGGCGGCAGACCAGGATTTCCGCGCCTGGGTGAAGACCAATATCGTGGCGCACCGGCAAAGCGGCTATCGCATCGTCACCGTCTCGATAAAGCCCATCGGCAAAGCGCCGGGCGACGCCAGTGCCGACCAGATGCGTGCGCTGGCCGACATCGCCGAGCGCTATAGCCTTGGCGAGTTGCGCGTCAGCCACGAGCAGAACATCGTGCTGCCGCATGTTCGGGCGGCTGACCTGCCGGAGGTGTTTGCCTGCCTGCAAAAGGCTGACCTCGCCACCGCCAATATCGGGCTGATTACCGACATCATCGCCTGCCCGGGCATGGATTATTGCGCGCTGGCGACGGCTCGCTCCATCCCGGTGGCTCAGGATATCGCCAACCATTTCAACAGCCCGGCGCTGGCGGCGGAGATCGGCAAGCTGCAGATCAAAATCTCCGGCTGCATCAACGCCTGCGGCCACCATCATGTCGGCCATATCGGCATTCTGGGTTTGGAGAAAGGCGGCATCGAGAGCTACCAGATCACGCTAGGCGGCGACGCGACCGAGACGACCGCCATCGGCGAGCGCGCCGGTCCCGGCTTTGCCTATGACGAAGTGGTGCCAGCTGTCCGGCGGCTGGTGGATGCCTATCTGGCCCTGCGCACCGACGCAAACGAGACCTTCCTACAGACATACCGCCGCTTGGGTGCTGCGCCGTTCAAGGCGGCGCTCTATCCGGCAGACATCGGCGGATCGGGCTCCGGCGCCGGCGGCGGCTGGCCGAAAGCGAAGGCCGGACCAAGCCTAAGTGCCAGCGCCCAGGTCCAACAAGCGGCGCATTCGCAATACGTCTTCTATCACTTTTAACGGGAGCCCTAGCTATGCCGATCGTTACCGACTCCGGCTTTGTGTTTGCTGATGAAACGGACGCCCTGCTGTCGCTCGATGCCATGCTCAGCGGTGGCGGTGATCCGGCGGGCGGCCTGGAAATCGCCAATGACACCGACCCGCGTGATCTGGTGCCGCATTTTGAAGCCGTCGGGCTGATTGCCGTAACCTTCCCCAACTTTGCCGACGGCCGCGGCTTCTCTCTGGCCCGGCGGTTGCGGGCGCTGGGGTATAAGGGGCGGTTGCGGGCCAAGGGTCATGTGATCTCCGACCAATATCCGATGGCCCGCGCCTGCGGCTTCGACGAGGTGGAGATCGACGAAACCCTGGCGGCCCGCCAGCCGGAGCAGCATTGGCTGGCCGTCGCTACCCGATCCGGCCATGCGTTGCAGGCCCGAGCCTAGCGGCACATTCCACTGGCATACGCGCGACGCCGGCCCTAGACTTGCAGGCAAATCCATCCAGCGAGGCTAGTGCACATGAAACTCTGCTATTTTGACGATTTTCGCCTGGGCGCCGTTAAGGGCGACGCTGTCGTCGATATTACCGGCGTGGTCTCGCACCTGCCGCATCGCGACAACCGCGACCTGATCATATGCCTGATCGAGAACTTTTCGGCGCTGCGCCCTAAAGTCGAGGCCGCCCTGGCCGCCGATGCCGGCAAGCCGCTCGCCAGTGTCCGCCTGCGTGCGCCGGTGCCGATGCCGCAGAAAATCGATTGCATGGCGGTTAACTACATGGAAAACGGCCTTTTGGAGAAAGCCGCGCCGATTAATGCCTTCCACAAGACGCCGGCGTCCCTGATCGGCCATGGCGACACCATGGTGTTGCAGGACATTCCGGCCGGCATCTTCGAGGGCGAGGCGGAGTTGGCGCTGGTCATCGGCAAGCGTGCGACGAACGTCAGCCAGGCCGACGCCATGGGCTATATTTTCGGCTACATGAACTTTATCGACGGTTCGGCCCGCGATATGCCGCCGCCGAACAACGTGTTCTTCCAGGCCAAAAGCCGCGATACCTTTGCGCCGACTGGCCCGTTTCTGGTCACCGCCGACGAGGTGCCGAATCCGCAGAACCTGGATGTGAAACTGACCGTTAACGGCACGGTGATGCAGGACTTCAACACAGATGACATGGCGCACCAGATTCCGCGCATCATCGAGTGGTTGTCGTCAATTCACACGCTGGAGCCGGGCGATATCGTCGCCACTGGCACTAACCACCAGGGCCTGAACCCATTCCAGGACGGCGATAAGGTGACCTTGGAAGTCGGGCCGCTCGGCAAGCTGGAATTCAACGTGTCCGACCCGCTGAAGCGCACCTGGGCGCGCGTGACCCGTGCTGGCCACCGCAAATCCGGCCAGCCGGGCAACTATACGCCGCAATTGACTGGCAAGTACGCCAAATAGATTCGCTGGAGGTTGCTGCATGACCAAAGTCGCGCCTGAACACAAAATCGCCTCTATCGAGCAACTGGAAGCGATTTACGGCTTTCCCAAGGGCGGAGCGGTGGCGAAGGAGATCGATCATATCTCCGATCACTACCGCGCCTTCATTGAGGCCGCTCCGTTCGCGGCTTTGGCCTCGGTGGCGGAAGAGGGCGTGGACTGCACGCCGCGCGGCGACCCCAAGGGCGAATTCTGCCGCGTTGCAGACCCAAAGACCGTTCTGATGCCGGACCGCAACGGCAACAATCGGGTCGATACCCTGCGCAACATCGTCCGCGATGGGCGCTGCTCACTGATGTTCCTGATTCCGGGCGTGGGCGAGGCCCTGCGGGTGATCGGGCGCGGCGAGCTTTCGATTGATCCGGACTTGTTGGCCAGTTTTGAGATGCAGGGCAAGCTGCCGCGGTCGGTGTTGGTCGTGCATGTGGATCGGGTGTATTTCCAATGCCAGAAGGCTCTGGTGCGCTCGCGGCTATGGGATCCGGCCGCGCAAATCGCGCGCACCGAACTGCCCAGCACCGGCGAGATGATCAAGGCGCTGATCCGGGAAGATTTCGATGCGATCGAATACGACCGCAACTACCCGGCCCACTTGGCCAAGACGATTTATTGAGCCAGACCGCCAGGCAATGCTATTGAGGGGCTATGTCTGAGCCCCGCATCACTCCCGCCTCCACCCCGGCCTATGTCACCAACCTGAATCCGCCGCAACGTGCGGCGGTGGAAGCGCTGGACGGCCCCGTCTTGGTTCTGGCTGGCGCCGGCACTGGCAAGACGCGCGTACTGACTACCCGCCTGGCGCATATCCTGAACCTGAACCGCGCCTGGCCCAGCCAGATTCTGGCCGTGACCTTTACCAACAAGGCCGCGCGCGAGATGAAGGAGCGGGTGGCCGCCATCGCCGGCGACATGACGGAAGCGTTGTGGCTAGGCACCTTCCATGCTTTGGGCCTGCGCATATTACGGCGACATACCGAGTTGGTTGGGCTGAAAAGCGGCTTTTCGATTCTGGACCCCGATGACCAACAGCGCCTACTGAAGCAGGTGATTGAGGCTGCTGGCCTCGACCCCAGCCGCTGGTCGCCGAAAATGCTGATGCCGGCAATCCAGCGCTGGAAGGACCGCGGCCTGACACCCGACAAGGTCTCGAAAGCTGAAGCAGGTGAGGCGGCAGGCGGGCGGCTCGTCGAACTCTATAAGGCCTATCAGGCGCGGCTGCTGGCGGTGAATGCTGTCGATTTTGGCGACCTGCTGCTGCACTGCCTCACTCTATTCCAGCAGAATCAGGATATCCTGGCCGAATACCAGCGGCGCTTTCGCTATATCCTGGTCGACGAGTATCAAGATACTAACGTCGCGCAGTACCTTTGGTTACGCATGCTGGCTGCGGGCCACAAAAACATCTGCTGCGTAGGCGATGACGACCAATCGATCTATGGCTGGCGTGGTGCCGAGGTCGGCAACATCCTGCGGTTTGAGCAGGACTTTCCTGGCGCCCAAATCGTCCGCCTGGAGCAGAACTACCGCTCGACTGCGCCGATTTTGGCCGCGGCGGGCGGCATCATATCCCACAACGCCCAGCGCCTCGGCAAAACGCTCTGGACGGAGGTCAACGAGGGCGAGCCGGTCACGGTGCGTCAGGTCTGGGACGGCGACGAAGAGGCCCGCGTCATTGGCGAGCAAATTCAGACTCTGGCCCGCAACGGCCACAAGCTGAACGAGGTGGCCATCCTGATGCGCGCCGGCTTTCAAAGCCGCGCTTTTGAGGAACGGTTCCTGACCATCGGCCTGCCTTACCGGGTGTTCGGCGGCCTGCGTTTTTACGAACGGCTGGAAATTCGCGACACCATCGCCTACCTGCGCCTCGCCGCCCAGCCGGCGGACGACCTGGCGTTCGAGCGGGTGCTGAACAAGCCCAGGCGGGGCATCGGTAATGCAACGCTCCAGGCGATCCATCTCACTGCACAAGCGTCCGGGACGCCGCTCTATACCGCCGCATTGCGCCTGATTGAGGGCGAAGACTTGCCGGCGCGGGCACGCAACGCCTTGCGCAAGGCGATGCTGGATTTCGAGCGCTGGCGGGAGATGGCGCAGGCTGAAAACGCCGATCCGGTGGAGATGGCGGAGACGATCCTCGAAGAGAGCGGCTACACCGCCATGCTTCAGGCCGACAGAACGCCGGAAGCGCCTGGACGGTTGGAAAACCTGAAGGAACTGGTTCGGGCTTTGGAGGAATTCGAAAACCTGCAAGGCTTCCTGGAACATATTTCTCTGGTCATGGACAACGACCAGACGGTTGAGGAAGACCAGGTGACGATCATGACCCTGCATGCCGCAAAAGGGTTGGAGTTCGATACGGTGTTTCTGCCCGGCTGGGAGGATGGCCTGTTCCCGCACCAACGCGCGTTGGATGAAAGCGGCGCTGCCGGATTGGAGGAGGAGCGGCGGCTGGCCTATGTCGGGCTGACGCGGGCGCGCAAACGGGCGCTGATTTCATGCGCCGCCAATCGGCGCGTACATGGGCAATGGGTTACGGCTCTGCCCTCCCGCTTTTTGAGCGAACTGCCACAAGATGCGATTGTGTTTACCAGTGAGCCGGGGCTGATGGGCAACACGGCCGGTGGCTCATCCGGGTCGTGGCAGGGCAGCGGCTATGACTGGGGGTCCGGATCGTGGCGCCGGCCGTCGGCCGCCAGTGGCGGCAAGGTGGTGGACGCAGCCTGGGAAGTCGTCTCCCGGCCGGCGAAAACCGGGACCTTCGAAGTCGGCGAGCGGGTGTTTCACCAGAAATTCGGCTATGGCCGGATTCTGGAGATCGATTCCAATAAACTGCACATCGCCTTCGAAAAGACATCCGACAAAACCGTGGTCGACAGCTTTGTGGAGAAGGTGTGATGTGGCGTCTGGCCCTAACCGCGGATGCGTCCGACGCAGAAGCCTATGCCCAGGCGGTAGAGCCGCTTGCAACCGTCGTTTCGATATACGAGGTCGCGCCCGAGCCGCACCATGGCGTTAGCGGACAACCGGACGAATGGGCGACGGATATTTTAATGTCCGGCCTCTGCGTCGTCGAAGCATTGTTCGAAGTGCCACCGGTGACGGATGAATTGACGGAGGCCCTTGCCGAAACGGCGGCTGGCCTTAGGCAAGCGCTGCCGCCTATCGCGTGGGATGAAGTCTCGGAAGATACCGATTGGGTGACCCAGAGCCAGGGCTTTCATCCGGCGATCCGCGCCGGACGGGTTCTGGTCCGGCCGTCGCACATCGCCCAGGCGCCACCAGCGCCGCATGTCGTGCGTCTGGATGCCGGGCGGGCCTTCGGTACCGGTGGACATGCCACCACCCATGGGTGTCTGGTGCTGATGCAACGGTTGGGCTTGGGCGCAAAGCCGCGCCGTATCGCCGATATCGGCACCGGCAGCGGCCTGTTGGCGATTGCCGCTGGCAAGCTGTATGCACAGGCCCATCTGGTCGCCAGCGAGATCGACCCACTGGCATTGGAAGTCGCTGCCTACAATGCCCGCGCCAATGGCGTGCGGATGCAATGCGTCGTCGCCAATGGCTGGCGGCATCGGGCGCTTGCCCATGGCGAGCCCTTCGACCTGATCCTCGCGAACCTGCTCTACCGCCCATTGCTGCGGTTTTCCCGCCAGATGGCCGAACGCCTGGCGCCCGGCGGCGCGCTGATTCTAGCAGGATTACTGAGCGGCCAGGAACGGCCGCTGTTACAGCGCTTCCGCAGCTATGGGCTGGTCCTCGAGGCAAGAGCAGGCGACAAGGATTGGCCGAGCCTGCTGTTGCGCCGACCGGCAGGTGGCAGCCGCCGCTTCCAGGCCTTTCCCTCTTCCCCCAGCGAAAACGCCCGATGAGCAAAGAACTATCAGCAGCCGAGGCGGTTGCCTTCATCCAAGACGGCTCGACCCTGGCCGTGGATGGCTTTGTCGGCAGCGCCGCGCCCGAGGAACTATTGATCGCGCTGGAGCAGCGCTTTCTCGAAACCGGCGCGCCAAAGGGCTTGACGGTATGGGCGTCTACAGGCTCTGGCGACACGCGTGGCAAGGGGCTGGACCGGCTCTATCATCCCGGCATCATCGACCGGTTGATGGTTAGCTATCTCAACCTGAACCGCCGTCTGCAAAAACGCCTGGTAGACAATGAACTAGAAGGGTTTTTGCTCCCTCTTGGCGTCATGGTGCAGATGTACCGCGAAATCGCGGCAAAGCGCCCGGGCGTCATTACCCACGTCGGGCTTGGCACATTTGTCGATCCACGCCACGGCGGTGGCAGGGTCAATGCCGTCACCAAGGGCGATATCGTCAAGGTGATCGAGATTGAGGGAAAAGAGTGGCTGCTCTATCCCACCTTCAAGCCGGATGCCGGCCTGCTGCGCGGCTCGACCGCAGACGAGGACGGCAACATCTCGATGGAGCGCGAGATTGCCACCTTCCAGGGGCCTTCATTTGCCCAGGCTGTGCACAACAGTGGCGGCAAGGTGATCGCCCAAGTCGAAAAAATCGTGCCGCGCGGCTCATTGCATCCGCGCCGCGTGACCATTCCCGGCCATCTGGTCGACCATCTGGTGATCGGCCGGCCGGAAAATCACAAGCAGACGTTCCAGGTTGCCTACAGCCCCGTATTCTCCGGCGATGAACGGGTTGACGTCAGCGCTATGGAGCCAATGCCATTGGATATCCGCAAGCTGGTGGGCCGGCGGGCGGCGATGGAGTTGCAGCGCGGCGACGTCATCAATCTGGGCGTCGGCTATCCGGAATTCGTTGCCACCGTCGCGCGCGAGGAAGGGGTGGGGGACCTGTTCACGTTGACGGTGGAAAGCGGCTCCACCGGCGGATTCCCAGCCTATGGTCTGTCGTTCGGTGCAGCGACGAACGCAACCAGCGTCATCGACCATACCTATCAGTTCGATTTCTACGATGGCGGCGGTCTGGACATCACATTCGTCGGTCTGGCCGAGATGGACCGCCTCGGCAACGTCAATGTTTCGCGGCTGGCGAGCCGGGTGCCGGGGATCGGCGGCTTCTTCAACGTCACCCAGAGCGCCGACCGCGTCGTATTCTGCGGCCAGTTCACGGCGGGCGAGAGCGAAATCCGGGTTGAGGATGGCCGGTTGGTCATTGCCAAGGACGGCGACGTCACCAAATTTGTTGAGGCGGTGGAACAGATTACCTTCAACGCCAAGGTGGCGATCGGCCGTGGCCAGAGTGTCATGGCGGTGACGGAACGCGCTGTCTTCCGTATTGACGAAAACGGGCCGCTACTGATCGAAATCGCCCCTGGCGTTGACCTGGAACGCGACGTGCTGGCCAAAATGGCCTTTCGCCCGCGTATCGCCGATACCCTGAAGCCAATGCCGGCTGAATTGTTCCTGGCCGGCAGCATCGGATTGGCGGAGCGGTTGGGCAGGTGAGGCGGGTTCGGGGATTCTTAACCGCCGCGGCGCTGACCTGCATCGCTTTAGTGCCGTACGCGGGATCGGCCGCAGAGAACAGCTATGCCGCAAGTGTTGTAACCCTGTTAAGCCGCCCACCGCCGGCAATGCGCTTCGGTGCGCCGCTGGAAGCCGATTTGTTGCTACGGCTGAACGATTTGCGGGTCACTAAGCGGCTGCCCGTTTTGCGCGACCGGCCCACGTTGAAACTGGCGGCCCGAGCCCATTCGCTGCGGATGCTGCGGGACAATTTCTTTGCGCACAAGGACCCATCGCAAGGCCAGGTCGGAGACCGGGTCGCCGCGGTGGATCGGGTCGGGCTTTACCGTACGGTCGGCGAGAATCTGGCGCAAATCTCGCCAGCCTTGCCGGATCTTGGGCCGCGAATGCATCGCGGCTGGGTTCAGAGCCCGGGCCATTATCGGAACATGATCAACCGCGACTATGACCATGTTGGCATCGGCTGCGTGCGCTATCGCGATGCGACAGCCTGCACGCAGGTGTTTGGTGGTCTTGCCGCTGAACTGGCTAAGCCCGTGCCGCTGGTGATGCGGCGGAACCAGTCGGTCCTACTGCAACCAAATTTTGCTGACCTGACCTATGACGGATGGCAGTTGGTCGATTCGCGCGGACGCAGGCGCGCCCATTCCGCTACGCGGCATTTCCAGTCGCAGTTGGGATTGCACGGCGATTATCAGTTGCAGGTTCTGGGCGCTAAGCGAGTGTCGGCGCGCCGTCAAATCATCTCGAACTTTTTCGGCCCGGCCGTCATATTGGAGTAGTTGCATGTCATCACCGCGCGCAATGGCAGCCGTGGCCGAACTCTACCACCAATACATGACCGGCCTGATTCTGGCAGCAGCGCTGCACCGCGGCCGGCACGCTGCCGGGCGCTGGATTTACCGCGTCTTCAGGCACCAGCATCACGAGAAGTTTCTCTCCAGCTTTCAGAAGCTTGGCCTAACAGATATGCCGGATGCCGTGGCGTGCGCAGCGTACCATTATCTTTCCAACAGCGTCGGCGGCGTCGGCGTACAGTTCATGCGCGAAAACGACCGCAAGGCCTGGGTCCGCTTTGTGCCGCCGCGCTGGATTTATCCGGGCGCCAGTATCTGCGGCGTGCCCAGCGAGGTCAGCCGCGGCATGCTGGAAGGATGGTACGCACAGAATGGCGTTAGCCTAAAAAATCCGCGCTTAGGCTTTGTGTGTACGGCGCAAACGACGGATGGCCAGCACGGCCTTGCCGGCTATTTCCTGGAACATGGCCACGATTTGGGGCCGGATGAGCGGCTGCGCTATGCCCCAGGCGAACTACCGCCGCCGTTCGATCCGGACGCCGCGCCCAAGCTGCCGGCGGCGGAATGGCCGGAGGAGCGGCTGGCCAAGGCCAATCGCAACTATGCCATGGAGTATGTGCGCACCGGCCTGCCGCGCATGGCTGAACTGTTCGGTCCGGCTGAGACGCTGGCGGTCGCAGGCCAGGCCGCCCGCCAGATCGGCGCGCAGACTTACCTGGAAACGGCAGCGGGCCTTGGGGTTCGGGGCGAAACGCCGGCAGACTTTGCCGACTACCTTGCGGCCGTGGCTGAGGCGGAAGGCGACCGGGCCGAGGTAGCGGCCGATGGCGCTACAGCTATTGTCCGCCGCTATGGCTGGCGGCTGACCCGCAATCTGCCGGCACAACACCCTTGCGTCTTCGAGGCGTGGAATGGGCTGTTCGAAGGCGCGCTGATGGTTCACAATCGCTATTGCGTTTTGGACGTTACGCAGCGCTTGGACTATGGTGATCCTTGCATCGAATGGCGCATTCGCGTGCGTCCGTCCTATTCATCCTGAAACTGGAGCTAACTCTATGAAATTGCTTGGCGGTTACCTATCCCCTTATGTTCGCCGCACCGCGGTTTCCCTCAACCTGACCGGCCTGAAATGGGACCTGGAGGCGATCAGCGTCTGGGAAAATCCCGACGCGATCAAGCAGCACAATCCCCTGGTACGCGTCCCGACCCTGGTGCTGGACGATGGCGACGTGCTGGTTGAGAGCTATGCCATTCTCGACGCAGTCGACGAACTGGCCGGCGCTAAGCGCCTGACGCCGGCCAGCGGCGCGGAACGCCGCAAAGTGATGAAAGCGACGGCCGTTGGCGCCGGTGCCATCGACAAGACCATCTGGGCGGTATACGAGCTGCGCTTCCATGACAAAGAGCATGTGTCGCGCTCTTGGGTGGAACACAACGAGAAGCAGGCGCTGGGCGGCTTTGAGTGGCTGAACAATGCGGCCAAGGCTGCGGGTGACGGCTGGCTCTGCGGCGCCAACATCAGCCAGGCGGACGTGACCGCGGCAGTTGGCTTCAGCTTTGCCAACAAGGTGCGTCCGAAGCTGGGCCTGCCGGAGAAATTCCCGGCCCTGGCCGCCCACAATGCGCGCTGCGAAGCGCTGGACGCCTTCAAGAACGCGCCATTGCCGAGCTAAACGGCAGCCGTATTGAGCGGCCAAATGGCCTCCGTCCCATCGGTCGGAGGCCATTCGTATTAGAACGCCGCTATTCCGCGGCGACCTTCGTAATAGAACGCCGCTATTCCGCGGCGACCGCAGCCGGCTTTTTCATGTGGCGGATCAGTTGCCGGTCGTGCCGGGTCATGGCGGATAGACCGGCGGTTTCCGGATAAGGCTTCCAGCGTGGCTTCGCGGCAGGTACGCGGTCGCCCATTACGGTAACGCGCTCGATCACCCGTTCGCCGACAAAGTCATTCACCACATAGTGCTGGGTGAAGCGGTTATCCCAAATGCCGATGGTGCCGGCGGTCCAGTGATACCGCACCGTAAACGGCGGTTGCTTGACCCAGTTGGTCAGGTAGGCCAGCAGGTGGTCGCTTTCCTGGCCGCTCATCTCGACGATGCGGCGGGTGAAATGCTCGTTGACGTAGAGCGCTTTTTTGCCGGTCTCAGGATCGGTCCGTACCACGGGATGAATATGCATGCGGTCGGCGCGGTCATGCGGATGCGCATCGTGCAATGCGCTGAGACCATCGCAAAGATCCTGCAATGGCGCTGACAGGCCGTCATAGGCTGCGGTCAGGCTGGACCACATCGTATCGCCGCCGACCTCGGGGCAGATCTTCATGTTGAGGATCGACATCAGCGCCGGCTGTTCCAAAAAGGTCAGGTCGGTATGCCATTCATCGGCGATGCCGCCCTCGCTGGCGGCGAGCCGGAACAGTTCCGGATGATCTTCCGGTGTCCGTTCTTTCAGGTTTGGGTGGCCTTCCAACTGGCCGAAATGGCGACCGAAAGCGATGTGCTCGTCAGCGCTCATGTGCTGGTCCGGGAAAAAGATCACCTTGTGTTCGTGCAATAGGCGCGTGATTTCCGCGGCATCCGCGGCATCGGCCTCTGCCAGCCGGATGCCGGTGATTTCAGCGCCGAGCGCTGCGGTCAGGCGCCTGACGGTCCAGGAATTCGACGACATGGCTTGCGTCCTCCTTTCTTAGACTTGGGTTTGCATGCCGGTATGCTACGCCCGCCGCAAGCGAATCCAAAGGCAATCGACGTCAGGCCAGAACAACAACCGTCTTTTTCTCAATCAATGCAAAGTCGATTTCCGCGCCGAGCCCTGGCTTTTCAATGGCATGCACCAATCCATTCCGGTCTGGCGCCGGTTCATCGACCAGACCGTATTTTTGTGCTTCGGCTGGCAACAGCACCTCAAACAGTTCGCAATTCGGGATGGCCATGGTGACATGCAAATTGGCGACGTTGTTCAGTGAGTTGCCGCCATGATGGATCTCGTAGTTCATCTTGAACGCCTCGGCCAGGTGGGCCGTCTTGAGCAGCGCCGTAATGCCGCCCTTCACCGCCACGTCGCCGCGCAGATAGTCCGTCGCCTGCGCCATCAGCCACGGCGCATAAGAGTACAGGCCGCCAGGCGAATACTCGGTCGCCATGATTGGAATGCTCAGCTTCTGGCGAAGCTTGACGTAGTTGGTCTGGTCTTCTTCGTCCAAGGGGTCTTCATACCAGTAAAACCCCAGGTCCTGGATCGCCAGGCCTACCCGCAGCGCCTGCGGATAGTCATAGGCCCAGGTGGAATCGAGCATGAGTTGATAGTCATCGCCAACGGCTTCGCGCACGGCCTTGCAGACCTTGATATCCTCGACCGGGTTGGTCGGCGGGTGGATTTTGTAGGCCTTCCAGCCTTCATCCCGGATGCGGACAGCCTCCTGCGCATACGCTTGCGCCGACGCCAGTACCGCCGACGATGCATAGGCCGGCACCGATGAGCGGAATCGCCCGATCAGATCGCAAATCGGCAAACCGGCCGCCTGCCCGGCGATATCCCACAGCGCGACATCGACCGCACCGATACAGCGCAGCGTTGTCATGCGGGCGCGGCGGTACATCAGCTTGTAGAGCCGTTCGCGCTCCAGCGGGTTCTGGCCCATGACGATGGGCTTCAGGTAGCCGATCAACGACTGGCCATCCATCTGCGCGCCCCTGCTGGACGAGCCGAGGAAGGCGTGCCCGGTCAGACCTTGGTCGGTCTCGATTCGCAGCAATCCCAACTGAGACGACCCGCCGAACTTGCCGGTATGCAGGCCGTACTGGGTGGCCGGGATATTGTCCCAGGCAAAAAGCGTGAGTGTGACATTGGTAATTTTCATCGGCGCGGACTCCGTTGCATAGACTCTGTCTATTCAACGATGAAAATGGTCGCTTCACCAAGCGAAAGACGCGATGCTGGCTGGCTCTTT
>JAPOJR010000071.1 GCA_029978325.1 Alphaproteobacteria bacterium | reverse complement strand
TGCAGACTCTCTGGCAGTGGGTGCGCAGTAATGGCGGCACTGTTAGAAGTTAGCGGCGTCGTAGTGCGCTTTGGCGGTATCGTTGCGCTGGATGGTGTGACGTTTGACATTCCCGAGGGGCAGATCGTCGGCCTGATTGGCCCGAATGGAGCAGGCAAAACCACGCTGTTCAATTGCCTGTCGCGCCTTTACACACCGAACGAAGGCGACGTGAAATTCAGGGGTTCTTCGATTCTGGGCCTATCGGCCGACAAGATCGCAGCCTTGGGCATCGGACGCACTTTCCAAAACCTGGCATTGTTCCCGACTTTGTCGGTTCTGAACAACGTCATGATTGGCGGACATTGTCGGACGAAAAGCGATTTTGTGTCCAACGCTTTTCGTCTGCCCTGGGTTGGCCGGGAAGAGCAAAACCTGATGGCGGAAGCCATGGAATTGATCGATTTCATGGAACTGACCAACTACGTTCACCATCCGGTCGGGTCGTTGCCGTTCCCCATTCAAAAGCGGGTCGAAATGGCCCGCGCACTGGCGAGCAAGCCGGAATTGCTGCTGCTGGACGAGCCGGCTGCCGGCCTGAACCACGAGGAACTGGATCACTTGCGTGAGCAGATCCAGGCGGTGCGCTCCGAACGCAGCATCACTGTACTCTTGGTCGAGCACCATATGAGTCTGGTCATGAGTGTGTCGGACAAGGTGGTCGCTATCGACTTCGGCCGTAAAATTGCCGACGGCACACCCGCTGAAGTGCAGCAGGATCCGAAAGTGATCGAAGCCTATTTGGGGACGGCGGACTGATGGCGTTTCTGGAAGTCAAAGGGCTTAAGGCCTTTTATCGTCAGGTCGAAGCGCTGCACGGCATCGACTTTGAAATCGAAGAAGGGTCGATCATGACCGTCCTCGGCGCGAACGGCGCCGGCAAGACGACGACCCTGCGCGCGATCTGCCGGATGGTGCGGACCGAAGGTTCGATCGTATTCGACGGGAAAGATCTCACCGGCATGCCGACCGAAAAGGTCGTGCAGCTTGGCATCGCTCACGTTCCGGAAGGGCGCGGCACGTTCGTGCGTCAGTCGGTGGAGGAGAACCTCCAGCTTGGCGCATACACGCGCAACGACAAGAAAGAGATCGAGGCGGATATCGAGCGGGTTTACGAGTATTTCCCGCGCCTGCGCGAGCGGCAGAAACAGCAGGCCGGCACGCTGTCCGGCGGTGAGCAGCAGATGCTGGCGATCGGCCGTGCACTGATGCTGCGCCCGCGCCTGATGCTGCTGGACGAGCCAAGCTTCGGGCTGGCGCCGCTGATCGTCAAAGAAATCTACGAGATCATGAAACGGATCCGCGAGCAGGAAGGCACCACCATGCTGCTGGTGGAGCAGAACGCCAACATCGCGCTCAACCTGGCCGACCATGCCTATCTGCTGGAAACCGGCGACGTTGTGATGTCGGGCGAAAGCCATGTCATCCGCGATGACGAGAACGTGCGCAAAAGCTACCTCGGCTATTAAGGGCGGGAGATCATGGAATTATTCTTTCAGTTGACGTTGGCAGGCTTGGCCATTGGCTCGATCTATGCCTGCGTCGCCCTAGCCGTGGTGATGATTTACCAGGCAACGGACCATTTCAACTTCGCCCAAGGCGAAATGGCGATGTTTTCGACATTCATCGCCTTCACCTTCCTGACATTTGGTGCGCCGGTCTGGCTGGCAGCCGTGGGCGCCATTGCAATTTCATTTGTTGCAGGGCTGATCATCGAGCGAGTGGTTATCAAACCCGTCGAGAACGCGCCGATCCTCAATCAGATCATTGTGTTCATCGGCATGTTGATGATCCTGAACAACATGGCCGGCTGGATTTGGGAATTTACAATCAAGCCGTTCCCGAGCCTTTTCCCCAGCGACTGGGGCGTCCAGTCCGAGCTGATCGGCCCGCATCACATGGGTGTGATCGGACTGACATTGATCGTACTGTTTGCCATCTTCCTCTTCTTCCGCTTTACCCGGGTTGGTTTGGCCATGCGGGCCGCAGCCGCAAACCCTGACTCGGCCCGCCTCGTCGGCGTTTCCGTCAGTTGGATGCTGGCGCTCGGCTGGGGTTTGGCGGCCGGCGTGGGCGCCATTGGCGGTATCTTGGTCGCGCCGATTGTCTACCTCGACCCGAACATGATGAGCGGCGTGCTGCTCTATGCCTTTGCAGGCGCGCTCCTGGGCGGCGTCTCCAGTCCGTTTGGCGCCGTAATGGGCGGCATGATCGTCGGCGTGCTGGAAAACTGGATCGGCCACCCGGCGCTCAGCGAATTGCTGGGCTTCAAAATGAACGAATTGAAGCTGACCTTTGCGCTCATGGTCATCGTCATTGTGCTGTTGTTCAAACCGGCGGGTCTGTTCGGCCGCGTCGTCGTCAAGAGGGTTTAAGAAAAGATGACGCGTCCGAACCGAATCACGCCCCTGCTGCTGATTGGCTTTCTCGTAGCCATCGGCATTGGCATTCTGCTGCCGCAATTCTATCCTGACTTCGTCACCTATCAGCTGACCCTGGCGATGGCTTGGGGCATAGCGATGCTGGGACTTAACGTGCTGACCGGATACAATGGCCAGTTCTCTGTTGGGCACAGCGCCTTTTTCGCAATCGGCGCCTACTCCGCCGCCATTTTCATCGAGCACTTTGGCTGGAGTCCCTATGCGGCAATCGCCGGCGCAGCGCTTTGTTCGTTTATCTTTGGCTTCCTGTTCGGCCTGCCGGCGCTGCGTCTTGAGGGCCTGTATCTGGCGCTCGCCACGTTTGGCCTGGCGGTTGCGACGCCGCAATTGCTGAAGTTCGGCGCGTTCGAACACTGGACCGGGGGCGTGCAAGGCATTTTCGTGCCCAAGCCTGCGCCGCTGGTTGAAGGCCTTACACCTGACCAGTCGCTCTACTATGTGGCATTGGGGATTACGATCGTCCTGATGGTGATCACCTGGTGTATTTTGCACAGCCGTTCCGGACGGGCGATGATGGCGATCCGCGACAATCCGATTGCGGCGCGGACGATGGGCATCAACATGCCGCTGGTGAAGACCACGACATTCGGCATCAGCGCCATGTACGCTGGTATTGGCGGGTGTCTCTACACCTATGCCAGCGAATTCGTCAGCCCTGATGCCTTCAACTTTTTCATCGGCGTCTACATCCTGGTCGGCTCGGTGATCGGCGGCATCGTCTCAATACCGGGCGCTATCGTTGGCGGCCTGTTTATCGTGTTCATGCCGCACGTCGCGGAAGGCGTCAGCAACACCTATCCGTGGGTGCCGCCGCCGTGGGCCGTATTCGGCGTGTTCCTGATCCTGGTCATCTATTTCGTCCCGTTTGGCGTTTGGGGCGCGGTGGAACGTGGTCTGGCATGGACGAAACGCCGAATGGCGGGCTAGAATGCCCGTTGACCGCTCGGACACACCCGAACAGCAGTTAACCGTAAACCAGCGTCTTGATAAAAAAGGGAGAACTTAAGCTATGCGTATTTCGACTTTCCTAGCCTCGGCAGCCGCCGCGGTGTTGATGATGGGCGCTGCCAACGCGCAGACGGTCGGCGTGACCGATACGTCGATCAAGATCGGCAACACCAGCCCCTATTCCGGTCCGGCTTCGTCCTATGGCGTCATCGGCAAGACGCACCAAGCCTTTTGGGAGGCTATCAATGCCGCCGGCGGTCTGAAGATGGGCGACGGCAAGACCCGCAAGATCGAATTTGTTTCGCTGGACGACGGCTACAGCCCGCCCAAGACGGTGGAGCAGGTCCGCAAGCTGGTTGAGCAGGAAGAAGTGGCCTTCACTTTCAACACGCTCGGCACGCCGACCAACTCTGCCATTCACAAATACATGAACGCCAAAAAGGTGCCGCACCTTTTCCTGGCGACCGGCGCTTCGAAGTGGGGCCATCCGGACCAGTATCCCTGGACCATGGGCTTCCAGCCGACCTATGACGTTGAAGGCGCAATTTACGCTCAGTACGCGCTCCAGCAGGTCAAGGACCCGAAGATCGCCATCCTGTTCCAGAATGACGACTACGGCAAAGACTACCGCGATGGCTTCCTGAAGAGCCTGGGTGACAAGGCCGACAAGCTGATTGTGAAAATGTTGCCGTATGAGGTGACCGACCCGACCGTCGACGCCCAGGTATTGGAGATGGCGGCGAGCGGCGCAAATGTCTTCTTCAACGTGACCATTCCGAAATTCGCCGCTCAGGCCATTAAAAAGGCGTGCGAAATCGGCTGGCAGCCGCTGCACCTGCTGAACAACGTGTCATCCTCCGTCGGCGCGACGCTGAAGCCGGCTGGCCTCGAATGCTCGAAGAGCCAAGGCCTGATCACCGCGCAATGGCTGATGGATCCGACCGACCCGCAGTGGAAAGACGCCGCTGGCTTTAAGGAATGGTCTGCCTGGATGGACAAGAACTTCCCCGGCAATGAAAAGGTCGATGTGAACTACGTGTTCGGCTACAACGCCTCGACGTTGCTGAAGCATGTGCTGGAGAATTGCAAAGACTTCAGCCGGCCGGGCATCATGGGCTGCGTCGCCAACATCAAGGACTTCGAATTGCCGATGGCGCTGCCGGGCATCAAGGTCAACACCAGCCCGACGGACTTCTATCCTGTGCAGCAGGAGCAGCTGTCCAAGTTCGACGGAACCAAGTGGGTGCTGTTCGGTCAGCTTTACGACGCCAGCACGAAGTAAGCTTCGGTCTGACCCGAAACTGGCTTTCGCCGGCCGCAGCGCAAGCTGCGGCCGGTTTTCTTTTTGCCGAAAACCTACGCCCGCCACCTGTCCATTGCGCCCTCCCGACCTTAGAATGGCCGCCATGCGCCCGGAAATTCTCTTCCCCCTGTTCCGCCCGATCGCCAGCCTGAAAGGCGTCGGCCCCAAGATTGCGCCACTGATGGCAAAGGTCGCAGGCGAGCGGGTGCGCGATCTCGCCTTTCTGTTGCCATCCGGCGTCGTCGACCGGCGCTACCAACCCAAGATCATAGACGCCGAACCCGGCCGCCTGGCAACCTTGCGCGTCCGCATCGTCGGTCATCAACCCAGCCAAAACCGCCGGCAGCCCTATCGTGTCGTCGCCACAGACGTCACTGGCGAGATTGCACTGGTGTTTTTCCACGCAACCCGCCCCTACCTGGAAAAACTGTTGCCGCCGGGCGAGGAACGGCTGGTCTCCGGCATGGTCGAGGAATACCGCGGCCAACTTCAGATCACCCACCCGGATCACATTGTTTCCCTGGAGGAGGTGGACGACCTGCCGCTGGTCGAGCCGGTCTATCCGCTGACTGCGGGCCTGACTGCCCGCACCCTGCGCAAGGCCGTGGATCAAGCGGCTGCGATCCTGCCGGAGCTACCGGAATGGCTGAATGGCCCGCTCCAACGTCAGCATGGCTGGCCAGCCTGGGCCGATGCCTTACGCGCAGCACACGCGCCGCAGTCGCCGGAGGACCTGGAGCCGATGGCTTCCGCCCGCCGCCGCCTGGCCTATGACGAATTGCTGGCCAACCAACTGGCGTTGGTGCTGGTTCGCGCCAAGCAAAAGCGCCGGCCAGGCCCGGTCATTCCGGCCGGCGACCTGGCGGCGAAGGCGGTTGACCTGCTGCCCTTCGCGCTCACCGGATCGCAACGGCAGGCATTGGCCGAAATTGGCGGCGACCTTGCATCGGGCCAGCGCATGCAGCGGCTGTTGCAGGGCGATGTCGGCAGCGGCAAGACCATCGTCGCTTTGCTGGCCATGTTGGAGGCCGTCGCCGCCGGCGGGCAGGCTGCGCTGATGGCTCCGACCGAAATCCTGGTGCGCCAGCATGCCGAGACAATCGCGCCCATTGCTGAACAATTGGGGCTGAAGGCCGTGGTCCTGACCGGGCGCGATAAAGGCAAGGCGCGCGACCGGCTGGTCGAGGACATCGCCAACGGTCTGGCGCCGCTGGTGCTGGGCACGCACGCCCTGGTGCAGGACAGCGTACAGTTCCATAATCTGACGCTGGTCGTAGTGGATGAGCAGCACCGCTTTGGCGTCGACCAACGCATGGTGTTGACGGACAAGGCCAGGGGCGGTTGCCACACGCTGGTGATGACAGCCACACCGATCCCGCGCACCCTGATGCTGACCGCTTATGGCGATCTCGACTGGTCGCGCCTGATCGAAAAGCCCGCCGGCCGCAAGCCGGTCGATACCCGGGTTGTGCCCGCAAATCGGCTTTCCGACGTGGTCGAAGGCTTAGAGCGCCGGCTGGCCGCCGGCGGCAAGGCCTACTGGGTCTGCCCGCTGGTGGAAGAAAGCGAGAGCGTCGATCTCGCCGCCGCAGAGGAACGCTTCGCTTCGCTTCATGCCCGCTTTGGCGATCGAATCGGCTTGATCCATGGCCGTATGCGCGGCGCCGACAAGGAGGCGGTGATGCAAGCCTTCACCGACGGGCCGGTGCAGTTGTTGGTCGCCACTACGGTTATAGAAGTCGGCGTTAACGTCCCCGATGCCACCATCATGGTCATCGAACATGCCGAGCGGTTCGGGTTGGCGCAATTGCACCAGTTGCGCGGACGGGTCGGCCGAGGCTCGGAGGCCTCCACCTGTGTGCTGCTCTACCATCCGCCGCTGGGCGTCACCGCCAAGGCGCGGCTGGAGACTTTGCGCAACACCGACGACGGCTTTGCGATTGCGGAGCAGGACCTGAAACTGCGCGGCGCAGGCGAGGTGTTGGGCACTAAGCAGAGCGGCCTGCCGGCCTTCCGCCTCGCAGACCTGGAGCACCATGCCGACCTGCTGCCTATCGCCCGCGACGACGCCCGTATCATTGTTGAAACCGACCCGGACCTGGCCAGCGAGCGCGGCCAGGCGCTGCGCACCTTGCTCTATCTGTTCGAGCAGGATGCTGCTGTCCGGTATGCGAAGGTCGGCTGAAACCTCGCCCCGCCGACGGGTCAATCGAAGAGGTTCGCCAGCCGTTGTTTCATCTGGTCGGCAATATACAGCGCCAGCGCCTGAATCGTCGACGTCGGGTTGACGCCGCCGGACGTCACCCAGATTGAGCCATCAACGATGAATAGGTTTCTGACGTCATGGCAACGGCCCCATTCATTCACCACCGAGCGTTCCGGGTCCAACCCCATCCGCGCGGTGCCGAGCAAGTGGCCGGGATAGTTCAATACGCTCCGCGAGCACGAAATATTTTTCGCCCCGGCAGCCTCCAGAATCTGCGTCGCCCGCGCGATGCCGTGCTCCATCATCGCCTTGGTGTTGTCGCTGAGGGTGTAGTCGATTTTCGGCGCGGGAATGCCGTGGCTATCTTTCAATACCGGGTCCAGCGTGACGCGGTTATGCGCCTCCGGCAGGTCCTCGCAGGCGATGCCGATCTGCAGGCGGCGGTGATACAGCGTGCGATAGACGCGATGGTGATCCTTGCCCCACGGCAAACGTCCAGCCACCATGCTGGAAACGGCCTCGTTCACCGGTCCGGTTCCGCGCGAATATTGCAGCGTGTAGCCACGCACGAACCCGCGGCTGCGGTCGGTCTCATAAAATTCCTTGCCCCACATCACGGTTTGCGGCGCACGGTCCCCATCCATCTCCTCGTCGCAGTAACCGCTGACCATCGGCCAGGGGTGCAGCATCAGATTCCGCCCGACCAGATCCGAAGCGTTCGCCAATCCCTTCGGAAACCGCCCGCTCGCCGAATTCAGCAAAAGCCGCGGCGTGCCGACGCCGTTCGCCGCCAGGATCACCACCTCCGCCGGCTGAAACCGCTCGACGCCGGTCGGGTCATAGTAGACCACGCCCGAGGCCATGCCGTGCTCGTTGGTCAGAATCTCGCGCACGCGGCAATTGGCGCGCAACTCGACACCAGCCCGGATTGCCGCCGGCCAATAGGTGATATCCACGCTGGCCTTGGCGCCCTGCGCGCAGCCGGGCGTGCAATTTCCCAGGTTGATGCAGGCGGCGCGGCCGTCATACTCCACCGTGTTGATGGCGATCTCCGACGGCCACCAGTGCCAGCCCAGCTTGTTGGTCGCCTGGGCGTAACGCGTGCCGGTCCTGCCCAGCGGCACTGGCGGCATGGTCGGCGTGTGCGGCGGGTAGGACGGATCGCCAGCCAGCCCGGCAACGCCCATCATCCGGTCGTTCTCGGCGAAATAGGGCTCCAGTGTCCAGTAGTCGAGGGGCCAGTCATCGGCGACGCCATCCAGCGTCTTTACCTTGAAGTCGCTCGGATGCATTCGTGGAAAGTGGGCGGTGTAGTGCACCGTCGCGCCGCCGACCGCGTTGTAGTTCGCGACCTTCATGATCGAGTTATCATCGTTGACCGGGTAATCGGCCTTCAGCCCGCGCCGGTTCGGCAGGATGTCGGCGTCGCCGAAGCGGCGGGCCTCCCAGTCGCGGCCGTTGGTCGGATAGTCGGTCGGCTTTACCCAGTCGCCCTGCTCCAGGCAGAGAATGCGCATGCGCGTATCGGCGAGGCTCCAGGCCACGGCAGCGCCGGACGCTCCCGATCCGATGATGAGCACATCGACCATGTCGTCGGTGGGACGGGGGCTGGCAGTATCGTTCATCGTCGCCCTCTAAACGCCGGCATTATCGACATCGCGCCACATACGCGCCCGGCCCTTTTGCGCCTCCAGCAGCGACCAGTCTCCCTGCTCCAGCTTGTGGCCCAGGGGAAATGGCGGCCGCGGCTCACGGCCCAACGCGCGATGCACCCGCGGGTCGCGGTAATAGCATTGCAACACCGCCCGGCCCAGCGCCACGACAACCGGTCCCTGGCGCCCCAGCAGCGTCATCGCCGCCGCTTCCGCCGCCGCGTCCTGCATCGCAGCGAACCCCTCGCCGGCGATTTGGCGCAGCTCGGCCAAAGCCTGGAGCACCGCCGCCCGATCCCGGCCCAGCGACGCAACAATATCGGCAAAGATCGCCGGATCGTCTGCGCCGGGCAGACGGTATTCGATTGAGGCAGGCACCATAATTCCCGCCAAACGGCGCAAATCATCCGATTCGCGCGGTGGCAGGCCCTGTTCCAAACCCTCTGGCATTTGGGCCTCATGCAAAGATAGAGCGCAGCATCTTGAACGGCCCGATGGCCCATGCAACGCAAAAAGCTCCCGGTCAGCATATGGACCGGGAGCCTTCTGTAAAGATACTGCCTATTGCCGGATGCGCCGTATTTCAGGCCGCGCCGACAAGCGGGAGGCGAGGCCCTAGTAGCCCTCGCGTTCCATCCGCTTGCGCATCAGCTTGCGATGGCGGCGAACAGCCTCGGCCTTTTCCCGCGCCCGGCGCTCCGACGGCTTTTCGAAGGAGCGACGCAGCTTCATCTCGCGAAACACGCCCTCACGCTGCAATTTTTTCTTCAGAGCGCGAAGGGCTTGATCGACGTTGTTGTCGCGAACAGTGACTTGCACGGGAAATGTATACTCCGTTGGACTTGGTTAGCCATAGCAAAGTGGCCGGCACTCTGGGGCCAGCCTTGGCGGTGTTCTACCTCAGCTCGTAATGGCTTTCAATCGTTTTGATCAAGGCGCATATAAACTCCCGGAAAGATCTAGGGATAACGATTTCAATGGCCATTCTCAAAATTGCCCGCATGGGCCATCCGGTGCTGCTGGAGCGCGCGGCGGACGTGGTCGATGTGACCGCTGTCCGAGGGTTGGTTCGGGACATGGCTGAAACACTGGTGGATTCAGGCGGGATCGGGCTGGCAGCGCCGCAGGTCCATCATAGCCTGCGGGTGATCTTGGTATCGGTACCGGCCGGACGGGCCGAAGACGACGAAAGCGAAACTCCGATCACGGCGCTGATCAACCCGGTCCTTACACCGGTGGGAGAGGAACAGGTGATTGGCTGGGAAGGCTGCCTGTCGATTCCCGGGCTGCGCGGTGCAGTGCCGCGGTTCCAGGCCGTCGAGTTCAAGGCGCTCAACCTGAATGGCGAACCGATGTCCGGACAGGCCCGTGGAATGATGGCGCGGGTATTACAACATGAGGTCGATCATCTAGACGGCATCCTCTACCCTATGCGGATGAAGGATCACAGCCGATTTGGCTTTGACGAAGAAATCGGGCGGTATACCCGCAAGCAGGAGGCCTAACGGCCGGAGCAGAAAATGACCAATAGCGACGACAATCCGCACCCAGAACAGACAGCGGGCACGGCGCATTCGGCGAGTGCTGCAGCCGATGCCGCCGCGGCTGACGCCACTGTGGACGGTAGCGACGACATCGGCATCGACCCGCACCGCGCCATGCAGTGCGCCATCCTCGAAGCCGCGCTGCCACACGCGGCCTTCGATGGCTGGACCCGCGAGGTGCTGGCGCAAGCAGCCTTCGATGCCGGACTGAACGAGGCCGACGCCGACTTAGCGTTTCCCGGCGGCCCGGTTGAGGCTGTCCTGCTGCATGCCGAGTTGGCAGACGAGGACATGGCCGACGAAATGGCAACCCTCGACCTGGACGAGATGCGGACCCGCGACAAGATCGCAATAGCGGTCCGCGTCCGGTTGGAGGCCGAGATTTCGAACCGCGAGGCGATCCGCAAAGGTCTGCGGCTGCTTGCCGATCCGCGGCATGTTGCCGACGGCGCCCGCAGCCTGAGCAAGACCGTCGACACCATTTGGCGTTTGGCCGGCGATCAATCGACAGACTTCAATTTCTATACCAAGCGTGGGCTGCTGGCCGGGGTATATTCAGCAACATTGGTCTATTGGTTGCAGGATAACTCTGAAGATCAGCACAAGACCTGGGAATTCCTGACCAAGCGCATCGGCGAAGTTCTGAGAGTGGGCCAGGCGACCGGCGGACTCGCGAAATTCGCCGACAGGCTGCCCAACCCGTTCCGCCTCTGCGGCAATGGCCGCCGCCGCTGGCGCGAAGGCCCGGTGCACGATTAGGCTGTTGGCCTCGGCCAAATCAGCCCCAATAGCGGCCGCTGGCGCCGATGATCACGGTCAGCAACCCCAAAACCAGGTTGGTTGCGACGATCATTCGGATCATCGCGATTTGCTTTGCCGCGCCGGGTGTATCGCCCGCGGCGACCGCAGCCCGAAGCCGCTTGAACGGCGCAAAATACAGATGCGCGAATAGCGCCATCATGATCAGCCCCAGCAGCAGCATGACATGCACATGATGCCCGGCATTGGCGAAACCGCCCCACTCACCGAAGATGATCCAAAAGCCGCTGGCCAAAAGCACAAGCACCGCCAGCCAGACCCATGGAAAGAACCTGCCGAACACCCGCGCCCACAATGCCACGCGGACCGGCGGCTCCAATGGCCCCACGGATGGCCGGAGCGCCATATAGGCGAAAAACATTCCACCAACCCAAACCACGGCGGCAAGCGCGTGTATCGCCGTCATAATGGCAAGCATGGTTCGTTCCTTCCTCTGAATATCCGTGGGACTTGAACGGAAGATTCGGCCAGCCCTGCAATGCCAAGCTGGCCAAGATGATCTTAAGCCGTAACGACGCGAATCGGCTCGCCCTTCAGCCAGGCGACGATATTCTCGACCGTTTGACCATAGAAAATGTGGTAGGTTTCTTCCGTGACGTACCCCAGATGCGGCGTCAGCACGGTGTTTTTCATGTCCAGGAATGGGTTGGACTTGGCCACCGGCTCCACGCTGTAGGTATCGATTCCGGCACCGGCGATCGTACCGTTGCGCAGGGCATCCGCCAATGCGTCTTCATCGATGATCGGCCCGCGCGAGGTATTGATGATGTGCGCTGTCGGTTTCATCAGGCCCAGTTCACGCGCGCCAACAATCCCCCGCGAACGTTCGCTCAGCACCAGATGCACGGAAATAAAGTCGGATTGGCGGAACAACTCGTCCTTTTCGACCCGCCGCACGCCCTTGGCCGCTGCCGCTTCAGCAGTCAGGTTCTGGCTCCAAGCGATAGTTTCCATCTCGAACGCTTGCGCATACTTGGCGACTTTGCTGCCCAGATTGCCCAGCCCCAACAGGCCCATGGTCCGGCCCTTCATGCCCTGACCGACGGTCAGCTGCCAATGACCCTGGCGCATAGCGTTGTTTTCGTTGGGAATGTTGCGAGCCAGGGCCAGCGCCAGACCAAAAGCCAACTCCGGCGTTGCGCTAGAGCTACCAGCGGTGCCGCAAACCGTCACGCCATGGTCCGCGGCAGCCTGCATATCGACACTGGCGTTGCGCATGCCGGTGGTGATCAGCAGCTTCATGTCCGGCAGCTTTTCGAACACCTCGCGCGTGAACGGGGTGCGTTCCCGCATGATGCAAACGATTTCATAGCCTTTCAACCGCGCCGCCAGGGCGTCGGGTTGCGGTTGGTGGTCGGAGAACACCGTCACCGTCACGTCACCGGGCAATTGGGTCCAATCGGCCATGGTCGTGGCCACATGTTGATAGTCGTCGAGCACTGCAACACGCATAGCGCGGTCTCCTCCGTTCGTGGTCTAGCAGTTTCCCTGTGTATCCCCTATCGTGCCTCCGCACCAATGAATAGGGAGATTTCGTGATGCATCGCACTGGCATGGTGAAGGCGGTTGTCGTTCTGGCGCTGGCGTTGACGCTGGCCGCCTGCAGCGGTGCTGCCGTTCGCCAGAGCCCTCCAAGGACTCAGCCGACCCCCGCGCCGGTGCAGGTCCAACAACCAGTGGTCCCAACAGGGCCGATGCGCATCGCGATGTTAGTACCTCTTTCCGGCGATTTCGCGCCAATCGGCCGGCAACTGGTCAACGCGGCTGTGATGGCAGTTTTTGAAGACCAGCAAACGCCATTTGAAGTTTTGCCCTTTGACACGCGTGGTACGGAAGATGGAGCCGCAGCAGCGGCAGCCAGCGCAAAGCAACGGGGCGTAGACATGGTGATTGGGCCGCTGTTCGGTAGGAATGTCCCTGTCGTGCGACAGGCGTTCGCGACTGCCCCCGTTCCGATCCTGACCTTCACTAACGATACGACAATGGCCGGCGGCGAGGTCTTTGTCCTGGGCATCAGCGTCCAGGATCAAGTTCAACGGATGGTTGATTTCCTGGCAACCGACGCCCGGCACCGTCTGTTGGTCTTTGGTCCGGACACCCCCTACACCCATCGCGTATTGAATGCCTTGCAAACGCCCGCGCCGGGCAGCCCCGTTCAGGTGGTGCGGGCTGCGATGTTTGAGCCTGGCGCAGATTTCAATTCGATCGCCGCACAAGTGAAAGTGCTGACCAACTATGACCAACGCCGCGCCACCTGGCGTGAGTACCAAGCAAAGCTGATACCGCAGGTGCGCGCTGCTGAGGACCCTGCCTTATTGCTGGAAAAGGAAGCCGCGGTTTTCCCGCCGGAAAGTGTCAGCTTTCGGATGCTTACCGGCATGGCGACGGCCTATCGTCAAAATCTGGGCCGGGGCCGACCGGCAGCGATCCAGGAGATCGTCTCCAAAATCGAAAGCGTCGATGCGGCGCCTGCCGAAGATTTTGATGCCATAATGCTGCCGTTTGCCGACGAAAATCTGATCGCCGTCGGCTCCATGCTGGACCTGTACAATGCCGGCCGGCCATTTGCCCAAGTTGTCGGCACCAACATCTGGCAACAGGAAAACCTGGCGATCGAGCCGTCATTCCACCACGCCTGGTACACGGCGCCCGATGAGACCGTTCAACTGTCGTTCTCACAATCGTACCGGACAACCTACCAGGCTGTCTCCGACCCGATCGCCGTTCTTGGCTATTACGCCGCCAAGGTGGCGATCGCTGCTGCCAATGCAAAGGCGCGTCCGGTAACAGCGGCGTTTATCCAACGTCCGACTGGCTTCCCAAGCATGGCGGGATCCGTTCAATTCGGCCCGGCCAACGTCATGCGCACACCGTTGATCGTCTACGAAGTAACGCCGTCAGGGCCGAAGGAAGCCGTGGTTCAACCGCGGCCTACCTCGTAACCCCAGACTTGTTGCGAACTAGCTGGCGTCGTCCAGTGAGCGCATGCCTGGGCGCTTGGCCTGCACCAGCACGGCCATGTTGCCCGGCTTATGCTTATTCGCCATCATTTGCATGTGCGCACGCGGAATGTCGTGCCAGCCAAACACCTCGCTCATGCAGGGGTCGAGCCGACCTTCAACCATTAGCCGATTGGCCTCGCTTGCCTGCTTCAGGTTGGCGAAATGGCTGCCCTGGATGCGCTTCTGCCGCATCCAGACAAAGCGTGCGTCAAAGGTCAGGTTAAATCCGGTCGTGCCGGCGCAGAACACCACCATGCCGCCCCTTTTTACGACGAAGCACGAAACCGGGAAGGTCTGCTCGCCCGGGTGTTCGAAGACGAAGTCAACGTCGACGCCGCCGGTGACATCCCAAATCGCACGCCCGAATTCACGGCATTTCTTTGAATAGGCGGCATAGCCCTCCGCATCGTCTACATCCGGGCACTGGCCCCAGCAGTCGAAGTCATTGCGGTTGATCACGCCCTTTGCGCCCAACCCCATAACAAAGTCGCGCTTGGACGGATCACTGATCACGCCGATAGCGTTCGCGCCCGCCGTCGCGATCAACTGCACCGCCATCGAGCCGATGCCGCCGGCAGCACCCCAGACCAAAACATTGTCGCCCGGCCGCAGGATATGCGGACGGTGGCCGAACAGCATGCGATAGCTGGTGGCGAGCGTCAGCGTATAGCAACCGCTCTCCTCCCAACTGAGGTGCTTGGGCCGCGGCATCAACTGGCGCGCCTGCACCCGGCAGAATTGTGCGAACGAGCCGTCGGGAGTCTCATAGCCCCAAATCCGCTGGCTCGGTGACAGCATCGGGTCGCCGCCATTGCATTCCTCGTCGTCGCCATCATCCTGGTTGCAATGGATGACAACCTCGTCGCCAACCTTCCAACGGCTAACCCGCGCGCCGACCGCCCAGACAACGCCCGAGGCGTCGGAACCGGCGATATGATAGTCCGCCTTGTGCACACGGAACGGACTGATCGGCTTGCCGAGCGCCGCCCAAACGCCGTTATAGTTCACGCCGGCGGCCATCACCATGACCAGCACTTCGTCGTCGCGGATCGACGGCGTTTCCACCACTTCCTGAAGCATTGCGGTATCGGGATTGCCGTGGCGTTCCTGCCGGATCGCCCAAGCAAACATTTGCTTCGGCACATGGCCCATCGGCGGAATATCGCCGATTTCGTAAAGGTCCTTTTGCACCTTCGCGCCCTCCGGATTAAGCGGAATGATAGTGGCGGCTTCAGCCATGACGATGCTGTCTCCTGCATATGCTCACGTTCATTGCTGCGATGCATATACCGGGGCAAACTCGTGACATCAAGGAATTTTGTAATATAATTTCCTATTTTTTTCCTTGTTG
>JAPOJR010000070.1 GCA_029978325.1 Alphaproteobacteria bacterium | reverse complement strand
CATTTTGATATGTTCGTCGGTCAGTTTTTGAATTTGATCCGACAGTTTTTTTTGTTCGTCTTGACTGATTTCACTGTCTTTTTCTTTACGCTTCAGAACATCCATGCCATCGCGGCGGACATTCCGCACAGCAACTTTTGCCTGCTCTGAATATTTGCCGGCCACCTTGGTGAGTTCTTTACGGCGGTCTTCGGACAATTCCGGAATCGGGACCCGGACTAACTGACCGTCCGCCGACGGGTTGAGCCCCAGTTCGGAATCACGAATCGCACGTTCGACCGCGCCCACCATGGAGCGGTCCCAGACCTGCACGGTAAGCAACCGCGGCTCCGGCACGCCGATAGTGCCGACTTGGGTCAATGGCATGGTTGCGCCATAGGCTTCGACGACGATGGGCTCCAGCAAGCCGGCCGATGCGCGTCCTGTCCGAAGCCCAGCGAAATCGCGTTTCAGCGATTCCAACGCGCCATCCATCCGGCGTTTGATGTCATTGAGATCTTCGTTCGCCATAAATTTTCTCCTCAAGCCATCCGTCGCTTCGCCAATGGCGGCGCAACAATTCTATTCTGTGACGATGGTAAACCGGCCTTCACCACGCAGAGCCTGCACAAACGCGCCCGCCGTATGGATCGAGAAGACAAGAATAGGAATGTTGTTTTCTCTGGCAAGGGCGATCGCCGATGTATCCATTACACCCAATTCGCCCGCCAACACATCCAAAAACCGTAGCCGGTCATATCGCGTGGCGGTCGGATCTTTCTTTGGATCAGCGCTATAGACACCATCGACCTGCGTGCCCTTCAGCAGCGCATCGCAACCCATTTCCGAGGCTCGCAGGGCCGCCGCCGTGTCGGTGGTGAAGAAGGGATTGCCGGTGCCCGCAGCAAAAATGACCACGCGCCCTTTCTCAAGATGGCGTTGCGCCCGTCTGCGGATATAGGGCTCGCAGACGCTGGCCATAGGAATTGCTGACTGCACCCGGGTTGCATGGCCCCGACTTTCCAAAGCGGCCTGAAGTGCCAGCGCGTTGATAACCGTTGCCAACATGCCCATGTGGTCGCCGGTTGTGCGTTCCATCCCCCAGTTTTTTGCTTTGATACCGCGGAAGATATTGCCGCCGCCAACGACCACGCACACTTCGATGCCCAGCGCGCGCACGCCTATGATATCGTCCGCCATACGGGCGACCGTCTCGGGATCGATCCCGTATTTCTGGTCGCCCATCAGGGCCTCACCAGAGACTTTGAGCAATACGCGCTTGTACCCGGTTGGATTTCCGGTCTGGGGTGCCGCGGCGGTTGCTAAACCGCCGGTCTGCTCGCCGTCCATGATGTCTAGGCCTTATCTGCGATGGATTAGTCTTTTTTCAGCGTCGCTGCGACTTCGGCAGCGAAATCGCTGCTTTCGCGCTCAATGCCTTCACCCAGTTCCATGCGGACGAAGCCGGTGCAGACGATCGGAGCACCGATCTCTTTCGCGACCGCTTCGATGGCTTTGCCGACGCTGACGTCCGGATCGATGACGAATGCTTGCTCCAACAGCACGCTTTCCTCATAGAACTTGCGCATGCGGCCCTCGACCATCTTTTCGATGATATTTTCCGGACGGCCCGATTCACGCGCCTGCTCGATCAAGACTTGGCGCTCGCGTTCGACGGCAGCCGGGTCAACGTCGGCGCGGCTGACTGACAGCGGGTTGGAAGCGGCGACATGCATTGCAACCTGACGGCCGATTTCGATGAGGCGGTCCGGATTGCCGGACGATTGCATGCCGACCAGCACCCCAATCTTACCAAGGTTAGGCGCTGTGCTGTTGTGCATATAGCTGGCGATTACGCCCTCGCTCACCGACAGCTGTGCGCTGCGGCGCAGGTTCATGTTCTCACCGATGGTCGCGATGGCGTCGGTGATCGAGGCAGCAACGGATTTGCCCGCCTTCAACTCGGCGTTGGCCAGCGCCTCGACCGTCTCGGCTTTGTCAACAGCGACGGCGGCGATATCCGACACCAGCTTCTGGAACTGGTCGTTGCGGGCGACGAAGTCTGTTTCAGCATTCAACTCGACCACCGCAGCCCGGTTGCCGCTGGTGGCAATGCCGACCAGCCCCTCCGCCGCGACGCGTCCGGCTTTCTTGGCGGCGGCAGCAAGGCCCTTTGTTCGCAGCCAGTCGACCGCAGCCTCGATATTGCCGTCAGTCTCCTGCAGAGCCTTCTTGCAATCCATCATGCCAGCGCCGGTTTGCGTCCGGAGCTCTTTCACATCTGCTGCTGTGAATGCCATAACGATCTTGTCCTTACCAAAAGAAAAGCGCGCGATAGCTGCCCCGGTTTTGGCCGAGGCAGAATGCGTGTTGGTGTCGCGCCGCGCGAAAACGCGGCGACGCGACGGTGTCAAAGGGACGCCGAAGCCAGCGCTTCAGCGGGGTTTGGTCTAGGCTTTGTTTGCGCCCGACGCCGAATCGGCCGAAGCAGCTGCAGCCTCATCTTCCGCCGTCAGTTCGACCGCCGGGGCTTCGTCAGCGCCGCTATCCAGGTCTTCAGCGATAGCATCTTCGGCTTCGCCGATGTCGATGCCGGAAGCGACCATTTCGGCCTCCAGGCCATCGAGCACGGCGCCGGAGATCAATTCGCAGTACAGGCTGATCGCACGGATGGCATCGTCATTGCCCGGAATCGGATAGGTCACGCCTTCCGGATCCGCATTGCTGTCCAGTATGCCCACCACTGGGATATTCAGCACGCGAGCCTCGGCAATCGCCAGGTGCTCTTTGTTGGTATCCAGGATGAAGATCAGGTCCGGCAGCCCGGCCATTTCCTTGATGCCGCCCAGCGTCCGCTCCAGCTTTTCCTGCTCGCGGGTCAGGTTCAGCAATTCTTTCTTAGTCAGGCCCTGGTTGTCCTCGGCCAGTTGCTCTTCCAGCTCGCGCAGGCGCTTGATCGAGTTCGACACCGTGCGCCAGTTGGTCAGCATGCCGCCCAGCCAGCGATGGTTAACATAATACATACCGCAGCGTTTCGCATGCTCGGCGATGATTTCCTGCGCCTGGCGCTTGGTGCCGACGAACAGCACGCGGCCACCGCCGGCAACGACTTCGCGCACAGCCAACAGCGCACGGTGCAGCATCGGAACGCTCTGCTGCAGGTCCATGATGTGCACGCCATTGCGGGTGCCAAAGATGAACGGCTTCATCTTTGGATTCCACCGACGGGTATGATGTCCGAAGTGGACGCCAGCTTCGAGCAGCTGACGCATCGTGAAAGAGGGCATCGCCATGGGCCCAGTACTCCATTTTCCGGTTAATCCGCCGTGGGCCGAGAGCCGTTGACTTGCGAGGTCCGCAAGCGCCAGCACCGGAGCAGCAGCCATGCCTTGAGGGCAGGGAACCGCGAGGCCCACGTGAGAGATGAGGCGGGTGTTACAGCAGCGGCGGCTCTGGCGCAAGGGGGCAATCGCCAGAGACATTGGCGAGCCCTGCATCAGACGCAGTGCAGCCATGCCGCCAATCCCGATCAAACTGATAGCACGGTAACGGTTTTTGGCTATGGTGCCGCCTCATGAAGCCAGCCCAAGCCTTGATCAGCCGGGAAATCCGCCCCGTTGCCGCCGCCCTCTTTATGCTAGGCGCCTGCGCCTGCTTTGCGTTCAACAGCGTGTTCGTGCGCCTGGCGACGGATGCGGACCTGCATCCCTTCGTTGCCGCATTCTTCCGCAATCTGTTTTCCTTTGCCATCCTGTTTGCGATGACGGTCGGGCGCTCCGGTATCGGCGTGCTGAGGCCCAAGCGGCTCGACCTGCTGACCGTCCGCGGCACGCTGAACGGCGCCAGCATGCTGGCCTGGTTCTATGCCGTGCCGCTGTTGCCCCTGAACGACCTGACGGCACTTGGCTTCACCGCGCCGCTCTGGGCGACCGTGCTGGCCGTGCTGCTGCTGGGGGAGGTTGTGCGCTGGCGCCGGTGGGCTGCGACGCTGATCGGCTTTGCCGGCGTCGTCGTCATCCTGCAGCCGGGATTTGGGGAGGTTCATTGGGCGTCCGGGCTGGTGCTGTTCTCGTCCGCCATGTGGGCGCTGACGGTCATTGTCGTGCGGCGTCTGACTTTTATTGAGAGGCCGGAGACGATCCTGCTGTACCAGGCGCTGATGATGTCCATTATCGCGCTGATTCCCTCTCTGTTCGTCTGGACCTGGCCCAGCGGCGAAGTCTGGATCTGGCTGGGATCGCTCGGCATTCTGGGGGCAGCCGCGCATGCCTTTCATGTGCGGGCCTATAGCCTGCAGGAGGTGGCGGCGTTGCAGCCGCTGGACTTCGCCCGCCTGCCGATTATCGCTGTCGCTGCCTGGGCGATCTTTGGCGAGGTGCCGTCTCCGGCCGTCTGGATTGGCGCGCTGATTGTCTTCTCTGCTGGCACCTATATCAGTCATCGGGAGGCACAGCTGGCACGCCGGGCCAAAGCTCAAGCTGCCGCAGATACGGAGGCATCGGCGGGATGACACCATTGCTCCGCGCCGCAGTGTTTGCGACCGTCGCCACCGTCTTTTTCAGTTGCATGTCGATCCTGATCCGGCATGTGTCGAGCGAGTTGCACGCGCTGGAGATCGTATTCTTCCGCAACCTGTTCGCGCTCGCCTGGATGATGCCCTGGCTGATGAAGGCCGGCCTTGGCAGCATGAAGACCAAGCGCATCGGCATGTACGGTTTTCGCGCGGGAATCAGCGTCGTCGGCATGACCACTGGATTTTGGGCGATCACGCTGATCCCGATTTCCGAGGCAACGGCGTTGAGCTTCCTGGCACCGATCTTCGCCACTATCGGCGCGGCTCTGTTTCTGGGCGAGGACGTGCGCCTGCGCCGGTGGAGCGCGGTCCTTATCGGCTTTGCCGGCGCCATGATCGTCTTGCGTCCAGGCGTTGAGATCATCCAGTTCGGCTCAATTCTCGCGTTGATCAATTGCGTCGCAATGGCAGCGAATAAGCTGGTGCTGAAGTCACTGACCCGCACGGAACGGGCAGAGACCATCATCACGTATATGGTGCTGCTGCTCACCCCTCTCACCTTCATTCCCGCACTGTTCGTCTGGCAGACCCCGTCTTGGGAGATGCTGGGCTGGATGGTCTTGCTGGCTGGCTGCGGCACCATGGGCCACTGGTGCATTACCAAGGCGACCGGCTATGCCGACCTCACCGTCGTGATGCCCTTCGACTTTACCCGCCTGCCGATTTCGGCGCTGCTGGCCTTCCTGCTGTTTGCTGAAGTTCCGACGATCTGGACCTGGATCGGCGGCGCGATCATCTTCGCTTCCACCTTCTATATCGCCCGGCGCGAGGCACAGGTTGCCAGGGCCCGCGCTGCCGCAGCCGCAGCGGGTGCCTGAGCATAGGGCTTGAGGCGCGGCGCGATTCGTGGGAAACCCGCGCCACGCAACAACTCACTCTCCGAAAACAGCGAATAGAGCCCATGCCAGCCAACAAGAAAGTCTTTGTCCTGCCCGGTGACGGGATCGGCCCGGAAGTCGTCGGTGAAGTCCGCCGCATCATCGACTGGATGGACAAGCGCCGCCACGTTTCGTTCGACCTGTCGGAAGGTCTCGTCGGCGGTTCCGCCATTGACGCCCACGGCACGCCGCTGAAGGACGAGACCCTGGCCGACGCCATGGCCGCCGATGCGGTGCTGTTCGGCTCTGTTGGCGGCCCGAAATGGGAGAAAATCCCCTTTGAGATCCAGCCGGAGCGCGGCCTGCTGCGTCTGCGCAAGGAAATGGACCTGTTCGCCAACCTGCGTCCGGCCATGGTGTTCGACGCTCTGGCAGATGCCTCCAGCCTGAAGAAAGAGCTGGTCGCCGGCCTTAACATCATGATCCTGCGCGAGTTGACCGGCGGCGTTTATTTCGGTGAACCGCGCGGTATCGAGACCCTGCCAGACGGCCGCCGCCGTGGCATCAACACCCAGGTCTACACCACGGACGAGGTGCAGCGCGTCGCCCGTGTCGGTTTCGAGCTGGCGCAGAAGCGCGACAATCGCCTGATGTCGGTCGAGAAGGCCAACGTCATGGAATCCGGCCTGATGTGGCGCGAAGAGGTCACCAAGATCGGCGCGGAGGAATATCCGGACGTCGCGCTCAACCACATGTACGCCGACAACTGCGCCATGCAGTTGGTGCGCGCGCCAAAACAGTTCGACGTGATCGTCACTGACAACCTGTTCGGCGATATCCTCAGCGATTGCGCCGCGATGCTGACCGGCTCGCTGGGCATGCTGCCGTCCGCGTCCCTGGGCGCCGAGGACCCGACGACCGGCACGCGCAAAGCCCTTTACGAGCCGGTGCATGGCTCCGCGCCAGATATTGCCGGCCAGGGCAAAGCCAACCCGCTGGCACAGATCCTGTCTTTCGCCATGCTGCTGCGCTACTCGTTCGACATGGGCGAGGATGCGGACATGGTGGAGAAAGCCGTCGATAACGTCCTGAACGCCGGCTTCCGCACCGGCGACATCATGACCCCCGGCGGCAAGCTGGTCTCGACCGAGCAGATGGGCAGCGCCCTCCTCGCCGAGATGGACAAGCTGGCCGCCTAAATCTCAGGACCGACCGAAGGAGGAAATACCATGCCCAAAGTTGCCGTTATCGGAACCGGAGGCACCATTTCCTCCATCGGCTTCGGTCCGCTCGACCTGTTGGATTATGCCCATTCCGGGCAGAAAATGACCATTGAGCAGGTGGTGGAGAAATTCCCCATCGTCCGCGAGGCCGCCGACCTGACGCTGATCCCCTACAAGGCGGTCGGCTCACCGGAGATCGGTCCGCCGCACTGGTTGGATCTCACCCGCATGGTGCACGAGACCGTTGCCGCGGACCCCTCGTTGGACGGCGTGGTCATCACCCACGGCACAGCAACGACCGAGGAAACCGCCTATTTCCTCAACCTGTCACTGAAGGTGAAGCAGACCGTCGTCATCGTCGGCGCCCAGCGCCCGGCCAGCGCGGAAAGCACGGATGCCACCCTCAATCTCTACAACGCCATTCGCACCGCCGCTGCGCCGCAATCGCGTGGCATGGGCGTGCTGGTGCTGCTGAACGACGAAATTCAGAGCGCCCGTGAGGTCACAAAAACCTCGACCCTTCGTCTCCAAACCTTCCGCAGCCCAGACTTCGGCGTGCTGGGTCATGCCGATGGCGACGCCATTGTCTACTACCGCCAACCGCTGCGCCGCCGCGCACCGGATACGGAGTTCGATGTCAGCGGCCTTGCAGAGTTGCCACGGGTGGACGTCTCCTATTCCTATGGCGGCGTCGATGGCACTGCCGTACGGGCATTTGTGCAGGCCGGCGCCAAAGGCATCGTCGCTGCCAGCTTTGCCCCCGGCATGAGCCATCCGGACGAGGTGGCCGCGCTGGAAGAGGCCGTGCGCCAGGGTGTGCACGTCGTCGTCTCCACCCGCGCCGGCAGCGGGCGGGTAACCCAGCGCAAGGCAATGAACGACCGCGGCTTTATCGCTGCCGACAACCTCAACCCGCAAAAGGCGCGCATCCTGCTGATGCTGGCGCTGACCGCCACTCAGGACCGCGAGGAAATCATCCGCATGTTTGCGGAGTACTGAGCCGGTGACAGGTACGCTCACTCCCTCCCCCGATGGCGCGCTTGTCTTATTCTCCGGCGGTCAGGATTCCGCCACCTGCCTCGCCTGGGCATTGGAGCGGTTCGAGCGGGTGGAGACCTTGGGCTTCGACTATGGCCAGCGCCACCGGGTGGAGCTCGACTGCAGGGCGGCCGTTATCGATGGATTGCGCGGACTGAAGGCCGAGTGGGCGCAACGCCTGGGCGAAGACCATATGATCGACCTTGCGGTGCTCGGCCAGATCTCCGAGACATCGCTGACCCGTGACAGCGAAATCGCGATGCAGGAGTCCGGCCTGCCCAACACGTTCGTGCCAGGCCGCAACCTGATCTTCCTGACGTTCGCCGGCGCGCTGGCCTACCGCCGCGGCCTGCGCCGCATCGTGACGGGCGTGTGCGAGACCGACTATTCCGGCTACCCCGATTGCCGCGACGACACCATCAAGGCGCTGCAGGTGGCGCTGAGCCTGGGCATGGATCGGCGCGTGGTGCTGGAAACACCGCTGATGTGGATCGACAAGGCGGCGACATGGCGGATGGCGGAGGGCATCGGCGGCGCGTCCTTAGTCGATCTGATCGTGGAGGAAAGCCACTCTTGCTATATGGGCGACCGCAGCAAGCGTCACGCCTGGGGCTATGGCTGCGGCGAATGTCCGGCCTGCCAGTTGCGCAGTAATGGCTATCGCGCCTATCGCGAAGCCGCCGACCCGTTGCAGTCTTAACCCGCTCGCGTCGGTATTCGCATCCATGGACTACTTCCTCGCCCTGACTCTGAGCGGCCTGCTGTCCGGCGCTGTTTATGCCCTGGTGGGGGTAGCGTTCATCGTCGTGTATCGGGCATCGTCAGTTTTGAATTTTTCATTGGGTGAATGGGTCAGCCTGGGTGCGAGGACTACGTCTGCCAGCCTGCACGGCATCGGCCTGCCGGTTGCAGCCGCAATAGTCGTTGGGACAGCCGTTACGGCCGGCCTTGCCTTCTGCTTTGCCAGGACCGTGATCCGGCCGCTGATCGGCAGGCCGTTGATCGCTGTGGTTATGGCTACTCTGGCGCTCGGCGTGTTTCTGCGTGGCGCCTCGGTGTTGGCCCTGGGCGGTCTGCCGACCAACATTCCCTTTCCGCTGGTCGACCAATTGTGGTGGTGGGGCGATGTCGCGATCCCGCCGTCAAGGGTCATAGCCAGCAGCGTCTCCATTGTGCTGGTGCTGGCGGTGATCGCCTTTTTTCGGCTGAGCCGCGCCGGCATCGCCATCCGATCCATCGCCGACGACCCGCAAGCGGCATCCGCCATGGGCATGAGCGTGACCCGCTATCTGGCCCTTGCCTGGATGATTTCCGCTGCATTATGCATGGCCGGCGGCGTGCTCTGGAGCATCGACGGTCTAGGCGGCTTTGGCATGGGGCTGGTTTTGGCCAAAGTGTTGCCGGTGGTGGTGATCGGCGGCCTGACCAGTTTTGGCGGCGCATTCGTGGGCGCAATCCTGGTCGGGTTGGCGGAGAATTGGGCCTCCGGCTACCTCGATCCGCTAATCGGCTCCACGGGTTCCGGCAGTATTATCGCAGCCATCATGGTCATCGCCACGCTGTGGATGCGCCCGGCCGGCCTGTTTGGCGCGCGGCTGGTGCAGCGGGTCTGACGCCTAGTGGTTCGGTTCTAACATTTGCATCCCACTTAATGCTAGGTCCATAGCCTCAGGCAGAGTCGGTGCCAATTGTCAAATTCATTCCACTAGAGCAACGCCCGATCAAATGGAGTCATTTGACCGGGGGAAGTTGCTTGCCATTCATAGAGTTAGAGCAGATTCACCCGATCCTATCGGATCGGGATCTGCTCTAGCAGGATGGACTGGTCCAACGCGCGGCGGCATGATCCGAAGAGCTATCCTCCCGATCGGACGCCCGCCTATGAAAGCCCTGACCGAAGCCCAACTTGCCGCCTGGCAACGCGATGGCTTTCTCTCCCCCTTCCCCCTGCTTGATGCCGAGGAAATACACGCCTGCCTGGACGGGCTCGCCCGGCTGGAGCGTTGGCTTGGAGCGCCGGTCAACCATGCCACGGAAGCCAATTGGCGCTCGATGGGTTACCTGGCGCTCCCCTGGGTCGCTGCACTGGCGCAAGACCCGCGGATACTCGATATCGTCGAAGATATGATCGGCCCGGATATCCTGATCTACACGTCCACATTCTTCATCAAAGATCCTGGAACCCCGACAATTGCCGCGTGGCATCAAGATTCGGCTTATTACGGCCTGACGCCGGAAGAAGAATTAACCGTGTGGATTGCCCTGACCGATGCAGACGAGACCGCCGGCTGCATGGAATCGCTGTCATTCCAGGGCCAGCCGAGGCTGATGCAACACGTCGCAAAGGTGGTTGAACACAGCGTCAATCGCGCCAGCCAAAAAATACTGGAGCCGCTGGATGACGCCCATGCCGTCGCCATGCCGCTGAAAGCCGGGCAGTTTTCGATCCACCACGGCTTGTGTCCACACCGGTCCGGTCCGAACCGGTCAACCCACCGACGAATCGGACTGGGGCTGAACTTCATCGCTCCCCATGTCCGGGGCAAGCTGCCGGAAAAGCCGTGCGCAGTCCTGGTCCGGGGAGAAGATCGCTATGGCAACTTCAACCTGTTGTCCTTTGCCACGGCGGAGTTGGATGCGGCGAGTGTTGCCAACCAACGTCACGGCATGCACGTCTATCATGCAAACTACGCTGCTGAGGAAGCTCGCCACGCAGCGCGATTCGCCGGGTAAGTCACGCACACGGCGGCGGCCAGTAAAGTGGTTCCACTGACGGCGTATCACCGGCCACGGCGGGTATCGGTTGGCGCAGGGGGGTCACTGTCGAGCACGGCCTGGATTTGCTGGGGGTCGCCGGCAATTTCAACGCCGGCGCGTTCCTGCGGCAGCAGCATGACGGCGCGGGCGTCGCGCTCCGACCAGCCCCGGTTCATGGCTTCGACCAGGTCTGCCAGCGCCAGGTTTGCCAGCCGCATCGGCACGCCCAACTCACGCGCCAATCCGGTCGCGACCATCATGTCCTTATGGACGATGCGCAGCGCCGCGCTGGGGTGGTCGTAAGTACCGGGTAGGAACTCGTCGATCATGCCATCGAACGTGCGCCGGCGACCGATAGAACCCTGGCGGATTGCCTGCCACAGCGCCACCGGCTCCGCTCCGGCCTTGACGCCCATGACAAACACCTCGGCAATGGCGGCCTGGATCGTCTGGCTGGCGCAGTTGTGCACGAGTTTGGTCACCAGGCCGGCGCCTGATCCGCCGACATGGGTCACGCGGTCGGCCATGGCGTCCAGCGCGGGCTTGCACCGCTCAAAGCTGGGCTTGTCGCCGCCGACCCAGACGACCAAGCGGCGGGTTACCGCCCCCGCAGCGCCGCCGCTGATCGGCGCATCCAGCATATGTGCGCCTTTTTCTGCGAACGCCCTGTTCAGGCGGCCTGCCAGATCGGTGGAATTGGTCGACATCTCGAACCAGGCAGCGCCCGGCCTCACCTCGCTCAACAGCCCTTCCGAACCGAATGCCACGGTCTCAATTGCGTCGAGGTCCGGCAGGCAGGTGAAGATGGTATCGCAGCGATTGGCGATCTCCGCCGGCGAGGCCGCCCAGCCGGCTCCAGCAGCGAGCGCCGAAGCCGCAGCCTCGTGCCGGATATCGTGGACAGTTACACTGCGCCCAGCCTTTAAGAGGTTGGCGACCATTGCCGCGCCCATAATGCCAAGACCAATAAAACCGATTTCCATTCGACCCGATCCTCCACCATAGGAAATTGCTGTCAGGCCGATCACCATGGCTGCTGCAAACGCAAGCAGCAAACGGAGAGTGCCGATTATGGTCCGCTTTTCCGGCATGACCTACATCGTGACCGGCGCTGGCAGCGGCATCGGCAAGGCGACGGTCCATCGCCTGCTGGCGGAAGGCGCAACCGTATCCGGCTGGGATATTGCTGCCCCGGACGTCGACAAGGCGGCATCCAGCCAGTTTGTCGGGATGGCGGTCGACGTTTCCGACGCCGCACGGGTCGGCAACGCCTTTGCCGGTATGATTGAGCGGCTGGGGGCAGTCGATGGCTTGGTAAACTGCGCCGGCATCAGAGGCGTCGGTTCGATCCTGGATACGACTCACGAGCTTTGGCGGCGCCATTGTCAACCTCTCCTCGCAAGCTGGTGTGGAGGCCGTTCCAAACCGCCTCGCCTATGTCTCCGCCAAGCATGAGGTGGTTGGCTTGACCCGCGGCATTGCGCTGGAGCTTTCACCGTTTGGCGTTCGCGCCAACGTGATCGCCCCCGGCATGATCCGCACGCCAATGACCGAGCCTATGTTTCAGGGCGAAGAAAATGAGGCGCGCATCCGCGAGGAAATCGCCTCGGTCGTGGCGTTCTTGTTGTCGGACGATGCCAATTTCATGACCGGGGCGGTGTTGAACGTGGACGGCGGGCCGACTGCCGGCGCGGTTCTGTTCTAGAACGCTCCGGCCTTGCGTAGGGTCTCGATCTCTGTCGCGGACAGCCCCAACTCCGCCAGAATGCTGGCCTGATCGGCAGCTAGAGGCGGCGCAGGATTGGCAAGCGGCGCAACGCCTGGTTGCCGGATGGCTGCGCCGGTTGAGCCCATTGGGGTTCCGTCCGGCGTAGTATAGCGGACCTGCTGCCCGGTGCCCTGCGCGAAGGGATTGTCCAGAGCCTGCCCAATATCGTTGACCGGCGCCGCCGGCACCTTGCCGCCAAATTCCTGCATCCACTCGGCAGTGGTCTTTGCGCTCAACTTTTCGTCCAGCAACTCGGTCAGCCGGTCCCTGTGCTTCAGGCGCGTTGCGAAATCCGGATAAATCTCGGCCCAGGAGGGCTCGCCGATGGCGTTGCAGAGCGCCGGCCAGAACTTCTCCTTGTTGCACATGATGAAGATCCAGCCGTCCTTGGTTTTGTACAGCTGGCTGGGCGTCAGGTTCGGGTGCGACGAACGCGGCTCGCGCGTCGTGTTCACGCCCATGGTCATGTACCAGGCTGCCACATAGCAGATATTCGCCATCGCCGCGTCAAACAGCGAGACGTCATAGTCGCCGCCCTTGCCACTCGCCCGCGCGCCGAGAATGCCGGAGGTCAGCGCGATCGCCGCCTGCAACCCGGTCGAGAGGTCCACCAACGACAGCCCCATGCGCGACGGCGGCCCGCCCGGCTCGCCCGTCACGCTCAGATAGCCGCATTCCGCCTGCATCAGATAGTCATAGCCTGGCCACGCCGCCCGCTCCCCCTCGCGCCCATAGGCGGAGAGGTGCACGCAAACGATCTTCGCGTTCACCTCGCGGAGAGCGTCATAGGTCAGCCCCAGCTTGCCCGGCAGATCGCCGCGCAGATTGTTGAAGACGGCATCCGCACCGGCCACCAGCCTGCGGAACACCGCCTGGCCCTCGGCGCTCTTCAGGTTCAGCGTGATGGAGCGTTTGTTCCGGTTGAACGCCTGGAAAAACAGCGAGTCGCCCTTCGGCAGCGGCTCCTGCGGATGCCGCACATGCCGGCCCACGTCGCCGCCCTCGCCCGCATTCTCAATCTTGACGATCTCTGCGCCGAGGTCGGCCAGCTGCAACGTGCCGAATGGCCCGGCGCCGTATTGCTCGACGGCTAGGATGCGGACGCCTTGGAGGGGGAGCATGGGCGGGGCTTTCGGCTACAAAAGGAGAGTTCAGGCCGGCCAAGATAGCGGCTGCACAGCCAAGGTCCAGAGGCGCTTATCTGTCCGGAACGGCCGTCAGGCTTGCCAACGGTGCGTAGAGCTGCAGCGGCTTTTGAGGGCCCGGTCGGAAACCGTGGTTCCGATAAAAGTTCGCGGCTGCGTCGGACTTCGCCTGTACGACCATCATATGAGCGGTGATCTCCGCCCGAATGGCTCGCCGCGCTGCATCGGCGATCAGAATGCCGCCTATGCCTTGGCCCTGCCACCGGTGATCGACCGCCAATCTCCCAAGCAACGCGGCTGGAATGGTTGGATATCGCGGCAGCTTGCGCCTGAGGTCGTCTGCGATATCCGCCAATTGCATCTGGCAGGCCGCCAGGGTGTAGTAACCGGCAATCCCGCTGGTCGCGACGTCCACCGTGACAAAGCATGCGGCCACGCGGCGGCGCATATCCTGCCCAGCGCGGGTGCGCAGATAGTCGTCAAGCGCCGCCTTGCCGGATGAGAATGTTGCACGGTCATGCCTCGCAAGAGGCTCAACCCGATAGGTCGGCGCGTTCACTCGGGCACGACCAGTTTCTCATGCCGGGCAATGGCGCGGGCCATAGCTGGCGTTGGCGCTGGTGGCTCTGCCAGCAATTGCGCAACAAAATTCGCGCTCTCACCACTGAGGCGCAGCAGGTCGGCCTGCTCCACAGTTCGCCTGGCCGCCTCCAGTGACGCCGAGACTACAAAATCCGTAAGCGAACGGCCTTCAATCTCCGCGGCCCGCTTCAGCAATGCATGTACGTCTGGCGCTATACGAGCCTCCAGGCGAGATGGGCGTGAGGTCGGTTCCATGTAAAATCTCCTTCCCTGACAATGAACGGCAATTTGCCGGAAATTCAAGTGACCTTCGGGGCCGCGCGCACGACGCCCATTGGCAGTCGCTGCCCACGCCGGCACTATGCAACGACATCTGTATCAGCGTGGGAGCAGAACGGACTCCCGAGGAGCCCCCATGTCCATCACCATCACCGGCGCAGGCGGTTTTCTCGGCCAGCGGGTTACCAAACTCCTGGCCGGCCGTGGCGAGGAACTCGTTCTCGCCGATCTCGTGCCGCCGCCGAACCCGCCTGAGGGCGCGACCGTCCTCAAGGGAAATCTGGCGGAGACATTGCCGAAGGCCATCACCAAGGACACCACGGCCGTCATCCATCTGGCCGCCGTCGTCTCAGCGGGGGCGGAGGCGGATTTCGGGCATGGATACGATGTCAACCTCACCGGCCTACGGTCGGTGCTGGAGCGCTGCCGCAATCTGGCGACCCGACCGAAATTCCTCTTCACCAGCTCCCTCGCTGTGTTCGGCGCGGTCGATAGGGTGGACGACACGACGGCGACCATGCCGCAAAGCTCCTACGGCACGCAAAAGGCGCTGGGGGAACTGCTGGTCAACGACTACAGCCGCAAGGGCTTTATCGACGGCCGCACGCTTCGCCTGCCGACCGTGGTGATTCGCCCGGGCAAGCCGAACGCCGCCGCCTCCAGCTTTGCAAGCGGCATCCTGCGCGAGCCTCTGGCCGGCGAAGAATCCATCTGTCCCGTCTCGCCCGACCTCGCGCTCTGGATCGCCTCGCCCGCCAGCGTGACGCAGGCCCTGATCCACGCGCTAGACCTCGGCGAGGATGCGCTGGCGCCATGGCGCGTGCTGAACGTGCCCGGCATCACCGTCACCGTGCGTGAAATGGTGGAGGCGCTGGGCAAAGCCGGCGGCGACACATCCCTGGTGAAGTTCCAGCATGATCCGGCCATCGATGCCATTGTCGGCTCCTGGCCCGCCCTGTTCGAGACGCCGCGGGCACTCGCCCTGGGCTTCCCTCCGGCGGACGACCTGGATACCTTGATCCAGAGCCATATCAACGGCCTCTGACCCTAACCCTTAGCGATCAAGGAAACGCCCCATGAGCGGTCTTTATTTCGAAGAGTTTGAAATCGGACAGGTGTTCAACCACGCCCTCACCCGCACGGTGACGGAGATGGACAACGTCATGTTCTGCGCCATGACCAACGTTAAACTCAAACACGTGCCTTACCGCGGCAGCGCCGGAGCCACCACCGACTTGCTGGCCGGTGTGGTGGAGACCAGTTTTGCGGGTCTGCCCAATGTCT
>JAPOJR010000006.1 GCA_029978325.1 Alphaproteobacteria bacterium | reverse complement strand
GATATTCCTGCCTTCTGGTGGGCGATGAAGATAACCAGGGGACACGCGATCGAGCCCGGCGCCCGCTTCATTCTGCGCGGCGCCGACAAGAATCGCCGTTCGACCCTTGCCGTGCCGGCGAACCAAGGATTGTTGAACCTGATCAACTATTCCGACACGCCAGTGTCCATGGAGCTGGAAAATCTATCGCTGAAAGCCGGCAAGGGTGGTGATGCGCTGCGGTTATCCGGGCCAGATCACGTCCGCCTGACGAATGTGCGGGTGGAAGGCGGCAAAAACGGGATATTTGCGCCGACCCACCCGCTCGACCTGGAGATGTATGGATGCGAGGTATTGCATTCGGGCGATGGCAGTGGCTTGACCCATAACGTCTATCTGAACTACACGCGCAGCGTAATCATCCGCGATTGTCGTTTCCATTCGCCGCGCGCCCAGGGCCATGTGTTTAAGAGCTATGCGCAGCACATGGATGTGCGCAACAGTTACTTCTCCCATTACGAAACGCCGCAGGATTTGCAGAAGGGATTCTATGGAGAATTGCCGGTGCTGGACCGTGGCGCCTGGGGCAGCACTATCGCAGTGGGCAATACGTTTGTGCGGCGGGGGCCGGCGCGGGACGTTGTGATCGACGTGCGTAATCGAGCCTTTCCGCCAGGCTATTCCAAATACATTCGGCCGGGTTGGGGAACGACCCCTGTTGACTACCACTTGGTCGACAATAGGGATTCCCAGAATCCCCATCTGTTTCACCACCTTTTTTACAAGAACACCATCATCAACGGTGTAATGCCGGATCAAACCCTGGACCCGGCAATTGTTCGAAGCCCTGGAGCATTCGTCCGCAACAATGGCAGCACGCCTTGGGACGCCCACTATCCGAGCAAGCCTGAAAAACAGCCGGCGCCGGCGGATTTCCTGCCGCGCAACGAGCGGGCCGTAGTCTACCTTGCCGGCAACAAAGTCAACGGCATGCAATTCCGGAACTATTACAAGGCGTCGCCCTTCGGCGAAGATGCCATCAAAACCCCGATTATTGACCTGAAACAATTGCCGCCGTGGCTCAAGGAATGGGCCAAGGTTTAGGGCATTGCCCGATCGAGTGAGCCCATTCGACCGGGACTAAACATCTAGAGCGTCATCTTGCCGAAACAGGCGCGCAGGTCTGCAACGAAAGCTTCAGGTTGCTCAAACGCCGCGAAGTGGCCGCCCTTGGCGTGTTCGGACCAATGCACGATGTTCTTGAACCGGCCTTCAGCCCACCTGCGTGACGTCCGCATGATTTCTTTCGGATAAATGGCGCCGCCCATGGGGGTGTTGACCGCCCCACCGCGCAGCGACCCGAAGCTCTGCCAGTACAGGCGGGCGGAAGACGCTGCCGAGTTGGTCAGCCAATAGATGGAGATGTCCGCCAGCATTTCGTCTTTGGTCAGGATGTTTTCCGGGTGCCCGTCGCAGTCGGTCCATGCCCAGAATTTTTCTAAGATCCAGGCGCATTGTCCGGATGGCGAGTCTGCCAGGCCATAGGCAACGGTTTGCGGACGAGTCGCCTGTTGCTTGGAATAGCCGCTATCCCAGTCCTGGTAGTGCTTGAAGGCCGCCAGGGCCGATTGCTCCTGCGCGGTCAGGTCTTCCATCGAGGTGGGGCGAGCGGTGATCAGGTTCATGTGGATGCCGGCGCAATGCTCCGGATCCTGCGGCCCCAAACATCCGGTGACGGCGGAGCCCCAATCGCCGCCTTGCGCGAAGTATCGGTTGTAGCCAAGGCGGGCCATCAGGGCCGCCCAGGTGTCGGCAATTTTTTCGATGCCCCAGCCGGGCGCTGTCGGCTTCCCCGAAAAGCCATAGCCCGGCAGCGAAGGTGCTACGACATGGAATGCGTCCTCTGCTTTGCCGCCGTGCGCTGTCGGGTTGACCAGCGGGTCGATGACCTTGTGGAACTCAACCTGCGAGCCCGGCCACCCATGGGTGATCACCAAAGGACGCGCGTTTTCATGGGGCGAGCGGACATGGAAAAAATGGATATCGACGCCGTCGATCTCGGTCTTGAACTGCGGCCAGGCATTCAACCTGGCTTCCCATGCGCGCCAGTCGAAGCTGGTCGCCCAATAGTCGCATACCTCTTTGACGTAGGCGAGCGGCGCACCTTGGCTCCAATCTTCGACCACTTCTTTCTCGGGCCAGCGGGTAGTCCTCAGGCGGCGGCGAAGATCGTCGAGATCGGCATCGGGAATGGCGATGCGGAATTCACGGATGGCGTCAGACACGATGGTTGCTCCCCTATGACAATGAAAAGCCCCGAACGGTCAGCGTAACCGTTCGGGGCTTGGCGTCAGTCACTTGCGTTAAAAGCTTTCCAGGCGCTGATGTTCCGGCACTTCCAACTGGAAGCATTTTGCGGCGTTCAGGCCCAGCACTTTGGCGCGCTGCACGTCGTTCAGCATGCCCATGGTCCGCTCGATCGCCTGATAGGAGTGCGGCCAGGTGCCCTCGTGGTGCGGGTAGTCGTTGGCCCAGCAGAAATTGTCCATCAGGCGCCAGTCTTCCGCTAACGCCAAACCGGACGGGTCTTCCTGGAAGGTTGCGAAGCCGTTCTGGCGGAAATACTCGGACGGCAGCATCTGCAACTTCGGGCGCACCCACATGTGGTGCTTGCGATAGGCCTCGTCCATGGCGTCCATCAGCCAGGGCACCCAGCCGATGCCGGCCTCGACCGTCGCGAAGGTAAGCCCCTTGAAGCGCTCTAGCACGCCGCTGGCGCAGAGATTAGCCACGGGCTCGATGGTTGGGGCGAGCGAGTGGGTGACATAGTTGATCACCGCGCCGCCGTTGCCCCGCGCCGCCCGCGGGTCGCGGCCTGTCGAGACATGGAAGGTCATGGTCAGGTTGGCTTCTTCGATCAGCGCCCACATTGGGTCGAAGTGCGGCAGGTTGTAGTTGACGTGATCGACGTCATGGCCGCCCCAGATGGGTTTGCAGGGCAAAGACAGAATCTTGTAGCCCATCTTGGCAACGCGCGTGATCTCTGCAATTGCGCAATCGAGATCGCCTGTCGCGATGGCGGCGACCGGCACCATGGCCTGGCCGTGGCTGGTGAATTGCTCGTGCGCCCAGTCGTTCCAGACCGCGCATTGCGCCGAGGAGAACACCGGGTCCGGCGTCGCCCACATGGCGAGGCCCTTGTTCGGGAAGATAATTTCGACGTCGATGCCGTCGGCCTGGTTATCCTTCATCCGGTCAGCGGGGTCGGCGCCGGCTTTCGAGCGGACCCAGTCCTCGCCTTCAAAGCTCATGACCCGGACCCGGTCCGGACGGTAGCCTTCGCAATAGCGCCACTGCACGCCGTTCGAGTCGGTCTCAATGCGCGGCACGCGGTCCCGGTACTTTTTGTCGATGCGCTGTACCCAAAGGTCCGGCGGCTCGTTTGCATGGCAATCGGTCGAAACCATGAAGTATTTCTTCGGGTCATCGACGCGGGCGGTTCGGCCCCAACCCTCAATGCCGGGCGTGTCCAGACGCCAGAGGTTTTCTTTGTTGATGGCGACGTCATTCATGGCCATTTCCTCGCTTGCTGCACTGGTTTCTGCATGATGGAAACTAGCGTAACCGAGGTGCGACCGACTGGCAATCGGGGATGCGGCCTTATACCAACGGCAATTGAAGTGGCCTCATCGAGACAGTCCTTCACGCTGAGGTGCGAACGAAGTGAGCCTCGAAGCGTCGGCGGCCTTCGAGGCTCGACGTTGCCGAGCACCTCAGGCTGAAGGACGTTACGCGAAAGGTCAAAATCCACTGCCATTGGTCTTATTGCGTGCCTTCGGCCTTCAGCAAGATCACTTCGACGCCCAGCTTTTCCGCAACCATCCGAATTTCGATCAGTTTTGAGACGTCTTTGGCGCTCAATGGCCATTCGCTCGGCTTGACGATCAGCGCGACCGCGGGGGCTTTTCCTGTCGCGATGGCGTAGTGCAGCGCCTGTCCCAGGCCTTCATGCCATTTGTCGAGCCAATCGACCTCGATGGCATAGGTCGCAGAGAGCACGTCGATGCGGCCGTGGTTGATTTTAACCTCTTGCCGGCCATGCATCGCCGCGGTCAGCGCTGCCGTCCAATAGGATTCCAGCCGCGTTTCCGCCGGGTGCAGGACAATGGTGGGCAATATGGTCTGTGCCGAGCCGTCGACCAGCGCCTGAAGCTCTGTCGTGCGAATGTCGGGCCGCGCCGGCAAACTGGACGGCCCCAGATACCGGTAGCCGGCGCCGGCTATCAGCAGCACGAAAAGAGCGATCGCTATTGGTCTCACCGGCGCCCCAGAAATCCCGTGGCGGCTCCTAAGCCGCCACTGTGTACATCCGTGCCACTATCGGCTGGTAACGGTGCATCGTAAATCCGGAAACTGTGCGCCGGGGCCGTCCGCTTTGCCTGCCGATCTGTCGGCTAGTCTTCCGCTTTCCCCATCACCTGTTCCATCCGGCCGGGTACGTGCTTCAGATAGCGCCAGGGCTCGAACATCTCGCCCAGCGTTGCCGCCGGCACCCGGTCCGTCACCTCGGGGTCGCCCTGCAGGCGCTCCAGGAACGAGCCGCCTTCGCGCCAGGTCTTCATGGCGTGCACCTGCACCTTGGCGTAGGCATCCTCGCGGCTCATGCCGGCCTGGGTCAGTTCCAGCAGCACGTATTGCGAGTAGACCAGGCCGCCCAGCTTATCCAGGTTCGCCTGCATGTTCTCCGGATAGACCACCAGGTTCTCGACCACGCCGGCCATGCGGTTCAGGGCGAAGTCCAGGGTCACGGTCGCATCCGGCCCAATCATCCGTTCCACGCTGGAGTGAGAGATGTCCCGCTCGTGCCAGAGCGTCACGTTCTCCAGCGCCGGCACGACCGCCGAGCGGACGACGCGCGCCAGCCCCGTCAGGTTCTCGGTCAGCACCGGGTTGCGCTTGTGCGGCATCGCGCTGGAGCCCTTCTGCCCCGGCGAGAAATACTCCTCCGCCTCCAGCACTTCCGAGCGTTGCAGGTGGCGGATTTCGGTGGAAAGCCGCTCGACGCCGCTGGCGATCACGGCCAGCACGGAAAAGAACATGGCGTGGCGGTCGCGCGGGATGACCTGGGTGGAGATCGGCTCCGGCTCCAGCCCCAGCTTCTCGGCCACATAGGCCTCGACCCGCGGGTCGATGGCCGCGAACGTGCCGACCGGGCCGGAGATGGCGCAGGTCGCGATCTCCTTGCGGGCTGCCTCCAACCGCTGCCGGTTGCGCGCGAACTCCGCATAGTGGCCGGCGAGCTTCAGGCCGAAGGTGGTGGGCTCGGCATGGATGCCGTGAGACCGCCCGACGGTCAGCGTCTTTGCATGCTCCCACGCCCGTTTTTTCAGCGCCGCCAGCACGCGGTCGACGCCGGCCAGCAGCAGGTCCGACGCGCGGGTGAGCTGCACGGCCAGGCAGGTGTCCAGCACGTCGCTCGACGTCATGCCCTGGTGCACGAACCGCGCCTCCGGCCCCACGTATTCGGCCAGGTTGGTCAGGAAGGCGAGCACGTCGTGCTTGGTCACGCGCTCGATCTCGTCGATACGGTCGATCTCGAACTGGCCCCGCTCCCAGACGGCCTTGGCGGCCTCCTTCGGGATGACGCCGAGTTCGGCTTGCGCGTCGCAGGCATGCGCCTCGATCTCGAACCAGATTTCGAACTTGGTCTGGGGCTCCCAGATACCAACCATCTCGGGCCGGCTGTAACGCGGGATCATGGGCTTCTTGCCTCTATGCAATGACGGGTTGGGACCTATATAGCGATGGGCACCCGCAAGCGAAAGTTGGACTCATAGCGCAAGGATGGGAAAGGCATGGAGGTTGAATGGGATCCTGCCAAGGCGGCATCCAACCTGGCCAAGCATGGCGTAGCGTTCGAACTTACGCGGGAACTCGACTGGGGTAGTGCGCTGGTTACGCGCCAGACGGTTGGCGGCGAAGTTCGGTACGGCGCTCTTGTTCCTTTGGATGACCGGCTCCACTTCTGCGCGTATGTTGTTCGCTCGGGCGTCTATCGGATCATCAGCCTGCGAAAAGCCAATCAGCGTGAAGTCCGGCGCTACGTGATGGAGAAATAGGATGGCCAGAAAAATCTATATGCCAACGCCGGAAGAAGATGCGGAGATCACGGCTGCTGCACTGTCCGATCCGGACGCCCAGCCGCTCACGGACGAAGAGTTGGCGTCGATGGCCTCTTTCGATCCAACAGTTCTGGTCGAGTTGACCTTGACCGAGGCCCAAGCGCTGGCGGATGCCGCAGAAGCAGGCGCGCGAGAAACGGCGGGGCATGGCCGGTCGGCTGCGGCCTCTGCTTTCCGAAGGGCAGATCAAAAGCTGCACCGCGCGATCGCTGCGGTCGGCAAGCCCAACTAACGAACCATCGACAGGCAGACAAGGTCCAGATCTATGCCCCAACAGAACCAGATCAACCTCCAGGGCCGCCACGCGGTCATCACCGGCGCGGCGCAGGGCTTCGGCCTAGCCATCACGACGCGCATGGTCGAGAGCGGCGCCTATGTCTCCATGTGGGACATCGACGCCGCGGAGTTGGAGAAGGCCGCCGCGCCCTTCGGCGACAAGGTGCGGACGCAGGTCTGCGACGTCACCGATGTCGGCCAGATCGCTGCCGCCGTGGCGGATTCGAACGCAGCGTTCGGGACCATCTCCATCCTGGTTAACAATGCCGGCATCACCGGCCCCAATGACGTCACCTGGAACTACCCCATCGACGCCTGGCGCCGGGTGATCGAGCTGGACATGAACGCGGTGTTCTATTGCTGCCGCGCTATCGTGCCCCAGATGATCGAGGCGAACTACGGCCGCATCGTCAACATCGCCTCCATCGCCGGCAAGGAGGGCAATGCGAACGCCGCCGCCTACTCCACCGCCAAGGCCGGCGTCATCGGCCTGACCAAGTCGCTGGGCAAGGAACTCACCCACACGGAAGTGCTGGTGAATTGCGTTGCCCCCGCCGCCGCGCGCACTCGCATTTTCGAGCAGATGAGCCAAAGCCATATCGACGCCATGCTCTCGAAAATTCCCAAAGGCCGATTTGTCCAAGTGGAGGAGTTAGCCCACCTGGTGGCCTGGCTCGCCTCGGAGGAAAACAGCTTTTCCACCGGCGGCGTCTTCGACATCTCCGGCGGCCGGGCGACGTATTAGAGGCTGCCCACACGAAAACGGCCGCCCGGTGAGGGCGGCCGCAATTGCTCGACAGAGAACAGGGAAAGCCGTCAGGCTTTGCGCCGCTGCCGGCGGACGAACGCTGCACCCAGCAAACCAGCAGCCACCAGGGGCAGGGTCGCCGGCGCGCTTGCCGCTGTGGACTGTGCGTTGCTCTCGACCAAAACATTGTCGATCGCCCAGCTTTCGTCGGTAATGGAGGAGAGCCCGCTATAGCTGAAGGTGATTGCCAGGTCCGAGGTGGAGTGGTCAAAGGTGAATGACCGCCGGTACAAGGCCGTCTCGATTGAGCCAACATTGGTATCCGGTGTTACGCCCAGGCTGTTTTCTGCATCCGCATGACCGAACACGCCGGAGCCATTGGCATTGTCGCTGCCGCCCAGTGGATTGCCGCCGCTGGTCAGGTTCTCAAAGGATTCCGAAGCCAACGTGCCAGGGCCAACCGCGCTAAGCGTGAAGGGCTCATTGCCGTCCATCGAGCGCATAATGATCATGTCGAAGGTCAGGGTCACCTGCGTATGCGCAGCCAGTCCGGAAAGGTTGAGGAACACAGATTGGTTTGCTAGGCCAAATTGAAACGTGTCATTGAGACCCAGATACATCTCGTTCGGGGAATTGGCCGCCGTGTCCACCGCCAGCGTTCCGGAGTTCGTGGACCATTCGCTACCGACCGTACCGCTGTTGAAATTCTCTGAGTAAATGGCCATGGCCGACGCGGCCGCGGGCATCACCAGGACTGAGGCCAGTGCTAAGGCTGGCGTGCATATAAAGGCATGCGGAAATTTGCGCATTACCGGCTTTCTCCTCGCAAACTTTTCGTCTTTGAATGCCCGCCCGATTGGATGCGGGTCACTCATACAACTTAAGTCGGATCATACTCAAGTATAGAGATTATGTAAAGCGGGCCACAAGGTATTTGCCGGCACAGATGATAGAAATCTTTAATCGCCCACACTCTTGAAAAAGAGATGCGAAACCCAATTTCTGCTGCCGCTCCGGTCGGCAAACCGGGCCGTTGCGACGTTGCGAACGCCAATGCGCAAACGACCCTGCTACTCTCCCGAAAATAGGAATACACTGCCAATGGCACGTTCCACCGCGTTTGCCGCCACAATCGCGCTCGGCCTGCTGGCTGCCGCCTGTTCCAGCTGGCCCGACCCGAAGTCCTTTGGCGGTCAACTACAAAGCCAGGGTGGCCAGGTCTCGGCTATTGGCGAGAAATGGTCCAAGGGCGAAGCATCCCTGAAAGTAGGCCGCGCCATGATCAAAGACGGCGAAGCCGATGTCGAACGCGGCGAGTCGCGCGTACGCAAGGGCGAAGCGAAAATCCGCAATGGCGAAGCGCTAATTCGCGAGGGCGAGCAATTGAAACTGCAGGCCGAACAGGAGTACCGTCAGTTCGATGCCTCCAGGCAGCTGCCTGGCGCCCCACCGGCATCCTGAACCACCGGATAAGGACGGAGGATCCATCCATGTGCGCACCGACCAATCCTGGCTCGGCCGTCCCCACCGTGTTCATCGACAACGCCCGCACCCGCGTTACCGAATGGCGCTTTCCGAAACGCGGTGACGCCACCGGTTGGCATCGGCATGACTACGACTATGTCGTTGTGCCGATGCAGGACGGTTTCCTCGAACTGGTCGATGCCGAGGGCAAGGTCTCCCGCGCCGAACTGAAAAAGGGCGTGCCTTATTTCCGCCAGGCTGGCGTTGAGCATGATGTGCTGAACGGCAACGACTTCGAATTCGCCTTTATGGAAACCGAATTCCTGGAGCCGCCGGACGCTTGACACCGGCTTATGGCGGATGCGGCCCGCGGCTTATGCCGCCAGCGCCTCCGCCTGCTGCATGAAGTGCCGGTTTACGACGCTGTCGGGCCGCATCGCCAGCCGCTCGTTCGCCAGCGAGAGCGCGACGTTGCGGTCGCCGGCTCGGATGGCGGCTTCGGTCAGGGTCCATTCCACCAGGTCCCGTTGGGCGATGCTGCCGCCCATGCGCCAGAGACTGGCCTCCACCGGCAGCAGGCCCTCGACGGCGGCGGCGTAGTCGCCATCGACGAAGCGAGCCATGGCTTCGGCAACCGGCACCGCCACGTCGCGATAGGCCGGCGTGAGCTCGTTGCCGGCGGCTGCCGAGCGCTTCATGCCGGCGAGAACGGTCTCATATGCGTTGCGGTCGTCTGCACGCAGGGCCGACATGGCGGCGTGGATTTCGTTGAACGGGCTCGACATGCCGGAGAGTTGCTGTTGCCATAGCGGCAGCAGGGCGCTCCACCGCTCCCCCGCCTCGCAGCCGAGGGTTTCCAGCCGCCAGAGCAGCGCGGTCGGGTTGCAGAGCTGCGTGCCGACCGGGCGCATCACCGGCAGGATCTGGTCGTCATAGATCGCCAGCGCCTCGTCATACTGGCCGAGCTCGACGTGGAACAGTGCCTTGTGCCACCAGATGTGGACGCGGTTGTTGTTCTTCGGCTCGCTCCAGTAGGGCACGCGCCCGTCCATCCAGGTGAGGCCGTCCGCCGGGCGGCCGGTCATCTCCAGCACGTGGCTGACGGTATGGTGCGGCCAGTAGCCATAAGGCTCCAATTCCGCCGCCTCTCGGCCAACGTCCTCGGCGCGGGCGAAGTCGCCGAATTCCTCCAGGCCGAAGCCGTAGAAGGACAGCATGATGCCGTAGCCCGGCTCGTCCTTCGACCAGAAGGGCAGGGCGCGGGCGGCACGGCCAGCCTCGCGGTGAAAGCGGCCCTGATAGCCGTCGAGGCGCAGCGCGCACTGGTGGCCTGCCAGGTCCTTCGGATCGTCCAGCAGGTGCCGGTCGAGCACTGCGACGGCGGAGGGCCAGCGGCCGTCCGCGGCGAGGCGCAAGGCGGCAAGGTGGGTGGCTTCCCGGCCGGAGAGGCCGTCCTCGGCAATGGTGGCGAGCAGATCCCGCGCCTTCGCCACCTGCACGCCATCGTTGGAGAGGGTCAGGATCCAGGCCTGCAACAGGTCGGCCATCCGGCATCCGGGGTCGGCCTCGCGGGCCAGGGCCAGATGGGCAGCGGTGTCGCCATAATTGAGGGTGAAGGCGCGGACGGCGTCGTCGATGTGTTGGGCGGCTGTGCTCATGGTTTTGTTCCTGTTCCGCTGGTGCAGTCTTGTTTTCAGGTGGCTCGATCCTGTCCCCTTCAGCCTGAGGCGCTCAGCGGAGCTGAGCCTCGAAGGCGCCCGGCTTGTGCTCTGTCACGGGGCGCTTCGAGGGCGCTCTGCGTGCGCTACCTCAGCGTGAAGGGGGAAAAATCTTGCGCTCCAATCCGTCAGGCCGAGGGCCGGTGCAGGCCGTAGTGTTCGCGCAGGGTAGTGCCTTCGTAGGCGGTGCGGAAGCGCCCGCGGCGTTGCAGGATCGGCACGACCTCGTCGGCGAAGACGTTCAGCATGTGCGGCAGCAGCAGCGGCATGACGTTGAAGCCGTCGGCAGCGCCGGTATCCACCCAGCCCTCAATGGTGTCGGCCACCTGTTCCGGCGTGCCGGCCATGACGAAATGCCCGCGCGCGCCGGCGAGCTTGCCCAGCAGTTGCCGCATGGTCAGGCCCTCCCGTTCGACCGCGCCGACGATCAGTTCGGTGCGCCCGCGTGAGGCCTGGTTCTCCGCCGGGTCAGGGAAGTCCGCCACCGTCAGCTTCCGGTCCAGCGGGATGTGGGAGAAGTCGTGGCCGTCGAAGCGCTGCGACAGGCGGGAGAGGCTGGTCTCCACGTCGGCGAGTTCGTTCAACTCCTGCTCCATCCGCTTCGCCTCGGCCTCGGTGCTGCCGATGATCATGCTAATGCCGGGCAGGATTACGCACTGGTCCGCCGGCCGTCCGGCGGCGACCACGCGCGCCTTCAGGTCCTGGTAGAAGGCCTGTGCGGTCGATTTGGTCATGTGGGCCGTAAACACGGCCTCGGCGTGGCGGGCAGCGAAATCCTTGCCGGTGTCGGACGAACCGGCCTGCACCAGCACCGGCCAGCCTTGCGGGCAGCGTGGCACGTTCATGGGTCCGGCAACATCGTAATAGCGGCCATGATGGTCAATCGGCTGGACCCGCTCGCTGCGGTAGTAGAGCCCGGCCTTGCGGTCATCGACGATGGCGTCGTCGGTCCAACTGTCCCAAAGGGCCTTTGCGACCTGAACGAACTCTTCGGCTTTGTCATACCGTTCGGCGTGGGAGAGGCGGCCGGTGTTGCCGAAGTTGTTAGCGCCGGCAATGCTGAACGAGGTGACGATGTTCCAGCCGGCCCGACCCTTGCTCACATGGTCCAGCGATGAGAACATTCGGGCGATATTATAGGGCTCGGAATGGGTGGTGGAGGCGGTGGCGATCAGCCCGATCCTGCTGGTCGCCATAGCAATGGCGCCGCAGGTGGTGAAGGGGTCGAGATACATGCGACCGGTACGGTTCGAGTCTGGCGCCAGTGAGAGGGTATCGGCAAAGAAGATTGAATCCATGCACGCCGCCTCCGCCTTTTTGGCGCATTCGACGATATGATCGATATCCAGCGACTGTCGGTCAGGCGCCATCGGGTGCTTCCAGGCCGCCTCATGGTGACCGCGGGCGTAAATGAACAGATTGAGGTGGATGGGGCGTTGCATTTGCATCTCCGGAATGCCGGCTTGTTCCGACTAGCTTCCGGCGTTGCAGCTCAATCGGCAAGGCGTATTCGGCCTCAAGTTGTCACAGTTTGGGGCGACGATGGCACGCAGTCTATCGCCAGCATTCCTTTGGTCAGCAGGTCGAAGGAGTCGGCGATGTACTGATCGACGCTGTACCCGCGATCAAACCGCCAGGATTGCAGCGCCCAGGCATGCGCCATCGAGGCCAGATGCGAACATACCAGGTTGATATCGATGCCGCGTATCAAGCCCGCCCTCTGGCAGTGCCGGACACAGTCCGCCAGCAGGGCGTTGATTTCCCGTTCACGGTTGAGAACGTGCTTTCGCCGGCTGGGGTCTAGCGAGCGGAAGGACCGATAGGCCAGGACCGTGGCCTCCTTGTTGGTGTCGACCACCCTGCAGCAGGCGGCGTACGCTGCATGCAGGCGCTGCAATGGGTCAACCTCCGACGCAATGGCCTTGGTAACGTCGTCTTTGTATCGGTCCAGGCGTTCCATCAAGGTCAGTAACAGAACATCTTCCTTGTTCTGGAAGTATTGGTAGATCAATCCGGTGCTGATACCGGCCTCTTTGGCGATATCCTTGATCGTGACAGTGTAATAGCCCCGGTCGCCGAACAATTTGACAGCGGCGGCAACAATCTGACTGCGGCGGCGGTCGACCAACTCCGGATTTTCGACCTGCGCCGTGACAAAGTCGGATTGCATGGTGCCGGTCATAGGATTGCCCTGAACCCGAACAGCGGGCCATCGTCATAGTCCAGCACAACGCATTCGACCGGGGCGTCCAAGGCAGGTTCGCCCAGGATGCGGGCGGCGACCCGCAGGCCCTCATCCAGGTCAACGATGCCGTTGCGGATCGGCGCCTCGTGCTGGAAGGCCGTCGGCACGGCGTGGATGACGGTTTGCGAGTAGAGGCGGCCCTTGCCGGATAGCCCTACCCATTCCACTTCCTGGCCCCAGTCATAGGGGCAGAAGGGTTTCGGCGGGAAGGTCAGCTTGCCAGATGTCTTGCCTTTGGTCGTGATCAGGCGGCCTTCGGCGAGAGCGTCCCAAAAATGCTTCGAGTGGTCCGTGATGCGCGGCGGCCATGGGCGGTTCCCCGCCATTTTCACGCGGGGCAACGTCATGACTTGGCCTCCAGCACATGGATGAGCGCGGCGTTATAATTGCCCAACTCGCAACTGCCCGCGCCGAGCGCAGCACCCACCACCTGCCGCTCACCGGCCCGGTGGGTGAGTTGCTCCCAAAGCTCGAAGATCGTCAGCAGCCCGGTGATATAGGAGGGATGGCCGCGCGAGAGACAGCCGCCGGAGGTGCAGATCGGCAGCCGTCCGCCGAGCGCGGTCTCGCCCTCGGTCGCGGCGCGCCCCGCATGCCCGCGCGGAACGAGGCCCATTGCCTCCGATACCAGCGCCTGGACGATCGTACAGGGGGCGTAGAGTTCGGCGAGGTCCAGGTCGCTCGCCCTGATCCCGGCGGCGGCATAGGCTTGCGCTGAAGCTACTTGGGCAGCGATGAAGGCCGTCATGTCGTTCGGCACCTCGTTGATCTGGTGCGCGCCCTCATGGAAGAAGCCACGCCCGCGCACCAGCGCGTAGGGACGGCCCGCTTCCTTCGCCACGTCCTCCGAGCACACCACGAGGCAGCAGGCGCCGTCGCCGCGAGGCGGGACTTCGAACAGGCCCAGCGGTTCGACGATGGGCCGCGCGGCCAGCACGTCCTCCAGGCTCAGAGGCTTTTTGAACTGGGCGATGGGGTTCAGCGCGGCGTGGCGGCGGTCCTTCACCGCGATGCCGGCGAGTTCGGCGCGCGAGACGCCGAAATCGTGCATGTAGCGCACCATGTCCATGGCGTACCAGGCAATCGGGCTGAAGCCGAATATCGAGTGGTAATCGATGTCGCCAACGGCGCGCATCGAGCTCATCATATGGTCGGCGGAACTGGCGGCGCTCTCGAAATTCACGCCGAGGGCGAGGGCCACATCGGCCTGGCCAGAGGCGACCGCGGTCACGGCCTGATCGAAGGCGAGGCCGCCGGTCATGCCGTTGCCCAGGATCTCCATAATCCCGCCTTTGAGCGGCATCCGCATATAGTTCGCCATGAAGGTGGCGAAGTATTTTTGCAGCGTATAGGGCCGGCAGAGGGCGAGGCTGATGGCGTCCACGCTCTCCTTCGGCAGGCCGGCGACGGCCATGGATTGGATGACGAGCGGCGCCAGCACTTCGTGCTCAACGGTCTGGATCGGCTGGCCTTCCGGCGTTTGCAGCTTGCCGTTCGGCGTGGCGGCCCCGCCGATGACGGCGACTTTGCGAAGGCTCATGAGGCGCTCCGGCAGCGGTACATGCAGCTGGTCTTCATGGTGTGGACCGCCTCGCCCCGCTGGTTGCGGATTTCGCGGTCGAAAACGACGATGCCGCGCTTGCCGTCGCGGGTCAGCTTCTTCTCCGACGGCGTGTTGATGACTTCCAACGTGTCGCCGTGCTTCACCGGCAGGTGAATGCGCCATTCGTCCGTGCCCATCATGGCGATGATGGTGCCGTCATTGATGCCGCTCTGGCACATGAGGCCGCCCGCAATGGCGAGGACCAAGGGGCCGTGGGCGATGGGCTCGCCGTAGGGTTGGGCTTTGCAGAACTCATGGTCCACATGCGGCGCGTTGAAGTCGCCGGAAAGGCAGGCAAAGTTGACGATGTCGGTGCTCGTCACGGTCCGCCGGGGCGTGGAGTAGGCTTTGCCGAGTTCGAAGTCCTCGTAGTAGAGGCCAAGCGGCTCGCGGGGTTGCATTTCGTTTCTCCCTTAGAGCCCCATCCGGCTCGCGATGACGTTGCGCTGGATTTCGCTGGTGCCGCCGCCGATCGGGCCGACGCGGGCGTCGCGGAACATCATCTGCATATCCTGGTCGATGATGTAGCCGGCGCCCGCCAGGATCTGCATGGCCATGTCGGCAGTCTTCCAGTTGACCTCCGTCGCATAGGCTTTCAGCACTGCGTTCTCCATGATCGGGTCCTGGCCCGCGTCCAGCATCTCCGCCACGCGATAGAGCATGGCGCGCGCCGTCTGGTACATGATCTGCATGTCGGCGAATTTGTGGCTCACCGCCTGGAACTTGCCGATGGGACGGCCGAACTGCTGGCGCTCCTGGGCGTAGTTCAGGGCGTGTTCCATAATCCGCAACGTGTTGCCGACGCCGTTGGCGGCCAGGTTCAGGCGTTCGACGTTCAGGCACTTCATCAGGCCATGCCATCCGTCGTTTTCCGTGCCGATCATGGCTTCCGCCGGCAGCTTCACATCGTCGAAGAAGCAGTGGTTCGCCTCCGTCGTGTGCCGTCCCAGCGCCGAGAGTCGGTTGATCGTCACGCCCGGCAGGGTCGTATCGACGACGAACATGGAAATGCCGTCATAGCCACGGCCGGGCTTGGTCTTGCAGACCACCACGAGGTTGTGCGCCACGTGGGCGGCGGAGTTATAGATTTTCTGGCCGTTCAGGACGTAACCGTTACCGTCCTTCCGTGCGAAGCACTCGATCCCGGCCACGTCCGAGCCATGGTCCGGCTCTGACAGGCAGAGGGCGAGGCGCATCTCGCCGGAGATGACCTTCGGCAAAATCTCCCGCCGCATCGCGTCCGAGCCGTGCAGCGCGATGTGCATGCCGGCATAGATGCAGGTAATGCTCCAGGCCTGGGCGATGCCGCCGTAGTGATAGCCCAGTGCCTCCCCCAGCACGGCCAGGTCTTTGTAGGAACTGTCGAGCCCGCCAAATTCCTTCGGGTACATGATGCCGTTGATTCCCAGGTCGGCCAGCGCCCGGCAGGCTTCGTAGGGGTATTCGCCCGCCTTATCCAATTCCCGGATTTTCTCCGCCGGCAGCACGCGGGCCAGCGTGCCGAGCACGCTCTCACGCAGCAGTTTTTGCTCTTCGCTGAAGCCGAAGGTCAGATGGGGGTCGCTCATCACCGCAAATCTTTCAGCAACGGAAACACTTCATTGGCAAAGCGGTCGAGTTGCTCGCCGCGGCGTTCGTAGACGCCGGCAATGTCGAGGGTCAGGTGGCGCACGCCGGCGTCATAGAAATCCCGGATCGTCGCCGCCACGTCTTGCGGCGCGCCGATGGCGCCGTATCGCTTGGTGGCGGGCCGCATGTCCATGTTGTAGCGGGTGGAGAGGTGGTCCGCCGCCTCGTCCAGGCCCTGTTCGTAATTGTCGGCGACGCGGGCGAACAGCAGGTGGCCGGTGCCGAAGTTCGGGTGAATGCGCCCAGCTTCCTCCGCCGTCTCGCGGATATGGGCGAGGCCGTCGCGGTACATTTGCGCCGTGATGGCATAGGAGTGCCAGCCATCGCCGATGCGCGCCGCCCGCCGCAGCGCAGGCTTGGCGCGCCCACCGCACCAGACCGGCGGCCCGCCCGGCTGCCAGGGGGCCGGGCGCATGTCCACGTTCTCGAACTTCAGGAAGGGGCTGTCGTGGCTGACCTTCTCTCCGGTCCAGAGCTTTTTCAGGACTCGGATGCCGTCGGAAAGCCGCGCGCCGCGCTCCTCGCGCGGGATGCCGGCCAGCTCGTACTCTTTTGGAAATTCTCCGCCGACGCCGACGCCAAAGATCAGGCGGCCCTCGGTCATCAGGTCCAGCGTCGAAACCTGCTTTGCCACCGGCGCGGGGTTCCGCAGCGGCAGCAGATAGACGCCGACGCCAAAAGTCAGCCGCCGGCTCACCACCGCCGCCTGGGCGATCTGCTGCAAGGGGTCAAGGAAAGGGATCGGCATCGAGATATGATCGCCGACCCAGAAGCTGTCGAAGCCGCAGCGGTCGACTTGCTCGACCATGGCGGCCAATTCGTCGATGCGTGGCCGCCAGGGCCCATCCGCCGGTTCGCTGCGCCGGTGCATGGTGTTGACGCCGATCTTCAGCGTTGGCTCCAGAACGAGTGGCATGCCGGCCCTACTCAAAAAATGAATGACTGTTCATTCATCCAAATGCGGGCGCCGATGGATGTCAATATGGTGGCTGGCGATAGAGGCCCGGCAGTGACTACTTTTTGTCGATCAGTTCGATGATGGCGGGGAAGTATTTCGCGCCGATCCCGGCTTCCACCGCGGCCTCGAAGTATTGCCGCGCCACCTTGGAGAGGCGGGGCTCGACCCCGCAGCTTTCGGCCAATTCGATGGAATAGCCCAGGTCTTTCAGTGCATAGGGCGCAGGGAAGGCCTGCTCCGGAAACACCCGCGGCAGCATGGCCTTCATGCCGTGGTTACGCAGTACGAAGCTGTCGCCGGAACCGTTGGAGACCACTGCCAGAAGGGTTTCGGCCTTAACGCCAGCCCGTTCGCCCACCACCAGCATTTCGGCCAGCGCAGCGGTGTGCTCGAACACCAATGTGTTGTTAATCAGCTTCACTACCTGGCCGCAGCCGGTGCCGCCGCACAAGGCGATGTCGCTGCCCATATAGGCGAGCAGCGGCAGAATGCGGGCGTATAACGCGTCGGTCGCGCCGACCATGATGCTAAGCGTCCCCTTCTGCGCGGCCTCGCGCGTGCGAGCAACCGGAGCGTCGGCGAAGAGGAAGCCCTTGGCCGCCAATTCCGCGGCCACCGCCCGCGCTTCGGCGACGCCGGTGGTGCTGAGATCGACAATCACCATGCCTGGCTTGCCATGCGTGGCAAGACCGTCCGGTCCCAGGCAAACCTCCCGCACCTGCGCGCCGCCCGGCAGCGACAGGAAGACGATGTCGGCTGCTGCCGCGACCGCGGCTACAGAGCGGCATGCGACAGCACCGGCTTTAGAGACTGTGTCGAGAGCTGATGCGTTCATGTCGAAGGCGTATACCTTGGCAGAGTGCTTGGCCGCGATGTTGGCGCACATCGGGCCGCCCATTACGCCAAGGCCGATAAAGCCAATGGCCGGATTGTCTTGCTGCATAGTTCTGTCAATCAAGTGTCTGAGCGTGACGCCGTTGGGCCGTGGTCTAACGTGACATGGTCCGGATGGCGTTGGCGACGTGACCGGTAAAGGCCTTGGTGCCGATTGCCCCGCCCAAATCCGGCGTGCGTGTTTCCGGGTTCTCGATGACGGCCGAAAGGGCACGGTCGATGAAGGCTGCGGCTTCGTTCAGGCGCGGATCGTTGCGGCGTTCGCCGATCCAGCCGAGCAGCATGGCCGCGGAACCGATCAGCGAGCTGGGATTGGCGATGCCTTTGCCGGCAATGTCGGGGGCGGACCCGTGTTGCGCCTGCGCAACCGCCGTATCCGCGCCGCTGTTCAAGGACGCGGCGAGGCCCAGGCTGCCGGAAAGCTCCGACGCCTGGTCGGACAGGATGTCGCCAAACATATTGGTTGTGACGATCACATCGAACATGCTGGCGTCGCGGATCAGCAAGGCTGCAACCGCATCCACCAGCTTTTCGTCGTATTCGACGCTGGGATAGTCCTTGGCGACCGCACGCGTGCATTCCAGGAACAGGCCATCGCCCATGCGCAGCACGTTGGACTTATGCACCGCCGTCACCTTTTTGCGGGGGCGGCGCAGCGCCAGCTCGAAAGCGGCCTTGGCGATACGGGTGCAGCCGGTTCGCGTGATTTTGCGCAGCGACATGGCGATATCCGGGGTCGGCATGAACTCGCCGGAGCCCTGGAACATCGCGCGGTCGGCATAGAAGCCTTCCGTATTCTCGCGGACGACGACCAGATCGACATGGCAGCCGCAGGGGGGCGCAAACCCGGGGCGCGACAGCGCTGGCCGGATGTTGGCGAACAGTTCCAGCCGCTTGCGCAGTTCACCGGATGGGTTCAAGCCGCCCTGGTCGGCGGGCGGATAGGCGAAATGGTCAACCGGACCCAGCACGATCCCGTCGAAATCCGGCGCCGTATCGACGATCATTGGCGGAACGGTCGTCCCATGCTGGCGCAAGCCTTCCAGCCCGATCGGCAGGTGGGTGAAGCCGATATCGAGGTCGAACCGTTCGCCGACCGCTTGCAGAACTTCGAGTGTCGCGGCGGTAATTTCGGGGCCGATTCCGTCGCCCTCCAATACCATCAGCTTGATTTGGTCGTTGCGGCGCGTATCCGTCATTTGCGTCTTATCCCAGGGTGGGGGCCTGGCGTTGCCGGACCAGGTCATTTGTTGCGATGAGGGCCGCGGCCCGATTCAGAAACGACCGGGCCACTCAACTTTGCAGATTATGGACGCTGCGGCAGTTCGACAATGGCGGAGCCCATCGCGGAGAGTTCGCCGTCCTGGTTCTCGGCCCGCTGGGAGAGTTCGACCAGATGGCGGCCATTCTCGACGAATTTCCGTGCCACGTGGGCATGGATCAGCAGCAGGTCGCCTTCCGGATTGTGGCGGCGGACCTGGCATTTCGCTTTCACCAGGAAGCCATCATCGCCCATCCAGTTGGTTGCCTGATGGGTCAGCCAGGAGCAGCGCTCGGGGCCGTAGTCATAGGCGCCAGGCGCGCCGACCTTGAGCGCGAATTCCTCTTCCCAGTGCACGCGCTCCGGGCAATCCGGGATGCTGCGGCGGTTCGGAATGCCGAGGCCGGGATGCTTGGACTGCTGCTGCCAGGCCAGCTTGTTCGCGCGGATGTAGAGGCCGCCCCAGCCCTGGGCGTAGCAGATGAAGCCGGTGACGGTCATCGGCCCCTTGGCCATGGTCGGCAGGTGCTCGCCCTCTTTCACGTCGTCCCAATAGCGGGTGTTCGCACCCCGGATTTCCTCCGCCTCGTAATAGCGGTTGAAGGCGTTCAGTTCTTCCTTTGAGTAGGTGCGGAGCGGCGCCTTTTTTACGTCGGTGTACTTGGTGCCCTTCTCGCGCGCGTCGTCCCGGTCGGTGCGGAAGCACCAGCTGTCGCCCTCTGCCAAGAAGTCGCCATTCGCGGCATCATAGAAATCGACGTGATAGATCTGCTGGATCGCTCGGCCGGCAAAGCGGGTGTCGTGCTCGATCAGGTCTTTCAGATAGGCTTCCGTGCGGAACTCGGTATTGCGCTTAATTGGCTTGTGCCAGGTGAAATCCGACCCCGCCCACATCGCGTGAATGCCCGGAAGGCCGCCGACATAGCCGGAGATGATGCGGCTGGTGGCGAACAGGAAGCTCGGCGGGGCGATGACGTCGCCGTATTTGGTCTGCTTCGCATAGGCCGGATCGCACCAGAGCGGATTGTCGTCGCCGATGCCGTGGGCGTAATGGCGGATATTGTCCCGCGTCGCCTCATAGCACCAGGGCTCGACCGTATTGCCGATCTTGACGCCAAGACGCTCGCGCAGGGCGGCAAGGCCTTCTTCGGTGATCTTTGGGAATTCTGCTTCTGCGGTGGCGTTCATGGCTGTTCTCCTGAGAAATTTCGGGTCGCGCGGCTCAATCGGCTGCGCCAGCAGGTGAGGGGCGGAGCGCATCGCGCAGCGCCTTGCGGTTGACTTTGCCCGCCGGGGTTTTGGGCAGAGAGGAAACGAATTCGATCTGGCGCGGGTATTCATGCCGGGCAAGGCTGGAGCGCACCAGTTCCTGAATATCTTTGGCCAAACCGCTTTCCGGCTCGCCCTTGGGCACGATATAGGCGCGCACGATCTGGCCGCGCGTCGCGTCCGGCACGCCGATAGCGGCGGCTTCGGCAACGGCGGGGTGTTTCAGTATGGCGTTTTCGATCTCGACCGCACTCATGGTCCATCCGGCAGAGATGATCACGTCGTCGGCGCGGCCTGCGTGATAGAAATAGCCGTCTGCATCGACGCGACCCAGGTCCTTGGTCGGGAACCACTCGCCGCGGCGGAGGACGACGAGCTCACCGGTTTCGCCGGGCGGCAGTTGCTGACCGTCGGGGCCGTGCACCTCCACCCGGACGCCGGGCACTGGCTTGCCAAGCGAGCCGTCACGGACTTCCAGGTCTTTGGCCCCCGGATAGTTCGCCAGGATCACTCCGATTTCCGTGGTGCCGTACATGCTGCAAACCTTGGTGCCGAACAACTGCTCGACATAGGCCGCGGTCTCGCTGTCGATGGGCTCGCCCGTGAAGGAGAGCTTCTCGATCTGATAGGTGAATTCCTCCGCCCGGCCGCAATTGCGGATCATCCGGTAGTGCGTTGCGGCGGCTGAGAGATTGGTGATCCGGAACTCCTCCAGCGCCTGCACCAGCCGCACCGCGTTGAACTTGCCACTGAAGGTGCCGGTCTGAACGCCCAGCGCCAGCGGCGCCAGCGTGCCATGCCAGAGCCCGTGGCCCCAGGCAGGAGAGGATGGGCAGAAGAAACGGTCGCCGGGGCGGATGCCGGTCGCGTAGAGCGCCGCTATCATCAGCGTCATGATCGAGCGATGGGTGTGGCGCACCGCATCCGGCAACTCCCGCGTCGTGCCGGACGTGTATTGCAGCACGGCCAGGTCATCGCCCGCGGTGTTGCACGGAAAGCTGTCGGCGAACTGTGTGAGGTTTTGTAGAAAGGTCTCGTCAGCGACGATGACCTCCGGCCCGCTGTCATAGCGTGCTTCCGGCGCTTTCTCCGCATTGGTCAGCAGCAGCGTTGGCTTGCAGTCATCGGCCCGCAGTCGGATGCCGTCCGGCCCGAACAGCGTAAACATGGGAACGGCCACCGCGCCTGCCTTCATCGCGCCGAACATGGCTGTGTAGAAGGCGGCCGATGGCTCCAGCATCACAGCAATACGCTCGCCCGGCTGCACGCCGCGGGCTTGGAGCCAGTACGCAAAGCGGGAGGAGGCGGTGGCCACGTCCTGGAAGCTCAGCACTTCACTAGACCCATCGGCATGCGCAATGCTGAGTGCCGTGCCGCGGCCGGCGGCGTGCCGGTCGATGCATTCGTGCGCGATGTTCATGGCCGCGCGCGTGCCGTCGAACAACTCCCAGAGCGCATCGCGGCTGAAGTGGGTTTGCGCGTCAGCGTAGGAGGTGAAATCTGTCAGCTTGGCCATGGATTGCGCCATTTCGAACACAGATGTCGCGGATGGCAGCCTCGCCGCCGATGATGCGCACCCTAGACGCCTGCTAATTTCATTGTCAATGAGAGATTTTCATTGTATATAGACAATGAAAATCCGAAGGAAATCGCGATGGCGTCTGCCCTCTCCCCCGCTTCAACACACCGGCAGGTGCCGGCGGTGACGCGTGCCGTCGGTATTCTCCGGCGGCTGGGGGCGGCGGATGAGCCGATGGGCGTCAACCACCTGGCGCGGGAATTGGACCTGGTGCCCAGCACATGCCTGCATATCCTGCGTGTGCTGACCGAAGAAGGGCTGGTGGAGTTCGATCCCGCCTCCAAGCGCTATTCCATCGGCGTGGGCATCCTGCCGATTGCCCGCAGCGCCATTCAACGGAACAGCTTCGCAACATTGGCCCAGCCGATGCTGAACGCGCTGTCGGCCTCGTTCGGTGTCACTGCCATGGCGACGCAACTGGTGGAAACGCGCCAGATGGTGGTGGTTGCTCTGGCGCACGCGCAATTACCCTTCCGGCTTTCGGCAGAACTGGGCAGCCGCTTCCCGGAATTGATCAGCGCGACCGGTCGCTGTGTCGCTGCATTCAACGCCTATGATGCAGAGACGCTGCGGCGCGATTTCGAGCGCCTGCACTGGGACAACCCGCCCGCTTTCGCTGCCTGGCAGGACCAGGTCGCAGAGGCCCGCCGCGATGGCTATGGCGTCGACCGCGGCGACTATATCGGTGGGGTCACCATTGTCGCTGTGCCGCTGTTTAATGCGGAGGGTGCAATGAGCCGTGGCCTCGTTGCCGTCGGGATCTCCGACCAGATTGAGGCAACCGGCGTCCCCGACATTGCCCGGGCCTTGCTGGCGGCGCGCGATCGGTTGGTGGATCGGATGGTGGCGGCTATCTGACTGCAGACCGGCGAGCGCCCGCAGCGATTACGGCTGCGCAAAGGTCATCCGGACAGAAAGACCGCCGTGCGGCCCATTGGCAAATTCGAGCGATGCGCCATGCAGGTCGGCGATCTCCTTGACAAAGCTGAGGCCAAGGCCCGAGCCTTTCTGTCCATCCGGCTTGGCTACCGCATAGAAACGTTCGGTCAGGCGGTTGAGGGCGTAGTCGGGCGCGCCCGGTCCTGTATCGCACACTGTTATCACTACGGCTTGGCCCTTCTGTGCCGCGGTGACCGATACCGCGCCATGTTCAGGTGAAAATTCGATGGCGTTTTTCAGGATATTGGCCAGCGCCTTGGACAGCAGGAACCGGTCGCCGAAGATCGACATCGCGTCGGTCGCGGTTGTTTCGATAGTGATGCCGCGGGTATCGGCGAACGGCTTCAGGTCCGACACGGCCTCTGCCAGCAGGGGAGCGACTGCGACCGGTTCGCGGTCGGCCAATCGGCCACGGTATTCCAGCGCCGCCAGTTCCAGCAGGCGGTCAATCAGGCCCTGCATCCGTGCGGTTTGGGTGCCGATGTTACCAAGGAACCGCCGCCGCTGGTCTTCCGGCATCGGTTCATCCAGCAGTTCAGCAGCGCCGCGGATAGCCGCTATCGGCGCTTTCAGTTCGTGCGTCAGCGCCTGGACATAATCGGTCACGTATTGCTTGCCATCCAGGGCCCGGCGCATGTCCTCCATCGCCCGGCCGACATCCGCAACCTCTGTTTTGCCGAGGCTTGGCAGGCTGACCCGTTCGCCCCGGGTGACGGCGGCGGCGTAATCCCGTAGTTGTTTCAAGGGACGGGACAGCCAGAAATTGACGACATAGCCCAGGATGAACGCACCCAGGACGACTAGGGCTGAAACGATCACCAGACTTTCCAACAGATGCCTGCGGAAAGCGCTGATGCTTTCGGTCGGCTTGCCGACGCTGACAACGCCGATAACATCGCCGCGAAACGCGATCGGTGCGGCGACATACATAGTATCGCCATTCGGATAGGCCGGGTCGCCGGCGCTGACCCGGGCCCCGTACTTGCCCTTGAGTGTCAACCAGACATCGCGCCACCGACGGTAGTTCTGGCCCACGGCTTTGCCGCCGTCCGAGTCGAACAGCACGATCCCGGCACGGTTTGTAACATAGATCCGGATGTCGATTGCCGTTTTGTGGTGCTCGTAAATTTGTGCATCGATGGTGATCGATTTCAGGCCGTCCAGACTTCGGCCGATGGCGGCGGCATCGATTTCCGTTTCGCCGGAGGGTCCAACAATGGCGGGTTGCCGGGCCAGTATTAACGCCAGCGTTTCCGCCATATCCACCAGCACTTCTTCCTGGGCTTCCATGTAGCGCGGATTCAATTCGCCGCGAATCCAAAGGAACAGTGCCCCGACCGACAGCAAGACGGAAACGGCCAGCATCAGGTTCAGGCGGGTGCTGATTTTCATGATGGCGTAGTGCGGAATGCGTAGCCGAGGCCGCGCCGGGTCTCGATCGGATCTGCTTCCGGATCGACAGTACGAATTTTCTGGCGGATGGTCTTGATATGGGTGTCGATGGTTCGGTCAAAGCTCGCGTCCGGCTCGTCCCATGCTGAATCCATCAGTTGCTGGCGCGAGAACACGCGGCCGGTTCCGCGGATCAGCGTCGCCAGGATTTCATACTCGTAACGGGTTAGATTCAGGTCCTGGCCGTTCATCAGGATGCGTTTGCCTTCGCGGTCGATTTGAATTCCGGTTGCGGGGCGCTCCGGCGCGGTGCGGAGACGGCTGCGAATTCGGGCGGTCAGCACCCGCGGGCTGAACGGTTTGGTGACATAGTCGTCGGCGCCAAGTTCCAGCCCCAGGACCTGATCGATTTCGCTGTTTCTGGCCGTCAGGAAAATGATGGGCACGTTGGAAAAGCTGCGGATCTGCCGGCACACGTCAAATCCCTGCATATCCGGCAGGCCGATATCCAGCACCACGAGTTCCGGGCCATGCTGCTGCGCATATTCCAGCGCGTCGCGGCCATTCTGCACCCAATGGGCGGCCAATCCCTCAGACTGCAATGCATAGAGGACCGTATCGGCAATTGCCGGCTCGTCCTCCACAATCAGAATGGTCATTTGCAATTCCGGGACATGTGCGATCTCACAAAATTCAGCGCTTCACATTCACTTCAAACTCTCTTCAAGCAGGGTTGGCAGCATGGCGCCAGGTTCAATGAAAAGAGGTTCGCCATGTTACGCAAAACGCTTTCATCGTGGGAAGATATCGTGCTGTTGCTGATCGTCGGCGCGGTCGTCGCTGGGTTTGGCGTCCTGGTGCCCAGGGTATCGTTCGGGGTCGGCCTGGACCAGGTTTCGCAGGGCAGTCTGTTGGTGCGCGATCCGGACACCGGCGGCTATAGCGAACTGCCGCGGCTCGATACTGACGTCCGTATTGCCGTCACCGGGCCCATCGCCCGGTCGCGCCTGACGCAGCGCTTTCGCAATCCGAGCGGTGAATGGATCGAGGCGCTGTATGCCTTTCCATTGCCGGAGGACGCCGCGGTCGATGCCTTGCGCATGGTGATCGGCGACCGGATCGTCGAGGGCCATGTGCAGGAGAAGCGCGAGGCGCGAGCGACCTACGACGCCGCCAAACAGGCTGGCAAGAAAGCCTCGCTGGTGGAACAGCACCGGCCCAATCTGTTCTCGTCGGCGGTCGCAAACATCCCGCCGAACGGCGAGATTGAAATCCAGATCGAGTTGCAACAGCGGCTGCATTGGCTGAACGGCAAGTTCTCGTTGCGGTTTCCGCTGGCGATCACGCCACGCTATGTGCCCGCCCGCGACCTGCCGCCGACCGGGGTATTGCGGTCGCAGCAGGACTTGGCAGGCGGATGGCAGGTTCTGCCAGGCGAATTGCCGGTGCGGCTCAAGTCCCCTGCGGAAGCGTCGGACCCGACCGAGCCGGTCAATGCGGTCCGGATCGCAATCGACCTGATGCCTGGCTTCCGCATCGGCGAACTTCGCAGCCTGTATCACGCGATTGACCGCAAGGATGATGGCGGCAAGGTGCAGGTGGCCTTGCATGATGGCGAAGTGCCGGCCGACCGTGATTTCGTGCTGGAATGGAGCAATGCGGAAAGCCCCCAGCCCGTGGCTGCCTTTTTTACGGAAGCCACGCCGGGCGGTGACTATGGATTGTTGATGGTGGTGCCGCCGACCATCGAGTCCACGCCGGTGCCGCCGCGCGAGGTGACCTTCGTGATCGATACCTCTGGGTCGATGGGGGGCGAATCCTTGGTTCAGGCCAAGGCGGCGCTGTTAACCGGCCTGGGTGACCTGGGCCCGGCAGACTCCTTCAATATTGTCGAGTTCAACACTGTAACGCGGAAACTGTTTTCGGTTCCGCGGGCAGTTTCGGCATCGACGGTCCGCATCGCCCGCCGGTTCGTCGGCGGCTTGGAAGCGACCGGGGGAACGGAGATTCTGGCGGCCTTCGCGGAGGCGTTGGATGGCAAAAGCGCCACATCGGACCGGTTGCGCCAAATCATCTTCATCACCGATGGCGCTGTCGGCAATGAGCGCGATATCTTTCAGTTCATCCGTGACAATCTTGGTGATCATCGCCTGTTCATGATCGGCATTGGGTCCGCGCCGAACAGCCATTTCATGGTCGAAGGCGCCTTGTTCGGCCGGGGCACCTACACCCACATCGGCGACACCGCCGACGTCCATACCCGGATGAGTGCGCTGTTCGAACAACTGAAACGGCCGGTCCTCACCGATTTGGCCCTGGTCGCGGACGGCGTGACGGACGTTGTCCCGGGGGTCTTGCCGGACATCTATGCCGGCGAGCCCGTCGCTTTGGCGATGAAACTGGCAACCGGCCCGAAAAAGGTATCGCTGACCGGCCGCCTCGGGGCGACGCTCTGGCAGCAGGATTTTAACCTGCTGCGTGGCGAGGACCGTCCCGGCCTGCGGGTAAACTGGGCGCGCGGTAAAATACAACAGGTGTTGCGCGCGGAGATCGCCGGGCAGCCGGCAGATGCGGTACGCCAGGCGGTGACGGTTCTGGCGCTGGAGCACCACCTGGTCAGCCCGTTTACCAGTCTGGTGGCGGTTGACGTGACGCCGTCCCGCCCATCGGACGCAAAGCTTGTTAGCGCCGCATTGAAAAACGAGCGGGTTGCCGGCATGTCGCAACGGCAGGTGCCGATGGCGCAAACGGCATTGGGCCTGAAAGGCCGCCTGCTACTGGGCCTGGCGCTTTTGGTCGCCGCGGTTTTGGCCTGGGCCTTTGGTCGTGGCCGTCTCGCCGGAGGAGAGGCGGGATGCTGAGGGTAGGGAGGAGCCGCCGCCTGCGCAGCCTGGTAATGCTGGGTCTGTTGGGAGCCGGTGTAGCGTTTGTCGGCGACGCGCTTTGGCTGGCTGGAAAGGCAAAATTGGCGCAGGTTTTGCTGCTGCAGGCTTGGTCCGAAACGCTTGCAGAGGGCAGGGCACACAAGCCCTGGCCATGGGCGGATCACTGGCCGGTCGCCCGCCTGGAGGTGCCGGGGCTGGCAGTCGACCAGATCGTGCTCGCCGGCGAAAGTGGGGCGGTCCTGGCGTTCGCGCCGGGGCAGAACATGCAGGCTGGCGAGCCAGGCGGCGGTGGAACGGTGGTCATTTCGGGCCACCGCGACACTCATTTCCGCTTCCTTCAGGATATGAGGCCCGGAATGCAGGTGCAGGTGCAGACGCCGACGGCTGTGGTGCAATACCGGGTCCGGAGCGCCGTGATCGTCGATGCCCGCGCCGTCCAGCTTCCCGTCAGAGGCGATCAGGAGGAACTGGTGTTGGTGACCTGCTATCCCTTCGATAGCCTGCGAGCCGGCGGGTCGCTGCGGTATCTGGTCTGGGCTGACAGGATCGGCCCAGCGGAACCGTCACACATATAGCGGTCGCCCATTCGATGGGATGGGGATGCAAGCGAAAGCAGCCGGGCTTTTTGGAGCCCGGCCGCACTTATCCGATTTAGCTGTTCGCTACGCCTACTTCAGGCCGTAGGTGTTGAGGTCCAGTTTGGAGAAAATCTGCTCCATGATCAGGGCAGTCAGCTTGTCCTGGTCGTTCTGGATCGGCGTCACCAGCGGCTCGTATTTCTTATAGAGCTCTTTGTACTTGGCGATCACCTCGCCAGCGTCCTTCAGGCCCTTCGCTTCCCAGTTCTTCACCGTTTCAATGGCGTCTTTTTCAACGAATTCCTCGATAGACTTCGCCATAGCGGCATCCGGCTGCAGGAACTTGATGCCCTTTTCCTTGCCGAGATTGACGCCATCCTGCTCGCCCTTGTCATAGGCAATCCGGTTGGCGATCGCACCGGCGGCGATGCCATGCAGCACGATTTTGCGCTGGTCCGCGGTCAGGGATTTCCACGATTCAATGTTGAACGAGAAATAGTTCTGCGCGCGGAACGAGCCAAGCGGCACCTCCGAGACTGTATCGGATACATCGGCAAGGCCGTGGGTCTTCAGGCCGCCGCGCGCGTACATGGCGGCATCGAGAATGCCGCGCGAGAGGCCTTCGTAGATCTCAGAGCTGGGAATATTGACGGCGACTGCGCCAACATGGGCCGCAAAGCGCGCCCACAGCGGGCCGCCAGCGCGCAGTTTCTTGCCTTTGATGGTCTCCAGCGTATTCATCGCGCCCTTGCCGACCAGCACGTATTGCGGCGTGCTGAAGCCGACGAAAATCAGCTGGTTCTGCTTGCGGGCGTCCATCTGACAGCCCTTGCAGTGCATGGTAAACAATTCGGTCTGCGCCACGGCGGCCACGGTGTCGTTCGGACCGAACATGGCCAGGTCGCCGAGCATCAGTCCATAATTGTAGTAGGACGGCGAGTAGCTCATAGTGACGGTGCCGAAGTCGGCGACGCCATCGCGCACGCCGTCGGAAATGGCCTTTGCGGGCAGCAATGATTCACCGGCAAAGATGCGGACATTGATGTCGCCCTTGCTCTCGCGCTCGACCAATTCCTTGAAAACCTCATAGCCAACGCCGAGGGGATGCGTTGGCGCCAGGTAATGCGCGCCCTTCAACTCGGTTCCGGCCTTGGCAGGGCTGACTGCGCTTGCTAGCGCCGCCGCAGCGAGCGCCAGGGACAATGCGAATGCTCTTTTCATGAGGGTACCTCCATTGAAATCGTCCGACCTTTCGCCGCGAGGCCGGTTGCGCGGTAACGAAGCGGGCGTCCGGCTATTGCAGGAAGCTGGGTAACCAAAGAGTGATGCCCGGGAAGGCGATCATCAGGCCGACGACAATGATGTCGGAGACCAAGAACCACATAATTCCTTTGAAGATCGTTTCCGTTCGCATGAGATCGCCGACGATCCCCTTGATCACGAACACATTCAGACCGACCGGCGGCGTAATCAGGCCGATTTCCAGCAGCTTGGTCATCAGCACGCCATACCAGATCAGGTCGATGCCCATCTTGCCGACCACCGGCAGGAAGATCGGCAGGGTCAGCAGCATGATGCCGATGGGATCAAGAAAGCAGCCGAGCAAAAACAAGACACCCATGGTGCCGATGATCATGGTGACCGGCCCAATCTCGTTCTCCACCACGAAGGTCGAGATGAAATCGGTAAAGCCGCCAAGCGCCAGGAACCGCGTCAGCAGGTTGGCGCCGATGGCAATGACGAAGATCGCCGCCGTGCTGGTCAGCGTCTCCATGCAGGCATGCCAGATCTTCTCCAGGTTCAGCGTACGCTTGGCGAAGCCGATGATGAACGAAAAGAAAGCGCCCATCGCGCCCGCCTCGGTCGGCGTAAACACGCCGCCGAACAGGCCGCCAAAGACGCCGATGATCAGCAGGATCACCGGCCATGTGTCGGCGATGGAGGCGATGCGCTCGTTCCAGTCGATCTTGACCTCGACTTGCGGCGCCAGCGACGGCGTGATTTTCACCCGCGCCACGATCATCAGGGCATAGGCCAGAGCAGTCAGCAGGCCGGGCAAAAGGCCCGCAATAAACAATTGGCTGATCGGCAGTTCGGCAAAGATGCCGTAGAGCAACAAGATAATGCTAGGCGGGATCATGGAGCCGATGGTGCCCGCCGCGGCGACTGTGCCGGCGGCAAGGCCCTTGTCATACTTCGCCTTGATCATCTCCGGCACTGCGATCCGGCCCATGGCGGCTGCGCACGCGATGGATGAGCCGGTGACGGCGGAAAAGCCCGCCGCCGCGCCGACCGACGCCACGGCCAGGCTGCCGGGCATCCAGGAAAGCCAAGCTCTCGCCAATCGGAAAAGGCCGCGGGTCAGGTCCGCCTGATAGCAGATGAAGCCCATCAGCAGGAACATCGGCACCGAACTGAGGGTCCAGCGGGCGACGAAGTCATAGGGGATGGCGACCAATATGCCCCAGGCGGAGCGAATACCCACAATCTGCCAGATGCCGACGAGTGAGACGACGCCTAAGGCGACGCCGACGGGCACGCGCAACAAGAGAAGGCCCAGGAGGGCGACCAGCCCAAGCCCACAGATAGCCAGACTGTCCATCGGATTTTTGACTTTCGTTCAAGCGATAGTGAGAAGCGGGAACAGGGATCTATTCGATCAGTTTGGCGTCGGGGTTCTTCGCCAGCAGGGAATTGTCCCCAATGGCAAGGCGGAAGGCCTTGTAGATCAGGAATATCGTGATCAGGCCGCAGCCGATCGGCAGGAAAAACCGCGTCGGCCATACCAAGACCGCCACGTCGCCGAGCGCCATCTCGCCGACCTCGAACTTGCCCAGCGCGTCATGCCAGGTGCGCCAGGTAAAGGCGGCGAAATATAGGGCGCAGAGGATGCTGCCCGCAGCGATCAGCCATTCCTGGGCCCGCTCCGTGAAATGCTGGGACAGGAGTTCGACCGAGATATGGCCGTTGATTTTTTCCACGTAGGCGAGCGGCAGAAACGCCACCGGCACCATGTACCACGCTTGCACGATTTCTATGGTCGCGCGCAGCGGCACGCCGATAAAACGCAAAAACACATCCGTTACGACGTGCAGCATCATGATGAGCACCAGCGCCGCGCCGATACCGGCCAACAGACTCGATGCGCCGAAAAGACTTTTCCGAAACACATTGCACCTCAAGGCCAAAAGGCAAACGATGGCTGCCCTTCTTGCGCGACTGATTGTAAAGAGAGTCGGGACCCAGAGGGCGCTTGCAGACTGCCGCTTCTGAGCCCCGATCTGGATGACGGTAAGCCCGCTTTGAGGCGGCTGTCAAAGCCAATTTGATGCCAATCGACGACGGTCATATGTGCCGCATACCTTTCTTGTGACTAGCTGTAATGTTAGTCTGCGAACCCATGTGTTTTGGGCTCTTGGCCAGAGGGAATAACTGCGGATATGGCAAATCGTCTAAAAGACCGGCTGGGTTTCGAGAGCCCGATTTTTGCCTTTTCACACTGTCGTGACGTGGTGGCCGAGGTGACGAAAGCCGGTGGCTTCGGCGTGCTGGGCGCCTCTACTTTTTCACCAGAGCAGCTGGAGGTGGAACTGGCCTGGATTGATGAACGGGTGGGGGAACGGCCCTATGGGGTCGATGTCATCATCCCGGTCAAATACGACCGCGAGGCCGAGGCGGCATTTGGGCAACGCGACCTGCACGATTTGATTCCTGATGCGCACAAGGACTTCATGGAGCGCTTCCTGGCCGACGAGGGCGTGCCGGAATTGCCCCCGGACGAACGCCGGCGGGTGCATGCGGAGATCGCTGCCGGCCGCGGCGGCATGACTCCGGACGGCGCCCGGCGCTTGCTGGAAGTGGTGGCGCGTCACCCGAAGGTGCGGGTGGTGGTGAGTGCGCTCGGCGCGCCGCCGGCGGATGTGGTGGCAGAGTTGCGGGCGCGGGATATCGTCATCGGCGCCATGTGCGGCAAGCCGAAACATGCGGTGCGCCAGCGGGCGGCTGGGGTCGATTTCGTCGTGGCACAGGGGACGGAGGCCGGCGGCCACACCGGCGACATCTCTACCCTGGTGCTGGTGCCGCAAGTCATCGATGCGGTGGAAAACGCCATTCCTGTGCTGGCGGCGGGCGGGTTCGCGCGCGGCAGCCAGATTGCAGCGGCGCTGGCACTTGGGGCCGAGGGCGTCTGGTGCGGTACGGTCTGGCTTGGAACGCGGGAGAGCGAACTGACCCCTTTCGAGAAGCAGGCCTATTTTGCAGCCGAAGCTGAGGACGCCGTCCGCCGTCGCTGCCGCACCGGCAAAACAGTGCGCATGCTGAAGAGCCGCCTCTCCGAGGCCTGGGAGGCGCCGGGCGCGCCGCCCTATCTGGACCCGCCGCTGCAAGGCGTGCTGTTCAATGAGGTGACGGCGCGGGTGATCCGGGCAGAACGCGCCGACCTCTATTCCTTTCCCGCCGGTCAGGTGGTAGGGGCGATGCATGAGGAGACCAGCGTGCGCCAGGTGATGTATGACATGCAGTCCGAATTGGCCGACACGCTGGAGCGGTTAGGAGCGCTTAAGCTGTGATGGGTACGCCTGAATCCTTTCGGTTGGACGTCCCGGCCGCTGATATCGAGGATCTAAAGGCCCGGCTCGCCCGCACCCGCCTGCCGGACCGCGCACCCGGCGAGGATTGGGCCTTTGGAACCGATCCCGGCTATCTGGCCCGCCTCGTCGCGTATTGGCGGGATACGTTCGACTGGCGCGCGCAGGAGGCGGCGCTGAACGCCTTTCCGCAATTCAAGGTGCACCTGCACGATATCGACCTGCATTACCTGAAGGTTGAGGGGCGGGGGCCGAACCCCATGCCTCTGCTGTTGCTGCATGGCTGGCCTGGCTCGGTTTACGAATTTCTGGATATCATCCCTCGTCTGACCGACCCGGCGCGCTATGGCGGCGATCCAGCGGACGCCTTTACGGTGATTGCGCCCTCGCTGCCGGGTTATGGGTTGTCGTTCGCACCGAACCAAAAGCGCTTCGGCATTGCCGAGATTGCCGACTGCATGGCGGACCTCATGACCGGCATCCTGGGCTATCGCCACTTCGCCGCGCAAGGCGGCGACTGGGGCGCCTTTACTTGCTCTGCACTCGGCGTGCGCCATGCCGACAAGATCATCGGCATCCATCAGAACATGCTGAGCCTCAACCCGGCCGATCCGATGCCGGCGGACCCCACGCCGGCAGAGCGCAAATACGCCGAGGAGGTTGCACATTGGGCGAAGGAGGAAACCGGCTATATCGGCATTCAGGGCACGCGCCCGCAAACCCTGGCGGCGGCCCTGACCGATTCGCCGGCGGGGCTGGCCGCCTGGATTGCCGAGAAGTTCCATGTCTGGACCGATCACACCGGCGACTTTGAAACCGTCGTCAGTCGCGACCGGATGTTGGCGAATATTTCGCTCTATTGGTTTACGGGCGCCATTGGCTCCTCGTTCTGGCCCTACTACGCGCGTCTGCATGGTCCCTGGCCGATCCCTGCCGGCAAGACGGTGGACGTGCCCTTCGGCTACGCCGCCTTCCCGCGGGAAATCCGCCGCCCGCCGCGCTCCATCGCGGAGAAAACCTACACCGACATCCGCCAGTGGACACACATGACCCGCGGCGGCCATTTCGCGGCCCTTGAACAGCCGGAGGCGCTAGCGGCAGACGTGCAGCGCTTCTTCCGCACACTACGCTAGACCCGAGGCTAACCGCCCATGCAATGGACTCATGAACACCTGGAGATCAAGCGCACCACAAGGCGCATTGTCGACGAGCACATCAATCCCTTCGTTGACGAGTGGGAGGAAGCCGGCCGTTTCCCCGCCCACCAGGTGATGAAGCGATTGGGGGATGCTGGTTTGCTCGGCATTTCCCGGCCGGAGCAGTATGGCGGCATGGGGCTCGATTTCTCTTATGAGATTGCCGCGGTTGAGGAATTCGGCCGCATCCACGCTTACGGCATCTCCAGCGCCATCGGCATTCAGTCCACCATGAGCACCCCGGCACTCGCCAAATACGGCACGGACGAGCTGCGGTCGGAGTGGCTCGCGCCCACTGTTGCCGGCGACCTGGTCAGTTGCCTGGGCGTCTCCGAAGAGGGGTCCGGCTCAGACGTGGCCAACGTCAAGACTTATGCCCGCAGGGATGGCGACGACTACGTCATCAACGGCTCCAAGATGTGGACCACCAACGGCATGCAGGCCGATTGGATGTGCATGCTGGTTAACACCAGCCAGGACAATGGTCCGCACCGCAACAAGTCCCTGATCGTCGTGCCCCTGACTCTGCCCGGCGTGACCAGGCAGGAGTTGAAGAAGCTGGGCTTGCATTCCTCCGACACCGCGCGCTCTTACTTCGAGGACGTGCGCGTGCCGGCGCGCTATCTGATCGGCGAGGCGGGCAAGGGCTTCCGCTATCAGATGGAGCAGTTCCAGGAGGAACGGTTGTATGTGGTCGCCCGCTCCATCGGCCTGCTGGAAGACGCGATTGCCACCACGGTCGAGTATACACGGCAGCGTAAGGCCTTCGGCAAGGCGATCATCGAAAACCAGTTCGTGCAATTCGCGCTCGCCGAAATGCAGACCGAGATCGAGGCGTTGCGCGCGCTGCTGCACAAGGCAGTTGAGGCTTACGTGGGCGGCGAGGACGTGACGACGCTCGCCTCCATGGCCAAGTACAAAATGGGCAAGCTGGCGGAGAGCATCCCCGGCGAGTGCCTGCGCTTTTGGGGCGGCCAGGGTTTCATGGCTGAAAACCGCATCAGCCGCACCTACCGCGACATGAAACTCGCCCCGATTGGCGGCGGCGCGAACGAGATCATGCTGCAAGTGATTGCCAAGCGACTGGGCATGAACGCAGCCGACTAAGGCGCATGATCTGGAAGGAGGTTGAACCTTTGGCACGCATCCCTTTGCTCGACGAGAACGATCCCGCAACGCCGGAGGCCGTGCGGAATGCGCTGCACGATGCCGGTGCGGCCCGCGGGCGTTTGATCAACTTTTACCGCGCCATGGCCAACCGGCCGGAAGCGCTGGCCGCGCTGACGCCGCTGCTCTCGACGGTGTATCGCCAGAATTCAACCGTGGCGCCGCATCACGGCGAGTTGGCCTACCTGACGGCGACTACCGTCAACGATTGCTTCTATTGAATTCCGACACACACAGCGCTCGGTCGGGTGCTGGGACTGTCGGAAGCAAAAATGAGCCATTTGCTGGACGATCCGTTGCCGGACGGTGTCTATGAGCCCGAAGAAGCGGCGATCGTCCGCTATGCCCGCAAGTCAACCCGCCTGGAGCCGATTGACGACCAGACCTATGCCGATCTCAAACGATACTTCTCCGACCGGCAGATTATCGATCTCTGCCTCACGATTGGGCTCAGCAACATGGTCAACCGCTTTCATGCGACGTTCCAAACGGACGTGGACGCCGATACATTAGCGGAAGTCGAGGCCGGCAACGCCACGCCTGGCGTTTGCCCGATACCCCTGCCGAAACAGCCCGGCAGCTAGCGGTTGATTGGCGGCGTTCTGCGGCGAGGATGGAAGGAAACGACTATGTTTAAGCTATCTCCAGACCAGATCACCGCCATCGGCAGCGGCATGAAGCGCCCGGAATGCGTTCTGGCGACCCGGTCCGGCGACCTGTTCTGTTCCGACGCGCGCGGCGGCTATAACATCGTTAAGCCGGACGGCCAGGCGAGCCTTTTTTTGAGCGAGGTCGAGGGCGTGCCTCTGCCGCCTGTCAACTTTGTCGGGCTCGACGCCAAGGGCCGGATCTAGATTTCGGTTTCCACCCGCCAGGTGCCCCGCCATCCGGCCTTGGAGCCAAACTTGGCGAGTGGGCGACATGCTGATGTGGGACAACCGCGCCGTTATTCACCGTCGCGACTCTTTCCAGGCGACCTACCGCTGGCTATTGTGGCGGACACAATTGTTGGGCGACAAGCCCTACTGAACTCATAATGCCATTGAGGGGATTTACGATGATGAAGCCTTTTTTTGCCGCCGCGGCACTGGCGGCGGCCACGTTTGCAGCACCGGCCAACGCGGTGCTGATATCGCTGGACAGCAGCTTCGGTCCGAACACGATCACGCTGGACACCAACACCGGGCTGCGCTGGCTGGACCTGACCGCCTCGCTGGGGGAGAGCTTCGACGACGTGACGGCGGAGCTAGGGGCTGGCGGTGATTTTCAGGGTTTCCGCTATGCATTGGCGGCGGAGGTGGAGACGCTCTACACCAACGCTGGGATTCCGATGATCAACGGTGGCAGTGTGCAGGAAAACGTGCCGGCGGTGACTGACCTGATCGGCCTCCTCGGTATGACCGACCTGGCGGACCTGAACGGATCGTTCGGTACGAGAGGGCTGATCGGCGAGGCGGGCGTCGCGGCGAACAGCCAGTTGACCGCGCGTCTTCGGGTGAGATTGGACGTCCTCGAGGCACCACCGCCGCCGCCCCGTGCTGCCGCCAATGTTCCGGCCGCGGAAGTCGACCGCAGCTCGCCAGATAGGGAAATCGGCAGCTTCCTGGTGCAGACGCCGGAGCCGTCGGCGCTGGTCGGCATTGTGTCCGGCATCGCCGCCCTTGGCCTCGTCATGCGGCGACGCGCGGCATCATGAGCGAGGCCATCGTCGATCCCTCCGGCGAGTGGCTCTATGTGAACGAGACCGTGGGCCAGCGCACATCCCGCTATCCGATCCGCGCCGATGCCTTGCTAGGAGCCAAGGAGGCGCGAAGCGCCGTCTCGAAGGGGGCAGCGTGCGGCGCTCCGCCTTCGAGGCTCGGGCGTTGCCCTCGCACCTCAGGCTGAAGGGGGAGGGCTGAGGGATTGGGGGCTTCCGGTGCGGGCCGTCTTCCCCTCCCTTCACCCTGAGGAGGCGCGGAGCGCCGTCTCGAAGGGGGCTGTGCGCGGAACTCCGCCTTCGAGGCTCGGGCGTTGCCCTCGCACCTCAGGCCGAAGGGGGAGGGCTGAAAGATGGGGGGCTTCCGGTGCGGGCATACTCTCTCCCCTTCACCCTGAGGAGGCGCGAAGCGCCGTCTCGAAGGGGGCATTGAGCGGAACTCCGCCTTCGAGGCTCGGGCGTTGCCCTCGCACCTCAGGCTGAAGGGGGAGGGCTGAAAGATGGGGGGCTAAGGGTTTTTCGGAGAGAGCCCCAACTCAGCCAGGATTTCGTCCGTGTGCTCCCCCAGGTCTGGCGGGTGCGTGCGCACCTCGCAGGGGGCCTCGCGGAACTTCATCGGGAAGCCGAGCACGGTCATGGGGCCGTGGGCGGGGTGCTCGATCTCCAGCGCCATCTCTTGGGACTGCACCTGCGGGTCGGCGAAGACGCCGGCGACGTCGTTGACGCGGCTGCACGGCACGCCGGCGGCATTCAGCTTCTCGATCCAATGCGCGGCCCCTGCCGTCGCCAGTCGATCGAGCACGGCCCGGTTCAGCCGCTCGCGATTGGCGACGCGCAGATGGTTGCTGGCAAAATCAGGATCGCTTTTCATCGCGGGCAAATCCAGCGCGTCCATCAGGCGGCCGAAGAACGCGTCGTCGTTGGGCGCGACCGCAATGGGGTCGTCGGCGGTCTCGAACAGGCCATAGGGCGCGGCGATCGGGTGGTCGTTGCCGGAGCGTGGCGTGACCCGGCCGCTGGCGAAGTAATTGCTCGCCAGATAGGCCAGCAGGCTGATCATGGAGTTGGTGAGACTCACGTCCACATGCTCACCCGCACTCGCGTTCGGGCTGCGCTCTCGCCGCAGCAGCGCCGCCGTCACACCCAGCGCGCCATACATGCCGGTCACCAGGTCGCTGATCGGCAGGCCGGAGCGTAGCGGCGGGGCGGCTTCTCGCCCCCTGGGACTCATGAAGCCGCTCATGGCCTGCGCGATGAAGTCAAAGGCCGGGCGGTCGCGGTAGGGGCCGTCGGCGCCAAAGCCCGTCACCGCGCACGTGATGAGGCCGGGCCTCAACTCCTCCAGCCGCTCCGGCCCGAAGCCCAGGCGGGCCAGCACGCCGGGGCGGAAATTATCGACCAGCACGTCGCCGGTGCGGATCAGCGCCTCCAGCGCTGCCTTGCCCTCCGGCGTTTTCAGGTCGAGCACAATGGAGCGTTTATTGCGGTTGAAGCCTGCGAAATACCAGCTGAAGCCGTCCACCTGGTCGCCCTGGTTGCGCACGGTGTCGCCGACATCCGCCTCCACCTTGATCACATCTGCGCCGAGGTCGCCCAAGATTTGCGTCAGGAACGGGCCTGAGAGCACGCGGGAGAGGTCGATAACGCGGTAGCCGGCAAGCGGTTGGCCGGGTATTGCTTCAGTCATGGCGTCCTGTTGGCGAAAGCGAGCAGTTTCGGCTAAACACCACGTCACACTCTTTTTGACAAGCGAGGCAGAGCCCCATGGACCGGATCGAACTCGTCGAGGTGGGCCCGCGCGACGGCCTGCAAAACATCAAGCAATATGTGCCGACGGAGACGAAAATCCGCCTGATCCGGGCGCTCGCCGCGGCAGGCTTCAAGCGAATGGAGATCGGCTCTTTCGTCAGCCCCAAGGCCATCCCGCAAATGCGCGATATGGACGAGGTGGTGCAGGGCCTTGGGCCACTTGACGGCGTGACGGGCATGGTGCTCGTGCCGAACTCCAAGGGCGCGCGCCGGGCGGCGAGCCATGGGATTATGGACCTGGAGATGGTGATCTCCATGACCGACGGCCACAACAACAGCAATGTCGGCCGGCCGACGGCGGACTCCATCGCCGACCTCGACTATCTGCTGAACGAGGTCGATCCGGAGCGGAAGCTGACGCTGCGCATCGGCCTTGCCACCTCCTTCCACTGCCCGTTCGAGGGACTGACGCCGGAGCGGGTGGTGCTCGGCAATATCGAGAAAATGCTGAAAATCCGGCCGGGCCTGGAGTTTGCTTTGTCCGATACCACCGGCATGGCGCTGCCGGTCAAGGTCAAGTCGCTGGCGGAGCAGGCTCTGGCGCAATTCGGCAGCGACGCCACGTTCATCTTCCACGGGCACGACACCTCCGGCTTCGGCGTCGCCAATATTCTGGCCGGGATGGAGGCGGGACTGCGCAGCTTTGATGTCTCGGTGGCCGGCCTCGGCGGTTGCCCCTATGCGCCCGGCGCGTCCGGCAACATCCCCAGCGAGGACGTGGTCTACCTCATGGACCGCATGGGAATCGAGACCGGCATCGACCTGGAGAAACTCCTGGAAGCCAGCGATATCGCCGCCGCCATCCCCGGCGCGCTGGAGGCGAGCCATGTCCGCAAGATGCCGCGCGAAACGGCATTGGGGCTGGCGCGGGCGGCGTGATGCATCCCTGTTGAGCGGCGGGAAGTTTGCGATTCGGAGACCGCGTGCCCTCCCGGCTAAAACCGGCGGCCGCTTCACCGGGAATTTCCGTAAATCACGACCAACATTCGCTTGGCAGATTGGCGGCGCGAGGCTCTTAATATGATCTCGGGGCTAAATCGTTAGCGCCATTGGCCAGGTCCGTTTGAGGCTGCCGCATGACCAGCACCACCGCGTCTGTGAGTCCCAGACGGTTCGCGTTCATGGAATTGACAGGTGCGCAATGGCTGATCCTGGTCATGATCCAATTGTCCAACATGCTGTTCAGCATGACCATTACCATTGCGAACCTCGTACTGCCGCAGGTGCGGGGAGCGCTTTCGGCGACACAGGACGAGATTTCCTGGGTTATCACCTTGAATTTAATGGCGACGGCTATCGTCACGCCGCTGACGGCCTGGTTGGCCGGGCGGTTCGGGTGGCGCAATATGCTGTTTGGCACAGTTGCGGGCTTTACTCTGGCGTCGGCGGTTTGTGGGCTTGCCAACAATCTTGAGACCTTGATCTTTGCCCGGGTGATGCAGGGTGCATTCGGGGCGCCCATTGCGCCGCTGGGACAGGCGATTTTGCTGGCAACATTCCCGCGGCACTTGCAGCCGTTTGCCTTGGTGATGTGGGGTGTGGGTTCGGTGTTTGGGCCGGTGGTAGGGCCGATCCTTGGTGCGATGGCGACCGAAGCCTGGAACTGGCGGGCAGCTTTCCTGATGATTGTGCCGCCGGGCATTCTTACGCTCATTTGCATCTGGGTGGCGCTGCGCTCGCACACCACACTGAAGAAACTGCGGTTCGACTGGCTTGGATTCCTGGCGCTGGCCTGCGCCCTGCTGTGTGCGCAGCTGGTGTTTGACCGTGGGCAGAAGCTCGATTGGTTCGAATCGCCAGTCATCATTGCCTGCACGTTCCTGGGCGGGCTGTCGTTCTGGATGTTCATCGTGCAATGCATGACGGCCGAACAGCCGTTTTTGAACCCCTCGCTCTTGCTGGACCGGAATTTTGCAGTCGGCACATTTATCGCATTCATTGTCGGTATGCTGAGTTTCACGAGTCTGGTGCTATTTCCGACGCTGCTCCACGATCTGCGCGGTTATCCTGAAGATGCGATCAGCACATTGATAGCCGCACGCGGTCTCGGTAACTGGACGGCCTTTTTGTTTATCTCCCAACTCACCCGCATAGCACCCCGGTTCGCAATTGCCGCTGGTTTTGCCATCCAGGCGGCGGGCAGTTTCTGGATGTCGCAATTCGATATCAACGTGACGGAGACCGCTATTTTCTGGAGCCACTTTTTGATGGGCTTGGGCAACAGCGTTGTTTTCACGCCCATGGCGGTCATGGCATTTTCGACCTTGTCGCGGGACCATATTACTGAAGGGTCGGCCGTGTTCACGATGACCCGAAATTTCGGCTCGAGCCTGTTCATTTCTATGTCGGTTTTGGTGTTTTTGCAAAGCAAGTCGATCAGTTACTCAGAGCTTACGGAATTCATTACGCCATTCCGGTTCGTCACCAACTACCCCGGAACGTTGGAGAGTTGGGACCTGGGTTCAGTCGCAGGCCTGATGGGGCTTTCCGGCGAAATCGACCGGCAGGCAGCGATGGTAGGCTATATCAACGCATTCCTGATGATGGCTCTGACAGCGGCTGCCGCGGTCCCGCTGGCTCTGCTTCTGCGGCGGCCATCGGAGCAACAGTAACGGTTCGGTTCGCTGCCCTGGTAAAAGACCAAGGTTTGCCGGCGCTATTCCAGCGATGTTGTCCCGCCGGAACGCCTTCTGTCCTATCATTAGTCTTCGGGTCGAAATGGAAACTGGAGCGCCGTCTGGTTAGAGCAGATCCCGATCCGATTGGATCTGGTAAATCTGCTCTAAATCTAATTATTAGAGCATCTTACCCCAATAAATTGATCGCCCCGGCGATTCAATTTGATCGGGCGATGCTCTAGGTTGTATTGGTCCACAATTATGAGACATTGAACTGGGCTTAAGCGGCGAGTTGGGTGTTGAGGCTTTGGTCTCGTCGGATGTCTGCCGGCGGGCGGTGGCCGTGGCGTTCGATGAGCCAGTGTTCGTTATAGGTGCGCTGGAATTCCAGCAGAGCGTTGCGCAGGTCCTCGATCGTTTCGAACCATCGAACCCAGAGCAGATTTTCCTTGAGCGTGCGGATGAATCGTTCGGCGCAACCATTGCCTTCAGGCGCGCGGACAAAGGCCGGCGAGCTCTCTGCGCCGATGAACGCCAGCTCCTTCTGAAAGTCCCGGCTCATGTACTGGCTGCCATGATCGTGTCGGATTTTCAGGCCGCTGGCGACCTGCTGACCGAAGACACCAAAGCTGTGGCGCACGGCCTGGCGGACCGGCTCCAGCGCTTCGTAGCGGCTGGCAGAGAGGCTCGCGTGCACGCCAAGGCATTCGGCCGAGCAGTGATCGACGGCGATGAACACCGCGGCCTGCCCTTCGCCGGTGGCGACAGCGGTCATGTCGGTGCCCCACATCTCGTCCACCGTCTTGCAGGTGATGGTGCCATCATGCGCCCGCGGGCCGCGTGGCGATCCCGGACGCTGATGCACCAGCAGGCCCTGCTCGCGCATGACCCGCAGCACCCGGCGCGGACTGGTTCGGACCCCGGCATAGCGAAGGCGGGCCCAGACCTTTCTGTAGCCTTCGCCATGGAAGGGACTGTCGGTAAGCAGCCTGGCGATGCGTTCGGCCAAAGCGGCATCGGACATCGGCCCTTGCGGTCCGGGGCGGCGGTACGGTGGGGTCGGCCCGGCCTCGGACTGGCGATGCCGGTAGACCGTCGACCGGCCACACCGCCAGACGCGGCAGACCCGAGCCAGACCGTAGGGGCGTGTCGCGGAGGGCGAGTGCGTCCGGCTCATCGCTTCGACCTCCGCAGACGAAAAGGCGCGCCGGCCTCCAGGCGTTCGATCTTCGCTTCCAGCAGTTCGTTCGCCATCGTCATGGCGCCGATCTTCTCCCGCATGGCCTTCAACTCCCGATCCCTGCCGTCCTCGGGACGGGTCTTCAGGGACGCGGCGCCTGCTTCCAGAAAACTGTCGCGCCAGCAGCTAAGGTCGGCAGCGGTCGTACCGATGTCCCGGCTGACCAATTCCAGGTCCTCACCTCGCAGAACCCGCAGGACAGCGTCGCGTTTCATCTGGGCCGACAGGCGCCGCTGCCGCGGCGCGGCGGGCTTGCCGTCGCCAGCGTGTTGGGCGCGCTCCGTCAAGCCCGCCTTCGTGCTTCGTTCCTCTGTCATGACTCCCTCCTTTCAGGGAGCCGCTATCGCTCAAATCGATGTCTCAGGAAACTGTATACCGGGGGAAGGTCTGAAATGCTGTCTCAAAAAAATGGCTCATACCGGGCGGGTGAAGCCCGCTATTGTACGCCCGGTTCCAAGACGGCGGCGCGTGCCGGCTCGGCAAGTGCGCCTCGGACGACATGGCGGAGGAGCGGATGACGGAGTGGATCGAGCGTTTTGAGGGGCTTGCCTGCTTGCCCAAGGCGATCCGCGACTTGTTGGTCAGCCGCAGCCAGGTTGTTCACGCGCCCGCGGGCCACATAATCTTCGGCCCGGGAAAATCGCCGGACTATCTGCTGTTGCTGCTGGAGGGGACCGTGCGGGTCCATCAGACTTCCGAAACTGGCCGGGAAATCGTTCTTTATCGAGTCGAGGCCGGGCAAAGCTGTGTACTGACCACGGCCTGCCTGTTAGCGAACGAGGAATATTCCGCTCAGGGAGAAGCGGAAACCGCCGTTGAAGCCGTGGCTATCCCGCGGACTGTTTTCGATGAACTGATGGCGCAGTCCGGAGAATTCCGCACATTTGTATTCAATGCCTATTCCCGGCGGATCACCGACCTGTTCCGGGTAATCGACGAGGTCGCCTTTGGGCGCATCGACGTACGGCTCGCCGCCCGTCTGATCGCAATGGGGGCTGGCCTGCGTGAAATAAAGGCGACGCACCAGCAACTGGCAACGGAGTTGGGCAGCGCACGCGAAGTGATCTCGCGGCAGATGCACGAATTCCAGCGCCGCGGCTGGGTCAGCCAGTCTCGGGGAACCATTGTGCTAACCGATCGGGCCGCCTTGGCAGGTTTGGCCGGACACTAGGGCAAGGGCCGATCAGAATGGGTCGGGGTCTGCTCTGGACCGTCGCGGCGCAAAATATCTGCGCCCAAAGTGACAAGGTCACAGAACTCTGCGGTTTTGCGGCCTATCTTAGGACCAACAGCAAACCGGAGGATTATTGATGACCGTCAATGTTGGAACTGCCGATCGCGCCGTCCGCGCTATCCTGGGCGTGGCGCTTTTGTATGTCGCCTTTGCAAGTGGCATGCTGGATGCCACCGTGTGGAAATGGGTAGCCGCGGCGGCAGGCGTTGTCATGTTGACCGTCGCTGCCATCCGTATTTGTCCGGTCTATTCGCTGATCGGGCTTAAGACCTGTAAGACGACCTGATTCTGGTCGCGAAGGAGAACGTGATGTGCGCCTACCCTGTTTCGATGGCTGTTAAGCCCGAAGTCGAAGGTTTTTTCGACGAAGCGACCAACACCATTTCCTATATCGTGAAGGACCCAGGCTCGAACGCTTGCGCCATCGTGGATAGCGTGATGGACATCGACTATGCGGCGGGCCGCATCACCTTCGAACATGCCGACGCACTGATTGCCCGCATACGTGAGCGCGGGTTGCAGTTGGAGTGGATTATCGAGACCCACGTCCACGCCGATCACTTATCAGCGGCCCCTTATATTCAGGACCATCTTGGCGGCAGGGTCGGCGTCGGCGCCAAGATCACGGTGGTGCAGGAGACCTTCGGAAAAGTCTTTAATGAGGGTACGGAGTTCCAGCGCGACGGCAGCCAGTTCGACGCCCTGTTCGAGGATGGCGACACATACCAGGTCGGCGGTATGACTTGTTTCGCCATGGCCACGCCCGGGCATACGCCGGCGTGCATGGTGCATGTGATGGGCGACGCGGCCTTTGTCGGCGATACCCTGTTCATGCCGGATGGCGGGTCGGCCCGCGCAGACTTTCCGGGCGGGGACGCCGGCGTGCTGTTCGACTCGATCCAGAAGGTCCTGTCATTGCCAGCCGAAATGCGGCTGTTCATGTGCCATGACTACGGACCGGGCGGTAGGGATATCGCCTGGGAGACTACGGTAGCCGAAGAAAAGGCGAAAAATATCCACGTCGGCGGCGGCAAATCGCGGGCGGATTTCATCCGGTTTCGGACGGAACGGGACGCCTCGCTGGGCATGCCCAGGCTGATCATTCCCAGTTTGCAGGTGAACATGCGTGCCGGCGAAATCCCCAGGGATGCCGACGGTAACCTCATGCTGAAAGTGCCGATCAACGGTCTTTGACCGTGGCGTGAGGGGAACCGTTGATGGACATTTGCAAAATATCGACGATGGTCTCCGTCATTCCGCAAATTGCGGTAGGCGGTATCGCAGACCTTCAGGCGGCGGATTATGACATGAACGGTGTCGCCCGACATCTCGCAAATGGCTGGCCAAGCCCGAGCCGGTGCGCGCCGCGCCTTCCACTGCGGCCGAATTAGCGGTGTAGCCCTTACGCCGCGGGCCTGCATAGGCGGGCCCGCACTTCTTCGCCGACGAGGCTTTCCGATGCAACTTCGCTCCTACTTCCCCATTCTCAATTGGGGGCGAACCTATTCCCGTCAGGCGCTGGCCAATGACCTGTTCGCTGCGGTGATCGTCACGATCATGTTGATCCCGCAATCGCTGGCCTATGCGCTGTTGGCCGGCTTGCCGGCGGAAGCCGGCATCTATGCCTCCATCGTGCCGATCATGCTGTATGCTGTGTTTGGGACGTCGCGCGCATTGGCAGTCGGCCCGGTGGCGGTCATCTCGCTGATGACGGCCGCTGCGGTAGGCCAGGTCGCGCAGCAAGGCACTGCCGGTTATGCGACGGCTGCCCTGGTGCTGGCCGGTCTGTCCGGCGCAATCCTGTTGGCGATGGGCCTGTTCCGGCTGGGCTTTCTGGCGAACTTCCTCAGTCATCCGGTGATCGCCGGCTTCATCACCGCCTCGGGCATCCTGATCGCCGCCAGCCAGTTGAAACACGTTTTGGGCATCAGCGCCGGCGGCGATACTCTGCCGAATATCGTCGGGTCGATCTTTGCCCATCTGGACCAGACAAATTTTATCACGCTGGGCATCGGGCTGGCGGCGATCGCTTTCCTGTTTTGGGTCCGCAAAGGGTTAAAGCCGCTGCTGCATCGGTTGGGGACGCCGAAAATGCTGGCGGAATTGTTGACCAAGGCAGGGCCGGTCGCCGCGGTTGTCGTGACCACGGTCCTGGTTGACGCCGCAGCCTTGGATAACGCCGGCGTGCAGATTGTCGGCGCTGTGCCGCAAAGCCTGCCACCGTTTACGCTGCCTGCCGCCACTTTTGATTTTGTGGAGGCATTGATCGGGCCGGCCATCCTGATCTCGATCATCGGGTTCGTCGAATCGATTTCCGTGGCGCAAACCTTGGCCGCCAAAAAGCGCCAGCGCATTGACCCGAACCAGGAGTTGATCGGCCTTGGCGCGGCTAATATCGGCGCGGCCCTCACCGGTGGCTATCCGGTCACGGGCGGCTTTGCACGCTCGGTCGTGAACTTCGATGCGGGCGCGGAGACGCCCGCGGCCGGCGCATTCACCGCAATGGGACTCGCGATTGCCGCCGTGGCGCTCACGCCTCTGATCTATTTCCTGCCCAAGGCGACGCTGGCCGCGACGATTGTCGTTGCCGTGCTCTCGCTGGTGGATTTCTCGATCCTGCGCAAGGCTTGGGCATACTCAAAAGCCGATTTCGCAGCAGTCGCGGCGACGGTGGTGGTGACGCTTGGTTGTGGCGTGGAAACCGGCGTTACGGCCGGGGTGGCGCTGTCGATTGCCCTGCACCTCTACAAGACCTCCCGTCCCCATGTGGCGGAGGTCGGCCGGGTCCCTGGCACCGAGCATTTCCGCAACATTCTGCGCCACAAGGTCGAGACCCACCCTAGCCTTCTGTCGCTCCGTATCGACGAGAGCCTGTATTTCGCCAATGCCCGGTTCCTTGAGGATCTGATTCAGGACCGCGTGACCCAGGGCTCGCCGATCCGGCATGTTGTGCTCATGTGCTCGGCAGTGAACGAAATCGACTTCTCTGCGCTCGAGAGCCTGGAAGCAATCAATCACCGTCTTACGGAATTTGGCATTGGCTTCCACCTGTCCGAGGTAAAGGGTCCGGTTATGGACAGGCTGCAGAAATCTCATTTTCTGGACGGCCTGAACGGACGGGTTTTTCTGTCCCAGTTCGATGCAATGATGAACCTGACACCCATTCCGGAGCCGGCCGAGGCGGCCTGACCGCCGATCGGTCCGCGGCCCGGCCCAGCCACTCCGGGCTTTCCCGGCTTGCGGCAGGACGTTAGGCTCCCAAAGTCCAGAAGTGATGCTCTGGGGAGGGATGCAATGCCGCCGCCGCGACTGCCGCCACGTCAGGAAATCTTCGTCAACCGCGAGGGCCCGCTCGCGCGGTTCGACGCCGCGGTCGAAACCCTGCCGGCGGATAGCGCCTGTCTGCTGGTGTTTCATGGCGTCGGCGGCCAGGGCAAGACGGCTCTCTTGCGCCATATCCATGACCGCTGCCGCCAAGACCCGGGCCGCAGCCACCTGCGTGTCGGCATGCTCGACCTGCACGGCCGGCGGGAGATCGATCCGGACCTGATGCCGGTGCGCATCCGCAATGCCTTCGCCGCGGCGGGCGTGGCCTTTCCGGCCTTCGACATCGGCCTCGCTGTCTGGTGGGAGGCGAGTCAGCGGGTGGAGGCCTTCCCCAATCTCGCCAACGCCTGGCTTTCGGCCAACAAGGACGACCTGGCCGGCACGGCCCAGGAAACCGTGCAGTCGCTGGGCGAACTGGCGTGGGAGGAAATCGGCTCGCTGCCGGGCGGATCGTTGTTGAAGCGTGGCGCGAAGTGGCTGATCGACAAACACCGCCGCCGCTATCTGGAGCAGGCCCGGCCCCACCTTCAGGACATGCCGGCCGAGCCCTGGCTGATGGCCGAACGCCTGCCCTGGCTGCTGGCGCAGGACCTGAACCACCACCTCTCCCAGCATCCGACCGAGCGCTTCGTCCTGCTGACCGACGAATACGAAAGCCTGTTCGAGGGGCGGGACTCCGACGGCCGCTGGCGCGACAACGGTTTCGACCGGCGCATGCGCGCCTTCATCCAGGAGACCGACGGCCTGCTGGCGGTGTTCGGCTCCCGCCGGCTGCTGCCCTGGGGCGAGGACCCGGACTGGCGCGACGACGTCGCCGCCGGCGATTGTCCGCTGGAGGGCCTGAAGGACCCAGACGCCGAAAGCTGGCTCACCCAGGCCGGCGTCGCCGACCCTGGCCTCTGCACCGCCATGCGAGAGGGTGCGCGCGAGGAGAAGCGGGCCGATGCGCTGGTCTATCCGCTGTTGCTGGAGCTGCAGGTGGCGCACTGGCAGAGCCTCACCGCCCGCGGCGCAGCCTTCGGGCCGGAGGAATTCCGGGTTCAGGCGGAGGGCTTCGAGGGCCGTTGCCACGAACTGACCGAACGCCTGCTGCGCGGCTATGGCGAGAGCCTGGCGGCGACGCTGAAACGGCTCTCGGTCGCCAACCGCTTCGACCGTGCCGCGTTTGAGCGTGTGGTGCGGCAGTTCCAAACCGGCGTGCCGCTCGACCGGTTCGAGACCCTGGCCAACCTCTCGCTGATCGCCGAGGCCGAGGCCGGCTGGCTGACCCTGCACCGCGCCGTCGCCGACGCCATCGCCGAAACCTTGTCCGACGCCATGCGCCAGGAGACGGTCGAGACCTTGCTCGCCCATTTCGAGGCCCGGGCGACGGTGGAGCGCGGCCTCGACGTCACCGACGCCACCGTCGCCGCCCTGTTCGAGGCCGCCCACCTGCGCCGGCAGTTGCGGGCGGAGGGCTATACGGACTGGCTGTTCCCGCTTTATGACAAGCTGCGGGAGAACGCGCGCTATGGCGCCTGCGAACAGCTCTGGCGCGATGCGCTGACGTTCTGCGAGGAAGAACTGGGGCCGGAGCATCCCTCCACCGCCGCCAGTTACAACAATGTCGCCTGCAACCTGGACGACCAGGGCCGGTATGGCGAGGCGGAGCCGCTCCACCGGCGGGCGCTGGACATCTATGAGCGCGTGCTCGGGCCGGAGCATCCCGATACTGCCACCAGTTGCAACAATGTCGCCTCAAACCTGAACGCCCAGGGCCGGTATGGCGATGCGGAGCCGCTCTACCGGCGGGCGCTGGACATCTGCGAGCGCGTGCTCGGGCCGGAGCATCCCTCGACTGCCACCAGTTGCAACAATGTCGCCTCCAACCTGAACGCCCAGGGCCGGTATGGCGAGGCGGAGCCGCTCTTTCGGCGGGCGCTGGACATCAGCGAGCGCGTGCTCGGGCCGGAGCATCCCTCCACCGCCACCAGTTGCAACAATGTCGCCTCCAACCTAAACGCCCAGGGCCGGTATGGCGAGGCGGAGCCGCTCTACCGGCGGGCGCTGGACATCTGCGAGCGCGCTCTCGGGTCGGAACATCCTGATACTGCAAGCAGTTGCAACAGTGTCGCCTCAAACCTGGACGACCAGGGCCGGTATGGCGAGGCGGAGCCGCTCTACCGGCGGGCGCTGGATCTCCACGAGCGCGTGCTCGGGCCAGAGCATCCCTCGACCGCCACCAGTTGCAACAATGTCGCCTACAACCTGTTCCTGCATGGACGGCTGGCGGAGGCGGAGCCCTATCTGCGCCGCGCCGTTGAGATTGTCGAACGGCGATTGGGGCCGGAGCATCCGACCACGCGCTTATACCGCCAGAACCTGGAAGTGTTGGAGCAACGCCTGCGCGCGTCGGGGGGCGGCTGAGGTCGGCCCTGCGTCGCGGTCGCCCGCGGTTCGGCAGGGCTCGGATATTTTCGGGGGTGGATATTCGCCCGCCCGGAGGGAGCCATGGACAGCCGGGCCGATGACGCCATGACGCTAAGGGCGTGAAAACTCTAATCACGCGCCAAAACCACTGCCCCAGCCGGTCCGTTCCCGCGGCGGTTTTCAGCGCCCCGTCCGCTTGCCTTTTGCTTACCAGTGCCGCGATGGAGCTGTGGCGAGGGGTAAAATCAATCTGTAATTTATTGATTTTATTGGTGCCGGCTGAGGGACTCGAACCCCCGACCCTCTGATTACAAATTAGCTGCTATACTGTTTCGTTGGCGTTTCAATGTGTTTTCGAGCGTAAACGAATCGCGCGTATATAACGAAAAAATATACGAAAATCGATTAATCGATGCCTTGAAGCGTGTCTAAGGCGTATCCATGTGTAACCGAAATCTGTTGCCTGAGCGTTGCCTGAAATTTGAGGTAACGTCTGAACGCCGGAGTTGTCATGCCTTCCATTCCAAAGGGTCGTCGTCTCGGCCTTCTGAGCGTAGATCAGCAGACAGACTTCAAAGACGACGGGCCGAACCGCGTTCCCGGTCTTGTGCTTAGGGTGACGCCGGCGGGGACTCGCAGTTGGGTGATCATGGCCAGACGGCCGGGTAAATCTGCGCCGTCGCGCTTCAAACTGGGCGACCTCCGAGATCTGACCCTGACGGAGGCGCGGAGTGCCGCGTTGGAGTTCAAGGCGCGGCTGCGCGACGGCATTGATCCCGTTGCGGAGCGAGACCAGCGCCGGGTTGATGCGGGTCGGTCGCTAGCAGAGCGGGAAAGCCACTCAGTGCGGAACGTCGCCGAACTCTTTCTGGAGCGGCATGTCGCCGGGCTGCGGCCTTCGTCGCGGAAGGACTATGAAAGGGTCATTCGGCGGATGGTCGAGCGTTGGGGAGACCGCACTTGCGACCAGGTCCACCGAGCTGATCTGATCGAGTGGTTGGACGCCGAGACCGACCGTGCGCCTGCAAGTGCACGGCTCTCATATGCAATTGCCCGACGATTTTTCGGATTTGCTGTGGAGCGAGGGCGGCTTACTGCTAACCCACTAAATGACGTGCGTGCGCCTTCAGTGCCGCGGTCTCGTGACCGCTGGCTGACCGATGCGGAGGTCGGAGCGGTCTGGCGTGCGACTGAGGCTATGGGCGGTGTCTTTGCGCCGGCGCTGCGCCTCCTGTTGGTGACCGGGCAGCGGCGCGAGGAAGTCTCGGCCCTTGAATGGAGTGAGGTCGATTTGGAGCGGGCGGTTTGGACGATCCCAGGCGCCAAAGCGAAAAATGGCTTGGCGCATGAGGTTGACCTGACTCCCCTGGCGATGGAGATCCTTATGGCTCAGCCTCGCATCGGGCCATTAGTATTTGGGGCGGGCAAACGTGCGATTTCAGGTTGGTCGAAAGCCAAAAAGTGGCTGGACGGTGTGCTTGAAGGGCAGGGGACCCGCATGCCGCCCTGGCGCGTGCATGATCTCCGGCGAACGGTGGCCAGCCACATGGCCGAATTGGGTACGCACCCGGTTGTCATCGAGAAAATCTTGAACCACGCTTCTGGTGCTGCCGGAGGATTGACCGCTGTTTACCAGCGCTCGGAGCGGCGAGCCGAACGAAAGGGGGCGCTGGAGTCCTGGGATGCGAAGCTGCAGTCGCTCATTGGGAGGCGTGTCGATGACAAGGTGGTGAACCTGTGATGAATATTGAGGACTATTATGATTATAGGGACTTGTATCCAGGTGGAGATGCTCATAATTTTTGGGTGGAATCATATTTGCTTATAATAAAAATTGAAAATATTTCGAAGATTATGGCGTCCATAGAAAAGAGGCGAGTACGGCCTGACTATGCTCAAGGAATGAGTAGCAGAATAAATCGCCAA
>JAPOJR010000069.1 GCA_029978325.1 Alphaproteobacteria bacterium | reverse complement strand
AGTCTTGCGCGTCTCCATAATGGAGATGGGAGAGCACTCAGCGATTTCTGTCGCCAGCCCTATGGCTGCGTCACGCAATTCTTCCGCCGGTACCACCATATCGACCAGACCCCATTGCAAGGCTTGGTCGGGTTGAATGCGGCGGGAGGTGTAGAACATCAGCTCCGCCCGAGACTTGCCGATCACCTCTGGTAGCGTCGTGGTCAGGCCAAAGCCAGGGTGAAAGCCCAGACGGGTGAAATTGGCGGAAAAGCGTGCTTGTGGGCTCGCTACCCGGAAATCCGGTACCAGTGCCAGGCCGAGGCCACCACCGATCGCCGCACCCTGGATTGCGCCGACAATCGGCTTCGGCGTGCGGAACAGCCGCACGGCCTCTTGATAGAGATGGCCGCCACGCGGTTTGGAGTCTTTCACCGGCGCATTGAAGTTGGCGCCGGCGCAGAAATTTTTGCCCGCAGCGCACATGACGATAGCGCGGCAGTTATTGTCTTCGGCCAAATCTTCGAAGCACTGGGCGAATGCTTCGATCAGGTCATAGTCGAAAAAATTGTTGGGCGGACGCTGGATCTCTGCAACGGCGACGTAGTTGTCGAGCGTAACTTTCAGGTCTGTGTAGTTGCCGTATTCGGCCATGGGAGCATTTCCTTTTGGTTATAGTATGTGAGCAGATAGAAGGGGACCTACCGCAGGCCGAGCCCGCGGGCGATGATGCCGTTCAGGATTTCGGTCGTGCCGCCCTGAATGGTCAGCTTCGGCGCGATGGTGGTGGCGAATTCCAGCACGCGCTGGAACGAGGCCATGTTGGTCGGGTCCGGATCGACAAAGGCCGCTAGGTCGCGGGCGCGGGCCGGCAGGGCTTGCTCCCACAGGGTGCCCAAGTTCTTGACGATAGAGCCTTGCAACGTCGGCTCCAGCCCCTCGGCCAGCATGCCGTTGACCGAGACCGACATGCGCCTGAGCGTGTGCAGCTGTGCGACCAGACGGCCGACGCCTTCGGAACCGCGCAGGTCCGGCTCCGCGCCCAGCACGCGCACCAGTTCGGTCAGGATGTAGAAGGTTTCCAGAAAGCGCTCCGGCCCGCTGCGCTCGTAGGCCAGTTCGCTCGTTGCCTGCTTCCAGGCCTGTCCCGGCGTTCCCATGACGTATTTGTCGGCGACAAAGGCGTCCTCGAACACAACCTCGTTAAATTCATGCCGGCCAACCATGTTGATCACCGGGTTGATCGTAATGCCCGGGGTCTTCATGTTGACGACAAACTGGGTCAGGCCCTCGCGCCGGTTTTCCTTGGTCGGCGGCGCGGTCCGGAACAGGCCGATCATATAGTCGGCCTGATGCGCGCCGCTGGTCCAAATCTTGGTGCCGTTGATCAGATAGCCGCCGTCGGTCTTGGTCGCCCGCGTCGTTGCGCCGAACAGGTCGGAGCCGCTGCCCGGCTCGCTCATGCCGATGCAGAAGGTGCAATCGCCGGCAATGATGGCGGGCAGGATCTCATTCTTCACCTCTTCCTGACCGTATTTCATGATGGTCGGTCCGGATTGGCGGTCGGCGGTGAAGAACGACCCTGTCGGCGCCGATACAGCCCGGAACTCCTCCGTCATCACATAGCGCTCCAGGAAGCTGCGCTCCTGGCCGCCGTATTTCTTTGGCCAGGTCATGCCGATCCACCCTTTGGCGGCGACACGCTTCGCGAATGGCCGGTTGAAACGGTCGCCTTCGCTTTTATCCATAGGGTCGAACGTACCCGCGGCGATTTCTTCTTCGATGAAGGCGCGGACCTCGCCGCGCAGCACGTCGCATTCGGGCGGCAGGCGGATGGGGTCGAATTGCAGGACGGATGCAGTCATAGCGTTTGGACCTTTGTCTTTAATAATTTCTAGCGGGAGGCGAGCAGGGGCCAGAGCGCATCCGCGCCGTTCCCGGCCATGGCATTGCCCAGGCGGACGGCCCATACGGCCTCGCTGCCGAATTCATCACGCCAGGCCCAAAGCCGCTGGGTGAAGCGGTGCAGCACGTGCTCCTGGGTAAAGCCAATCGCACCATGCGCCTGGTGCGCGATCGCAGCGCCCTGGCCGGCAGCCTCGCCGCAGCGGATCTTGGCGCTGGCGATTTCCAGCAGCATGGCATCGCCGGCGAGCCCGTCACCGTTGGCAATCGCTTCGTTCGCAGACCCAGAGGCCGCCGTTGCTGCGGCAGCTTCACATGCTAGGCGGGAGAGGTTGTGCTGCACGGCCTGGAAACCGCCGATATTCCGCCCGAACGCCTTGCGTTCCTGAGCATACTGAACCGAGATGTTCATAGCCGTTTCCAGCGCGCCAGCAATCATGGTAGCGCGCGCAGCGGCGCCCATCATCTGCAGGTCGTCGGCCGAAATCGGCGCCGGCTCGCAGCGCAGCGGCTGGACGCCCGCAAAGTCCACTGTCCCCTGCGGGTCGAGCGCGATATTCCGGCCGGATTCGATCCGGCAATCTGCGGCGGCGACCAAAGCCACATGCGGCCGGTCTCCCTTATAGGCCACAATAGCAATGTGGGTTGTCTCGCCGGCATAAGGGACTTGCTTTGCCGCGCCGGACAGCCTGCCGTTTGCGTCAATCTCAATCCGGTCCTTCGCCCGCTGCGGCGCTATCGTCATTGGGCCCGCGGGACATGTGATGCCGGCCTTCTCCAACAGCCAGCCGGCCAGGAGTGTTTCGCTCAACGGGACTGGCACGGCATAGCTGCCTGCGACCCGCAGCACGTCGAATCCATCGAACATGCCAGCGCCGGCGCCACCGACTTCATCGGAAACCCAGGTCAGTGTCAGCCCGGATTCTTCCAAAGCATCCCAAAGCGGGCCTTTCCAGCTATCGTCTTTTGCGTTGTTCAGCGTCTGAGGATCGCAGAGGTCGCGGAATATCCGCGCGGCGGTATCGACGATTATAGTGTCGCGGTCGGACATCAGGATAGCAGCCTTCCCATGGCGAAATTTCCATGGAAAGCATCCTAGGCCCGGTCTATCGCGGTCTCAAGAACTTGTGGGGGGAGGCGCTGGTGCCGCCGGAGTGGATTGAACACTCGACCTCACCCTTACCAAGGGTGCGCTCTACCCCTGAGCTACGGCGGCAACAACAACGTGAGGCGCTTTAATGCCAGCACTGGCAGTCCGTTGCAAGGGCGCGCGCCCGCGACGGCTTGACCTTGCGTGAGGCGCTCTTCTATCTAGCAGCTCACCATATGGCAATGCCAAAATAGAGGCGTCGGTCATGGCGCGCGGAAACGCCGACAAAGCCAACCAAGAAAAAACGGATAAAGCGGAACGTCTGGCTAAGGCGCTGCGGGAAAATTTGCGTCGCCGCAAGGCTCAGGCCAATGCCCGCAAATCGGATGATCCGGGCGCAACGCAAACGGTATCGGATCCCGATACCAATGAAGGGAAGTGATAAAATATGAGCATCATGCCCGATGCCTGGATCAGAGAACAGGCCAACGCCAACGGCATGATCGAGCCGTTTGCCGACCGCCAGCACCGTGAAGGCACGATTTCCTATGGGCTGTCGTCCTATGGCTATGACGCCCGCGTAGCGCCCGAGTTCCGCATTTTCACCAATGTTGATTCCGTGATCGTCGATCCAAAGCAATTTTCCGAGCAAAGCTTTGTTGAGCGCAATACGGATGTGTGCGTCATCCCGCCGAACTCGTTCGCGCTGGCCAGGACGGTCGAGTATTTCCGGATACCCAGAGATGTCTTGGTAATCTGCCTCGGCAAATCCACCTATGCCCGGTGTGGGATCATCGTCAACGTGACGCCGCTGGAGCCGGAGTGGGAGGGCCATGTGACGCTGGAGTTTTCCAACACCACGCCCCTTCCGGCCCGAATCTATGCCAATGAGGGCGCGTGCCAGTTCCTATTCCTCAAAGCAGACCAGCAATGCGAAGTGTCGTATGCAGACCGTTCGGGCAAATATATGGGGCAGCGCGGCGTAACCCTGCCGCGGCTCTAGCCCTGCGCACTTTGAAGGATACCGTGTCATGGATATGATCCGCGTCCAAGGCGGCCGGTCGCTATCCGGGCGGATCGGGGTCAGCGGCGCAAAGAACGCAGCATTGCCTTTGATGGCGACAAGCCTGTTATCGCGGGAGGCCCTGGATTTGGCCAATGTTCCGCGTCTGGCCGATATCTCCTCTATGGCGGAGCTGTTGCGGCAGCATGGCGTCGATATTCAACAGAGCGGCGACGGAAGCGAGCGGGTCATGCGCATGTCCTGCCGCGACCTGGCCAGCACGACTGCGCCCTATGACTTGGTGCGCAAGATGCGGGCATCCGTCCTGGTGCTGGGCCCGTTGCTCGCGCGGGCGGGAGAGGCCAGGGTGTCGCTGCCCGGCGGGTGCGCCATTGGCAATCGACCGGTCGACCTGCATCTGTCCGCCATGGAGGACCTAGGTGCCGAGATCGATATCACCGGCGGCTTTATCGAGGCGAAGGCTTCGCGCGGACTGCGCGGCGGCAAGATCGCCTTCGCCCAGGTTTCGGTCGGCGCCACCGAGAATGCCTTGATGGCGGCGGCTTTGGCCCAGGGTGAATCCGTCATTCTGAACGCAGCGCGCGAACCCGAAATTGTCGATCTGGCCAACTGCCTGATCGCCATGGGTGCCAAGATCGAGGGGGCAGGCACCGATACGCTGCGGGTGCAGGGGGTCAGCGCCTTGCACGCGGCCCGTCACACAGTCATTCCCGACCGGATCGAGACCGGAACCTATGCCATGGCGGCGGCGATCACCGGCGGAGCGATCGAACTGGTCGGCGCGCGGGAATCCCATCTTACCGCCGCAAATGTGATCCTGCGAAAGGCTGGCGTGACGGTGGACGAGACTCCGGACGGTTTGTTGGTGAAGGCGGTCAATGGTCTGCATGGCACCGATGCGATGACGGAGCCGTTTCCCGGATTTCCCACCGACCTGCAGGCCCAATTCATGGCGTTGATGACTGTAGCGGACGGCGCAGCGATGCTGACGGAAACGATTTTCGAGAACCGTTTCATGCATGTGCCGGAATTGGCACGCATGGGGGCAAATATCACCGTGCACGGTTCGTCCGCTTTGGTTCGCGGCGTACGCCAGTTACGTGGCGCGCCGGTGATGGCGACGGACCTGAGGGCGTCGGTGTCCTTGGTGCTGGCGGGGCTTGCGGCAAAAGGTGAGACCGAAGTCCGGCGCATTTATCACCTAGACCGAGGCTACGAACGGTTGGAAGAAAAGCTGGCCGGATGTGGCGCCTTGATCGAGAGGGTACCGCAATGACAACTCCCCTAAGGCTAAGGGCAAAAGACGCTGACGATCTGGCCGTACTCTCGGCGATGATCCAAGACGGACTAGCGCCGCTGTCCGACATGGTTTTTGCGCAGGAGCAGCAGCGTTTCGTCGTTGCGCTGAACCGGTTTCGCTGGGACGAGCCCAACCCGCCGACGCGCTCGCATGCTCTGCTTTCTGTGGAGCAGGTCGTGCGCGTCCGCATGCGCGGGATCGACAGGAGCGACCGCGGTCGCATCATGAATTTACTGAGCCTGACCTTTGCAGATGGCGCGGCCGAACTCACCGTTTCCGGTGGCGGCACGATCCGCCTGGAGATCGAAGCGCTGGATTGCTTTCTGGAGGACGTGGGCGAGCCCTGGCCCGCACAGCGCAAGCCAGCGCACGATTGAACCGATCGGCGGGCCCAGCGGCGACGCAAATGGCGTCGGGTTAGGCTGCTTTCCGTCAGGCAGCCGCCCGTCCCGCTGATGCCGCCGCGGCCAGCACCATTTCCGCACATTTCTCGCCGATCATGATGGACGGCGCATTGGTGTTGCCGCTGGTGAGCGTAGGCATGATCGAGGCGTCGGCGACCCGCAGGCCCTGCAAACCATGTACCCGCAACTGGTCGTCGACCACCGCCATCGGGTCGGCGCCCATCTTGCAGGTGCCCACCGGGTGATAGGTGGTTTCGGCGTAATTGCAGATCCACTGGACCAGATCTTCGTCGGTCTGCACGTGTGCGCCCGGCGCCAGTTCCTCGCCCACTGCATCGGCCAGGGGCGGGGTGGCAAACAGGGCTCTGGCCTTGCGGATCGCCGCAACCGTGCCCTGCCGGTCGTATTCCGACGACATGAAGTTGAAATTGATCGCCGGCGGCTCGAACGGATCGGCCGACTTGATATGGATCGAGCCGATGCTTTCGGAGCGCAGCACGTTGATATTCAGCGTCACGCCCCGTTGCTTTGAAACGGCCAGGTGGCCATCCTTGTCCAATTCATAGAGGAATGGCGTCATGGCAATCGCGGCGTCTGGGCTTTCCAGCCCTTCGCGCGTCTTGAAATACATGCGGATGGGCGCTGCGGTCATGGCGAAAAAGCCCTGTCCTGTCAGCGCGTACTTCACTCCCTCCATCCATAGCCGCCAACCACGACCGTTGTCGTTGAACGTCGCGCCCTTTTCGGTGATGGCGAATCGCACCCGCGGGCTATAGTGGTCGCGCAGGTTCTCGCCGACGCCGCGCAGTTCATGGATGGGCGTGATGCCCTTTTCGCGCAGAAAGTCGCTCTGGCCTATGCCGGACAACTCCAGCAATTTCGGCGAGTTAATCGAACCGGTCGAGACGATGACTTCACGGGTCGCCCGCGCCTCGCGCCGTTGCCCGTTGACACTATAGCGCACGCCGACACAGCGCTTGCCCTCCAGCACCAGCGATTCCGCCATAGCGCCGGACTCGATGGTCAGGTTCGAGCGTCCCCGCGCCGGGTCCAGATAGCAATAGGCGGTAGATTGGCGGCGGCCCTTGTTGATCGTTACTTGGGTAATGCCGATGCCCTCTTGGTCGCCGCCATTGTAGTCTTTGGTGAACGGGATCCCGATTTTCTCCGCCGATTGGATCATGCGCCGGTGCAGCGGAGAAATATCCGTGGGCGTATCGTTCACCCGAAGTGGGCCGGACCGACCGCGGAATTCGTCATCGCCGCCGCTATAGCTCTCCATCTTGCGAAAAATCGGCAATACGTCCTGGTAGCTCCAGCCGCGATTGCCGAGTTGCGCCCAGTGGTCATAGTCCTGCGGCTGGCCGCGCACGAACACCATCCCGTTGATCGAACTGGAGCCGCCCAGCATCTTGCCCCGCGGCACCGGAATGCGCCGCCCGCCCGAGCCTGCGTCAGGCTCCGACGAATAGACCCAGTTGACGGCGGGATTGTCGATCAGCTTGGCCATGCCAATTGGCACGCGCGACCAGAAATAGTTCGAGCCCTCGGTGCCAGCCTCCAGGCACAGCACTTTGTACTGGCCGGATGCGGACAGGCGGTTGGCCAGTACAGAACCGGCGGAACCAGAGCCGACGACTATAAAGTCATAGGTAGCAGACATAGGCGGCGTTTCCTCATGGCGATGAAATTGACGCATAGTGAGCCAGCGAAACACGGTCGAGGCAAGGTCTATGCCGCCAAAACTTTTGAGGCGCGCGCCCGAACAAAATATCGTTGCGGACCAAGCTTTGGGCTGCCAGTGCCGGCGTTACGGTCCCCTGGCAGCCTGTAAGCCGCTGCTTACCGCCATTCTGCCCGGTGCATTCCGGGCGGCACGGACTTTGTCGCCCATCGACCCGGCGTAGCGCTCAACTGCGCCGCCGGCTTCACGCCGGTCATATGGCCGAAGGCGGTGGGGCCGTAGTCTTCGATCAGGTCGCTGATGGCATCGATTGTCATGTCTTCCGCGCCCAACGCATCTTGCTTGCCCAGCGACTGCAGCCAGCGGCCGGTTCGCGCCAAAGAAACGCGTGCCAGCCATGATCCGCCTTCCTGGCTTTGCTTCAGCCGGCCCATGATGGCGCCCAGGGCCATCAGGTAGCCGCTCGCGTGATCCAACGCCTGACACGGCAGGTGTTTCATGCCGTCTCTGCCGGCAGCCACTCCGCCGGCGTGGCCGATTCCGGATGCCGTCTGCACGATCGAATCGAACCCGCGCCGCTGCGCCCAGGGCCCCTGGTGCCCGAATGCGGACAGCGAGACATAAACGATGCCAGGCCGCAGTTCCGCCAGGTGTTCGGGGCCCAGACCGCGGGCCGCCAGTGTGCCGGGGCGGTATCCCTGAACGAACACGTCAGCATCCGCTGCCAGCGCCTTCAGGCGCTCAACTTCCGTTGCTTTGCGCAGGTCCAGGTAAGCGCTGCGCTTGCCCCGATTGGCGTCAATCACCAACGGCATTACATGCGCCAGGTGCGCGGCGGTGATTTGCAATACGTCCGCGCCATGCTCCGCCAAGGTTCGACCGCAGACAGGGCCGGCGATGACCTTGGTCAAATCGAGAATGCGCAGTCCTTCCAACGGCCGCGCGCCCGCCGCCGGCAAGGGCCGCGGGTCAGCTTCGCCGATTTTTTCCAGTATTAGCACCGGCTGTGCATCGAGGGCGGCGCTGTGCGGGTGTGCGTTCCACTCGGTCTCAGAGCGCATGCGCGCCACCGGCAGCTTGTTTGCCGCCAGCAGGTCTTCGACCGCCTGCGCCGTCATGCCGTCGAACACCTTCTGCACACCCTCGCGTGAGTAGGGGCAATGCAGCAATTCTGCTACCGCCATGCGGTGCGCCGGATAATTGGCGTGCACCTGCACCCAGCCGCCGTCACCGCATTTGTAAAAGCCGTGGATCGAATCGAAGAAGTCCCGCGTCGGCTTGCCGTCCACCCGGATATAGCTTTCCGACCGGAACGTCGCCGCCGCATGCCGCATGCTGAGGCTGACGGTTTGAGCAGGCCCGCCTCGCACCTTGTGAATTTCAGCTGCCGCGAGGCCGGTTGCGGCAATCGCCGCCTGCGCTTGCACGCCGACATTGTAGATGCCGGGCAGCGCCGGCTCGTCGCCGGTTAGGGTAACCTGGTTCAGCGCCTTCGCATCGCCGCCGGCCAATCCCCAAATATGTTCCAGTTGGCCTGCCGCGGCCTTGCTGTCTGCCTGCATTGCTGGTGATGCTCCTTTGCCAGACGATCTGTCCTTGGCCGGAAGTATAGGCGGGTGCCGCCGGGTCGGCTATGGTGGCGCAACTGAAACTGAGGAATTTACGGCCCGTTGCGATACGCGTCCCACTATCGCTCTGGCCTGGTTGCGGCGGAGGTTTGCGCTTGATCCTAGTCACCGGCGGCGCCGGATTTATTGGTTCGAACCTGGTGGCGGCCTCGCTGGAGGCTGGCAGCGGCCCGGTAGCGGTCTGTGATTGGTTAGGCGGTGACCAGAAGTGGCGCAATCTGGCCCATCACCTGATTGACGACGTGGTCTTGCCGGAGAACTTGGGCACCTGGTTATCGCAGCAACGCCAATTAACCGGCGTACTGCACATGGGCGCGATTTCATCGACCACGGTCAGCGATGCGGATGCGGTGGTCCGCCAGAATTTCCAGACCTCGCGCCTGCTCTGGGAATACTGCGCAGAGCAGCGGGTTCCGTTGGTCTATGCGTCGTCGGCGGCGACCTACGGAGATGGCGACGCTGGCTTTGACGATGACGACAGCGCCGTGGCGCTAGCCAAGCTTAAACCGCTCAATCTGTATGGTTGGTCGAAGCATTGGTTCGACCGGTGGGCTGTGGACCAGCGCGACCGTGGCATGGCCCAGCCGCCGTTTTGGGCCGGCCTGAAGTTTTTCAACGTCTATGGCCCGAATGAGTATCACAAAGGCGATATGCAGAGCATCGTCGCCAAGAATCACTCGCCGGTATCGGCGGGGCAGTCGGTCAATCTGTTCGAATCGCACCGCCCCGAATATGAGCACGGCGGGCAGTTGCGCGATTTCGTCTATGTGCAGGATTGCGTCGATGTCGCCCTTTGGCTTTTGCGATCCAAGCCGAGGAGCGGCCTTTACAACGTGGGTACCGGCCAATCTCGCAGTTTTAAAGACCTGGTCGGCGCCCTGGCGGCCGCGTGTGATCAGCCGCAGCGCATTGACTATGTGCCGATGCCGGAGGTGCTGCGGTCCCGCTATCAGTATTTCACGGAGGCCCGCATAGATCGCCTCCGCGCTGCCGGTTACAATCAGCCGTTCCAATCGATTGAGGCGGGCGTTGGCGACTATGTCCGGCGTTTCCTCAGTCAGTCCGACCCTTACCGCTAGGTCGTCGTATCCCGTGCCCTTTCTCGACCGTCTCGACGCCTTCGCCTCCGCCCGTGTGCTGGTGATCGGCGATATTATGTTGGACCGCTATATCTCCGGTGACGTCGAGCGCATTTCGCCGGAGGCTCCGGTGCCGGTGTTGCGCCACAAGGAAACCCGCCAGATGCTGGGCGGAGCCGGCAACGTCGCCGCCAATATCGCCGCGTTGGGTGGACACGTCGATCTGGTCGGCCTGATCGGCCGGGACGCCGATGGCGAAGCGGTGCGTTCTATTGTTCAGGAATGGGGAATTTCTACCGCAGGGCTTGTTGCGACAGGGGAGCGACCGACCAGCGTCAAAACCCGCTTTCTGGCGCAGGGGCAGCAGGTGCTGCGGCACGACTGGGAAAGGACCGGGCCGGTAGCCCCTGGCGAAAAAGTCGCCCTGCTAGATAGCTTCGCTACCCGGCTCAATGTTGCCGACATCATTGTCCTGTCGGATTATGGCAAGGGCTCGGCATTGCCGCCGGTTGCAGGTGCCGTGATCGCCGCTGCCCGGAATGCCGGAAAGCGCGTGCTGGTTGATCCTAAGGGGCGGGACTTCTCCATCTACGCCGGCGCCAGTGCGGTCACGCCGAACCGCCGTGAATTGGCGGAGGCCACCGGAATGGTGATCGGAGATGACGCTTCGGTCGAAAAAGCGTGTGCGTGGTTAATCGATACATGCGGGCTAGAGGCCGTCTTGGCCACACGCAGCGAGGATGGCCTGTCCATCATCCGCGCCGATGAACCCGCCACCCATATTCCCACGGAAGCGCGGGAAGTATTTGACGTATCCGGCGCGGGCGACACGGTTGTTGCTGCATTGGCCTTGGGACTGGCCGCCGGGATGGATTGGGTTGATGCGGCCAGCCTGGCCAACGCCGCTGCCGGCATCGTCGTCGCCAAGCGTGGCACAGCCCAGGTGACGCCGGATGAACTCCGCGCCGCCCGCCAGGCGTCAGACGATGAAATCCATCCGCCGCTGGAAAGCCTGATCGCCAGCCGTGACGAGGCCGCACGCCGTGTCGCAGCATGGCAGGCGGCGGGCCTGACGGTCGGCTTTACCAACGGGTGCTTTGACCTCATCCACCCGGGCCATGTTGCATTGCTGGCCTGGGCGCGCGAGCGTTGCGACCGGTTGGTGGTAGGGTTGAATGACGATGCTTCGGTCAGCCGTCTCAAAGGGCCTACCCGTCCGGTCAACAACCTCGCCGCCCGCGCGACGGTCATGGCCGCGCTCAAGCCGGTCGACCTGGTGACGGCGTTTGGCGAGGACACGCCGTTAGCATTGATCCGGGCCTTGCAACCGGACGTATTGGTCAAGGGACAGGATTATACGGTCGCCAATGTTGTGGGCGCAGACATCGTCCAGGCCCGCGGCGGCAAGGTGCTTCTGGCGCCATTGATCGCGGGCCAGAGCACGACCGCCATCATCGCCCGTTTGACGGAAGGGCAATAACCACATGTCGTTACGTGACTACCTTGCTGCCAGCGCCGCGACTGTGCAGGCTACGGCGGACGCCGGGCTTGAAAAGGCGATGGCCGACGCGGTGGACTGGACCGCCGCCGCGCTTTCCGCTCGCCTGCCGGTTTTGGTCTGCGGCAATGGCGGTTCCGCCGCGGACGCCCAACATATCGCCGGTGAATTGGTCGGCCGCTTCCTGAAGGAACGGCGCGGGCTGAACGTCATCGCGCTGGCCGCCAATGCGGCGGTCCTCACCGCCTGGGCCAATGACTACGACTACGCCAGCGTCTTTGCCCGGCAGGTAGAGGCGCATGGCCGCCCCGGAGGCGTGCTGCTGGCGCTGTCGACCAGCGGTAATTCGGCCAACGTCGTTCAGGCCGCCGAAGCGGCCCGCCGGGAACAGATGAAGGTGGTCGCTTTTACGGGTGACGGCGGCGGCAAACTGGCCCCGTTGGCGCACGCCCTCCTAGCGGTGCCGAGTCGCAGCACGCCGCGAATCCAGGAAGGTCACCTGGCGCTTTACCACTATCTCTGCGAACGGGTGGAAGACGCGATTTCAAGCGACTGAGACCAGTGCCTCTAGGCGGTCGGTCTCTAGGCGGTCGTCAGTCGCTGCGAACCAAGGTCCGGTGCATCAGGCGCAACTCGTTCTCCGGGTAATCGTGCGACGCCATGTGCAGCGCCTGCGGATTATCCCAAATCAGCACGTCGCCCTTGCGCCAAGTATGGCTATAGCGGAATTGCGGCTGGGTGGAATGCTCCAGCATCTCGTCCAGCAATTCCTGGGACGCCTCGTCGGTCATGCCTTCGATCCGGGCCGTTCGGATCGGGTTCAGGAACAAGGCCAGGCGGCCATCGACCGGATGGGGCCGCGCCAGTGGATGAACGGCTTGCGGCGCGGCAGTCTGGGCTTCGGCCGCGCTGAGGGTCTGCATTTTCCGCGGTGCATAGGGGCTGTTATAGACGTGGTGTACCATCAGCGACTTCGCCTGCGCCTGCTTGGCGGCCGGCAGAGCCTTGAATGCGGCGTGCTGGTTGGTGAAGCTGGTATTGCCGCCATGGCTCGGCAACTGCAGGGCGTGGAGCATGGTGCCGCGCGGTGGGCTTTGTTGATGCGAATGGTCGGAATGCCAACTGCCGCCGATGCGCAACAGGCGGTTGTCGCCCAGCGTATCCCGATGCTCGCTGGAAAGAACGCGAAGCTCCGGATGGCCTGCAACCTGGTATTCGGCGCGTTGCAAAGGCTGTGGCGTCGGCTTTCCAAACAGGCCGGCGAGTTTGACGAACCCCGCAGGCCCGACATGCTGGTCCCGGAAGCAGAGGACGACATGGTCGAGCCAGGCTTGCTTCAGACGGGCCGCCGCGTCGGGGGTTGCGTCACGGTCGACGTCGAAGCCGATCACTTCAACGCCCAGCGGCGCGTCCAGAGGTTGGATGGAAAATGCCATTGGTTGACCCTCGATGCTTTGTCCGGACACGGCAGAATTCGGCAAGTTCACAGCTTTTGAGGAATGCTAATCCAAATGCCGCGAAATTCCATCTTTCCTTTCAACCAGAGTTTAGGTGGCCGCGGGTATTGTTCTGCCTGTGACGCAGCAACCGCGGCCGTTCCTTAACCGACCCCTCCACCTGCCCGCGGCCGCGGATGCGCGTCACACCCTACCGGCCGCAAAGCGGAAAGGCTTTGGCCTCAGTCGAATACGATGACGCTGCGGGCGATGTCGCCGCGTTTCATCTCAACGAACGCATCGTTGACATCCGACAGCGAAATCCGCTGGCTCACCATTTCGTCGAGCTTCAATCTGCCCTGGCGGTAGAAATCCACATAGCGCGGCATGTCGATACGAAAGCGGTTCGATCCCATGTTCGAGCCCTGCATTTTTTTCTCGCGCAGGAATTCCGGGCCGTGCAGCTCTACCTTCGTCCCAACGGGGATCATGCCGACGATCGTGGCGGTGCCACCGGGACGGATCATGCGAAATGCGTCTTCCGCTGTTTGTTTCAGGCCGATGGCCTCAAAGGCATGGTGCACGCCTTCGCCGCCGGTCAGATTGCGCACCTGCTTGGCGACGTCACCATCCGCCGGATTCACCACGTCTGTAGCGCCAAATTCCTTGGCGATATTCAGCTTGGTGGCCGAAAGGTCGACCGCGATAATCCGGCTTGCGCCGGCAATAAATGCGCCGTTGATGGCGGAAAGTCCCACGCCGCCGCAACCGATCACCGCTACGGTCTCACCTGCATGAATGCGCGCTGTGTTCTGCACCGCGCCGACGCCGGTCGTGACGCCACAACCGATCAGGGCGGCCCGGTCCAGCGGCATATCTTTATCGACCTTCACCACCGCATTCTCATGCACCAGCATTTTCTCGGCAAATGCGGAGAGGTTGGCGAATTGGTGGATCGGCGCGTCTTTCGTGCCGAGCCGCGGCGTATCGGTAGGCGAGCGTTCCAGGCCAACCTTGGTGCACAGCGACAGGTGGCCGGTGATGCAATACTCGCACGTGCCGCAGAACGCGCTGAGGCAGGTGATGACATGGTCGCCGGGCTTTACATAGTCGACCAGCGCGCCGACCTTTTCGACGACGCCGGCGGCTTCGTGGCCTAACACGATGGGCATCTTCGTCGGGTACAGGCCTTCGATGAAATGCAGGTCGGAGTGGCAAACGCCGCAGGCCGCGGTTTTGACCAACACCTCTCGCGGGCCGGGGTCGGCAATGGCGATGTCTTCAATGGCGAGCGGCGCGTGCGCTGCGCGCATGACTGCAGCTTTCATATCTCAGGGTCTCCCTAGTTTTTCTTCAGGCCTGCGTAGGAATAATAGGTGACGCCGGCTAGCCAGCCGCCGTCGATCGGCAGCACAATGCCAGTAATCATGGCAGCCGCATCGGAACAAAGGAAGTGGATGCCGTTGGCAATATCCTCAGGGCGCATCAGTCTGCCGAGCGGCGTCTGCGCCTCCATCACCGAGGTATCGCGTTCGCCGGCGTCGATGCGAGCCTGCAGGGCTTCCGTCAGGACAAACCCCGGCGCAATGGCATTGACCCGTACGCCGCGCGGACCGAGATCGGCCGCTAGTTCCTCTGTCAGGCCATGGATCGCCATTTTGCTGGGCGAGTAGGCGGGGACAGGGAACATGCGCTTGCCGGCGATGGAGCCAATATTGACGATACAGCCGCCGCCGGCTTCCGCAATGATGCCGCCCCAGGCACGGCAACACAGATAGGTGCCGCGATAGTTGATGGCCCAAACCCGGTCATGCTCGCCCAGGTCCATATCTTCGACCCGGTTGGCGTTTTGCAAGATGCCTGCACAGTTGATCAGGTTGCGGATCGGGCCGGCCCGGCCGGCCAGGCTGGCGACACTGGCTTCGTCAGCGACGTTCAGATGCTCAAACCGGGCGATACCGCCAGCATCATGGATGCGGCGCACAGTTTCTGCACCACCTTCAGCATTGATATCGGCAACGATGACCGAATCTCCGGCAGCAGCGAGACGCAATGCCGTGGCCCGGCCTATGCCGCTTGCGCCGCCTGTAACGAGACTGATGCGTTGGGTCATGGACTATTTTCTCAGCAACATCGGTATAACGGATAGAACCTGCCGAACCTTAAGATACGTTTTCGGCGATTTGCGCCGCACCGTCGACCATCGGCGCAATCTCTGAGGCAAAGATTTTGAGCGAGCGCTGATCGCCGTTCGGATCGATCAACAACACCGTATCGATACCGCCATCCGACAGCTTTTGCAGGCGAGGAATGATATCGTCTGGCATGCCGATCAGGGTTGAATCGTCTTTGGCCAGTTCTTCGTCGCTAACCGAAGCAATGTCGGCGTAGCGCTCGGCTCCTCGACCGCGGGCAAGATCGCCGATCCGGCTCAGAACGCGGCGGCGGACCGCCAATGCCGCGTCGCGCTCGGCCCTGGTTTCCGCCAGTTGCAGCGACCGCGCCAACGCAATCTTGCTGGAATTCCGGTCGCGACCGAATTCTTCCAGGGCATCGCGGAATATCTGGGCCCGCTCCAGGCTCAGGTCGGATGGCGCCAACTGGTCGAGCAGCAGATTGAAGCCTTCGCGTGCCGCCCGCCGGATGGATTCGACGCTGCCGGCGGCCATCCAGAATGGAGGATGTGGCCGTTGGATCGGGCGCGGCTCGACGACGATGTTTTCGTAGTCCCAAAAACGCCCATGGTGGGAAAACCGCTCGGGCTCGCTCCATGCCTTGCGCAGAAAATCCAGGCATTCCTGAAACCGCGCCTCTGCTTCCGATTGATCGATGCAGAAGCTATCGAATTCAGCCTTGCGATAGCCTTTTCCAATGCCGAAATCGAAGCGGCCTCCTGACAGAAGGTCGAGCGTCGCGGCTTGTTCGGCTAGGAGCGCCGGATTATGCCATGGAAGGACAATGACTGCGGTACCCAGC